>CALQFT020000221.1 GCA_943329925.2 Opitutus sp. GAS368
CCAAGGCCGACGCTCCCAAGGCCGACGCTCCCAAGGCCGACGCTCCCAAGGCCGACGCTCCCAAGGCCGACGCTCCCAAGGCCGACGCTCCCAAGGCCGACGCTCCCAAGGCCGACGCTCCCAAGGCCGACGCTCCCAAGGCTGATGCTCCCAAGGCTGACGCTCCTCCAGCCAGTCCGGCGCCTGCTCCAAAAGCAGAAGGCGCAGCTCAGCAGTAAGGTTTTTTGCCTCAAATGCGCACTGCCGAATCGTACCGGTGGGCGCGGTAGGAATCGGTCGCGTTTGATGCCCTATGCTTTCTTGGTGGCTCGCCGCCTCGGATTAGGGGATTCTCCTAGGGGTCCATGGTTTCTTTGCGAAAATCAAATCCCTCCACCCAGTTCTGCGCACGACTAGCGTCTAGGATGCTCTCGGTTTGGGCACTTTTCATTTTGCTCGCCTTGAGTTCTTGTAACCGCGCCTTGGACCGCGCGGATCTTGTTTTTATCAACGGCGCAGAGCCGGAACTGCTGGATCCTGCTCTTATTACGGCCCAAGCTACGAGCCGCGTAGCCTACGCACTTTTGGAGGGACTCACCATCTTCGGTCCCGACGCTTCCGCGCAACCCGGAGTCGCTACCCACTGGGACATCTCTCCAGACGGGTGCCTCTACACCTTCCACCTGCGCTCCGACGCCGTTTGGTCCAACGGCGAACCGCTCACCAGTGCTGATTTTGTTTACGCTTGGAAACGAGCGCTTCTTCCCTCTACAGGATCAGAGTACGCCTCCCAGTTTTATCCCATCGTCAACGCGGAGGCGTTTAATACGGAAAAACTTACCGACTTCGCGCAGGTCGGCATAACCGCATTGGACGCCCATACGCTCCAAGTGCGGCTTTCCAGTTCGACCCCGTATTTCCCCGATCTTTGCGCCTTCGCAACTTATTTGCCGGTGCACGCGGCCACGGTTGAGGCGCATTCAGACTGGGCGTCGAAGCCCGAGCATTTCCTTGGTAACGGGCCGTTTTTGCTCAAGGAGTGGCGTCTGTTTGACCGGGTTCGTCTGGTGCGCAACCCGCGTTACTGGGATGTGAAGTCGGTGGGGATGGCGAGTATCGATGTGCTGCCAGCCGCTCGTCCGATTACCGCCTTCAACCTGTACGCCACTGGTGCCGCCGACCTCATGATGGACAAGGGACTCGCCCCCACGCCGCTCATGGCCGAACTCCGCAAGCGCGCGGACTTTCACTCCGCGCCTTTTTTGGGGACATACTTCATTCGGTTTAATGCGACCCGGCCTCCTTTTGGCGATGCCCGGGTGCGCCGCGCCTTCAGTATGGTGGTGGAGCGCTCCGAGTTGGTGGAGAAGATCACGCGCTCGGGGGAGCTTCCGGCGCAAAGCTTTGTGCCGCCTGGGACTGGGCATGGTTACAAGCCGCCGCTGGGGTTGAAGCGCAATCCGGAGGAGGCGAGGCGGTTGCTGGCGGAGGCTGGTTTTCCAGGGGGCAAGGGGTTTCCCGTGGTCCATTATTTGTACAAAGGAGACTCGGATTTGGACCGGGACTTGGCAGTGGAAATGCAGGGGATCTTTAGTCGAGAACTGGGAGTGCAGATGCTGCTTAAGCCGAGGGAGTGGACCGTCTATCTTTCCGAGCAAAGCGCTTTGGACTACGACCTTTGTCGCTCGAGTTGGGTTGCGGATTACAATGATCCCAACACTTTTTTAAACATGTTCGTCACAGGCGATGGCAATAACCGTACCGGTTGGAGTAATGCCCATTACGACGCGCTCATCGCCAAAGCGGCAACTGAACCGGATCCCGCTCTACGCTTTGCGCATTTCCAGGAGGCTGAAAAGCAGCTCGTTGAGGTGGAGATGCCGATTTGTCCCCTCTATTTTTACGTCGGGATCCAATTTTACGACGGTGACAAATTGGAGGGCATTATACCCAATCTGCTCGACGAACATCCCTTGCGTTACTTGCGCTGGAAGCAGCATTGATTTCTGATGAACCGCTTTACTTATCTGCTCGCTCGCGGTGTATGGGCTTTTTTGGGTGTGCTGCCCTTGCGCATCGTGATTGCGACTGGCCGCATGGCGGGGCGCATAGGCTGGCATTTAGCTTCGCATTATAGGCGGTTGGTCCGCAGTAACTTAGACACTGCATTTGGAGCGGAATTTTCGCCTCGGCAAAAGGAACGCATTGGTCGGGAGCATTTTGCAGGGATGGCTGGCAACATAGCGGCGGGCGCTTGTCTGTCGCGGGTGCCCGCGGGAGAGTTGCGGCAATTAGTGGATGTGGAAGGATTCGAGCACTTAATAGCAGCGCTCAGTTCAGGAAAAGGTGTGGTCGCCTTGCTGGGGCATTTGGGGAACTGGGAATTGCTGGCGCGCCTGACTCCGCAAATGTTTCCGTGCGAATGCGGTTCGATCTACCAGTCGCTAAGTAACGAACATATAGATGCATGGATTCGGCGGGCGCGGGCTACCGAGGGGTTGCAGCTTTTCGAGCGCAAGGAAGGCTTTCACAGCGCGATGGAATTATTGCGCAAGGGCGGTGTAGTGGGCGTGCTGGCGGATCAACACGCGGGCGACTCCGGTTTGTGGTGCCCGTTGTTCAATCGGCTGGCCTCAACCTCGCCCCTAGTGGCCACGATGGCACTTCGCACTGGCGCTTCAGTCATGGGGATAGCGCTTTATACCGCACCAAAGGGGCGTTGGCGGCTGGTCTTCCGCCCCGCTATTTCTTTGCCCAAAGACACGGCCCCCGCCACGGCAATGCTCAATCTCGAGCTCGAGGCCATGATCCGCCAACAGCCCTCCGACTGGCTGTGGTCGCATAACCGCTGGAAAACGCCATACCCACGCTTTTTGAGCATCGGGGGCAAACGTGGCCTTTTGACCGGCAAGGAGCTCAAGCCGTTCCGCCTGATGGTGCGCTCCGTAAACTGGCTGGGTGACGCGGTCATGACGCTTCCGGCGATTCGCGCAATGAAACGTACGCGGCCGGACTTGCAAATTACGGTGGTCTGCCAGTCCAAACTTGCTGGCTTTTGGAAAGCGGTACCCGAGGTCGACCTCGTTCTGGCGCTGCCTCCAAAATGCGGCATTCAAGCCGCAGCAAAGTTATTGCGTGCTGAAAACTTTGACGCCGCGGTGATGTTGCCTAACTCGCTGCGCACCGGACTCGAAGCGTGGCTGGCCGGTATCCCGCGGCGAGTGGGATATCGAGGACATCTTCGGGCGGCGCTGTTCAACCAGTTGATGGAAAAGCCTCCGCGCTTGAATGATCCGCTCATCTTGCGCCATCAGGTTCATTATTATTTGGACTTGGCGGAAAGTATGGGGGCGCCGCGGTTGGAGCCGGAGGAGTGGGTGGCGGCTCGTGAGGGGCTTAGCGTTTCTGAGGTGTGCCGAGTGGCGGTGTGTCCCGGGGCGGAGTTTGGCGGGGCGAAACGGTGGTTTCCGGAGCGGTTCGCGGAGGTGATGGAGCGCGTTTCGGAAACGCAAGCGGTGGAGTGGGTACTTCTCGGTGTGGCCAAGGATACGGCGGCGGGAGCGGCTATTGAGGCAGCGTTACCGGCGGGGAAGGGGATTATGGTGGATAACCAGATCGGGCGCACGACTTTGGAGAAATTGCTCGAGTGTCTGCGCGGATGCACCGTATTGCTCACCAACGACACGGGAACCATGCACCTCGCTGCGATGCTTGGCGTGCGCGTGGTCGCAATTTTTGGTTCCACCGAACCGCGTCTGACCGGACCGCTGGGTGTTGGGCACACGGTGTTGCAGCATCGCGTCCCTTGCGGTCCGTGTTTTCAGCGCGAATGCCACTTGGATTTCGCGTGTATGAAAGGAGTTAGCGCCCTGGAGGTGGCGCAAGCTTTGGCGGCGGCATTGAGCGCAGAGCGGAACGGATAGCAGTTTTTCTGTTTTATAATCGATAATTAGAAAATCTCGAACTGCCTCAGATTGACCGTTAGGGTGGGGGAAAGCATTCCGAGTATGGCGTCGACTCGTCACTTATGGCAGCGTCTGCGCTCCACATGACGCTGCGCACCTCTGATTTCGACTATCCGCTGCCCGAGGCCCTTATTGCCAGCCACCCGCCGACGCGGCGTGAAGACGCTCGGATGCTCGTGGTGCACCGCTTGGAAGGCCGCTGGGAGCACAGGCGCATTGCCGATTTGCCTGAATATATCCGTCCGGGAGATCTTGCTGTTTTCAACGACACCCGCGTCATTCCGGCAAGAGTTTACAGCGATGACGGGCGTCTGGAATTGCTGCTTTTAGAAGCGCAAGGGCCCACCACTTGGCGCTGTTTGGTAAAGCCGGGGCGCAAATTGCGCGTTGGGGCGGCTTTCACAGCTGGCGGGGTCACGGGCATTGTTCAGACGGTTTTCTCAGATGGCGACCGGTTGATTACGTTCGATGCGCCGTTGGATTTGCAGCGCGTGGGTGAGTTGCCGCTGCCTCCTTATATGGGGCGGGCTGCTGAGTTGGAGGATAAGGAGCGCTACCAGACCATCTATTCCCGAGAGGAGGGGTCCGTTGCCGCGCCCACAGCGGGATTGCATTTTACCCCTGAGTTAATGGCGGTGCTGCCTCACGCCTTTGTCACGCTGCATGTCGGCACGGGAACCTTTCGATCCGTATTAACAGAAACACTCGAGGATCATCCTATGCACTCCGAGCGATTCGATCTGCCGGAGTCTACGGCGCTCAAGGTTAATGCCGCACAGCGGGTGTTGGCCATTGGTACCACGACGGCCCGTGTGCTGGAGAGTTGCGCTCGGAACGGGGTGCCGCTCCAGGCGGCCAGCGGTAGAACCGACCTATTCATCAAGCCGCCGCATACATTTCAGTGTGTGGGAGCGTTGCTGACTAACTTTCATTTGCCCAAAAGCACTTTGCTGGTGCTTGTCAGTGCCTTTGCGGGGCGTGAACTGACTCTGGCGGCCTACGAAGAGGCGGTGCGGGAATCCTACCGATTTTACAGCTATGGGGACTGTATGCTGTTGGTGTAGTTGGGCCGAGTGGTGCCTTTCTGCATTCCGTGAGTCGACTTTTGGGCGTGTCTTATACCATCTCTTTTAGGTTTATGGATGATTAAAAGACCTCAGCACCTGGGAGCGCGGAGCCCCAGCTCCGCAAGGACTGTCTGAGTTTTTGGAGCGTCAAAGCGGAGACGGGGGTTCCGCGGTCCCAGGAAAGAAGGACCAGTTTTCTTTAAGATTTGCTGGCGTTCTACGGGGAGGGCAAAACCGGTTGCCAGCCAGCAGTCGCTACCGCCTGAGACACCCACTGAACGCCACTCCATATGACATACATTGTATTGTGTTATTGATAACCGCATGTGGCGTCGTGATTTAATGGCCTGTGAATAACCTGTGAGGAACTTCCCCGTGCCCTTTCGATCCCAACCCGCTCCCTCGAGTTGTTCGCAGGCTTTGTCGCATGCCCGATCTTTCCCCGCCGGGCTACGTAGTGGTCCAATCTGGTTCTGGCCCGATTC
>CALQFT020000222.1 GCA_943329925.2 Opitutus sp. GAS368
GATTCGCGACGACGTGAGTTTCTTCCAGACGCTGCAAGCCGCGTTGAACAAACAGAGCGGTGAACGTCAGAAGTCTCCGGAGCAAATCGACGCAGCCGTGCGCCAACTGGTTTCCCGAGCGATTACAACGCACGGCGAAGTGATTGACGTGTTTAGCGCGGCGGGATTGGCGAAGCCGGACATCGGGATTTTGAGTGAACAGTTCCTTGCCGAAGTGCGGGGCCTCAAACACAAAAACGTTGCAGCCGAGTTGCTCGAGAAACTGCTGAAAGACGAACTCAAGGTGCGGGCGAAGAAGAACCTCGTGCAGAGTCAGGTGTTCTCCGAGAAGCTGAAAAAGACGCTGAACGCCTACCATAACCGCGCCATTTCCACGATGCAGGTGCTGGAGGAGTTGATCAAACTCGCGAAGGAGATGGATGCCGAGACCAAACGGGGCGTGGACCTTGGCCTGACGGATGACGAGGTGGCGTTTTATGACGCGCTGGCGGCAAACGAATCGGCTGTGATTGCGATGGGCGACGATAAACTGCGTGTGATCGCAGCGGAGTTAATTACGCAGGTTCGGAAAAGCGTGACCATCGACTGGACGTTGCGTGAAGGAGCACGGGCGAAGATCCGGGTGATGGTGAAGCGGATTCTGAACAAGTACGGTTACCCGCCGGATTTGCAGGACGAAGCGGTGAAGACGGTGCTACAGCAAGCTGAGTTGCTGTGTCAGGAATGGGCGTGATTGGGGCGGGAGTTTGTTCCGGAAGGGAAGGCGGTGGGCTGGTTACGGAACGCGATTTTTTTTCGATGATTTTCAGCGAACACTTTTGGAGAGAGACGCCCTACCCCGTTCGTTTGCGTTGAGTTTGCGAGAGACGTGCGTCGCACATCGCACGCACATCGCACGCACATTGCACGCACATTGCACGCACAACGCACGCACAACGCACGTATATCGCACGTATATCGCACGTATATCGCACGTACGTCCCGCTCACGCACGGGACACCTGAACCACAAATGTGGCGCACTCGATTCAACAAGTCGCGTGTGTCTGACCATCCAAACAACCATCTCCACCCATGCGACCAGCAAAGTTTTTCGAAAAAGTCCGGGACGGCATTTCGCAATCAAATCGAAGACCTGCGACGCAGGGCCAGCGGTCCTGGTCCTTGGTCGCCTTCACCCAACTCCCTACGCGTATTTGGTCGCAACTCTTATTACTGGTCATTTGATGTCGGCCTTCGGTTGAGAGTCAGAAACGGAAAAGGTCTCGGTTCGGGGGGAGACAAGAAACCGTTTCTGGCGCCAAATCCTTCCGGCTGGATTCGTGGGCTCGCTTTCCTGAACCAAAATGCAAAAAGCTAAAAAGGATAAGAAATTGCTTTTCACCCCACGGCACGATTTCTTCAGCCTGGACGCGGGAGCGTTAAAACAAATAATGGTCGCCGTACGCAACTGATCCAGCGCTGTGTCACAAGCAGCCTCGAAATGAACTACTGACTTGCTAACGTCATACTGATCAATTGCTGTCGTGAGTGCCGCGACCGCTGAGTTAGCTGAATTTAATGAAGTTGGCGTCCACATTAATCCGCGTGATCGACTGATCGAAGAGGAGACAAATCGGGCGATCCAAATCAGGCGTGCTAAAGATGAACGCTGCTGTTCACTGCTTTCAGCCTTTACCACTCCATCTTCGCCCGGCGATTTTTCAATCTTTAATCGGAGAATAGCATCATGAAGTGCCTCCAATGAAGTTCGGAGTGGGTGCTGACTAAATCTTTGGATGGATGCATTCATGATGATTTTTTTCTGTAAATTTACGATCCAATATCGTCACCCAATTTCCAGCTCCGGCAGGCCCTTCACCACCTTCATCGTCTCCAGCCCCACGGTCACCACCCGCAGAAAGAGTTCCAGGGGATACTTGGGGTTGCCCATGGTTTCGGTGGCCCAGAGGTTGGCGTCGTTGGTGATGCCGCTGTCCTTGTCATTCACGCTCTTGCCGCTGGCGTTCTTGGTCTTGCCGAGCTTCATTTTGGTGACTCGATCCTTTTGCCTGCCGACGTCCACAATGACTTTCTCGTTCATCGCCATGGTCTCGTGGTCCAGATGCCAATGGGGGAGATCGCGGCCGGCCCGGGCGGCGGCGCGGATCATCGCTTGGTCGGCTTGTTGAAACCAGTTGCTTGCTCTCATGACGGTGCGCTGCTGTGGATCAAAATCGGTCCTTCTCCGGAATTGTCGTAAAGCTTCCACCCGTCAACAAGGGGGGGTGTAGGGCGTATCCAATCGTGTGGTTCATTCGCCATTGGGTGCCGCCAGTTTTTCCTTCTCCAACAGGCTTTTGAGGCTCACTCCGTTTTGGTCAAGCCAGTTTTGATACCCGGAGCTGGGATAGCCTGCCACGATCGATGCCGCGGCACTCGGGGAGGCGAAAACCGCATCGACGGTGAAGAGATAATTGCCGTCGGATTCTAGCTTCATCACTCCTTGTTCGATCAACTCCTCGCGCTGCAGCGCGTAACCTTTGCCAAGTGCCTCGGTCGGGAATCCCGACCCCCGGGAACCCGCCAAGACCACGAAGCCTTCATCGCTCTGGATGGCCTGCGCCTTGAGCCCTTGTTTCACCTTGTGGAGGGAAAACTGAGCAGCGGGCGTGGGGCCTGCGCTACGGACCTTCGCCTTCGTGAAATAAGAGAATCCCGCCGTCTGCGCCACCAATCCCAGATGTTCGAGAAACTCCACCATGGTGGCCTGCTCGGCCTTGGAGAGGGTCTTGGTCAGCGGAGCCGTGCCATTGCTCAGGAGATCCGCTTTGCGGTCGTGGCCAGGTCAATCAGCGCGCTTTCCAGCCATAGGACGTGGGATTTCGTCAGGTTGTCATCCTTGCTGGAGAACAAAAGAAGCTCCGTGACTTCGAAACCGAGAGAAGCCGGGTGGCCCTGCACCCGCTTCGCCACATTCTCGCTCTCTCCGATGTAGAGTCGACCGTGACCTTCTTCCGACTCGCCGCGGACCATGTAAACTCCCGGCCTTTCAAACTCCGGCCAATCTCCGCTCACCAATTCCTTGATGCGGCTCACCGGCATCACCACTGCCTGCCCGGTCCAGTTGACGAGTTCGTAATAGCGCGGCCCGGACGGCGTGCCGTCGGGGAGGAAGAGTCGGAGTTGTTTGCCGTGATTCATTTGATGCTGTTATAGAGACGCCCGAGATGAAGTCTATCCCCGGACTGCACAGAAATGATCGCTGGGTTTTGTGCGCTGCGACTAGGTTGCTGAGAACTCGGATAAGAGCTTTTCGAAATGGATGTTCTACGCTTGCGGCTCGGTTCGCGCCCGTCTCCTAGCAAAATGACGAACCAATCGGAAAAGGTGCCACTAATCCCATGCCATTCCTCGGCCAAACCACGGAGGAATTGGGTGAATCGCTTTGAATTCCTGAGTTGCCCGATGGTCCGCTTGTCCTTACTGGACTTGATCTCAATATGGATGACGTGAGTATGCGGACCATCCTCCAAACAAATCACGGCGTCACAAGCAGCTCTCAATGGGTGTGGCCCGCTAGCATTGAGGACTTCAGAAAGACAAGCCGGAGACTTGCCCTTGCTTCGCTGGATCTTAAAATCGAGCGCAAAAGCTGCCGATGATAACTGCGCCGGAAGTTGGATGATCACTTTCTTCAAAGAAGCCGAGGGATCCGTCTCTTCCAGATGTAGTTCACCTGCTTCAGTCGGAGCGAGCCTGGCATCCGACTCCAGAAGCCCGTGAACCACGCTGGTGAACGTCATGCTGACTCCTCCTCCTTCAGTTGAATCAGGATGTCCTGAACCCGGTTCATCGCGTCAATCTCATCATCGAACGAACCCACCTTCATGCCCTCGTCGGCATCAATTTCCTCTTGCCGAAGGATGTGAACCACGGACTTCTTGCCGGTTCCGGGGTCCGTTTGTTTTTCATCCGTCGCGGTGTATAGGCGCACTCGATCAGAATCGAGGAAGTTCTCCTCATGATAGATTTCCTTGCCCAACGCGGAATTGATCTGCTCGCGGTGCCCCTTGCCTACAATCAGGGTGTTAAATTCCCGAAGGATGTAGTCGCTGTGCGTGGTGAGGAAAACTTTAACTCCAGCATTTACCAGCCGTGCCAGCAGCCGCGTGAGCAAGCGCTGGTTGACGGGGTGGAGACTCATTTCCGGTTCGTCCATGATGAGCAAGTCCCCGGGTTTCAGGATATGCCGAAGATAGAAGCCAAAATCCAACAATGACCGAACGACCGAAGATGACTCGGACATGGTCAGCTTGTTCTTGCTGCCCTTCGGTACGTAGTAAACGCCTTCCTTGGTGGATTTGTAAGAACCTCCAACGATGACGTCAAAGGCCTTGAGAATTTCCGGGTGGCTGGCCGCGATCTTGCCGGTGGATTTGGAAATTTGTTCAAGATTCCCCAGCAGTTTTACGTTGTCCTCCACTGGCAGTGGATAGTCTGCGCGATAATCGAGAAACAGTTGGGTGACAAAGGCCTCAGGATCGTGTTGCTGGCGGTTCGCCTCCATTTGCGTAAGAGCGCTCATGGCTTTGTCTCGGGCGAAGTTCAAGCTGCGGTGAAAGACGGCAGCTCCAGTCCTCTCGGTGCTGGAAATGTGGACCTCGGGAACGATCTGGCTCCACACTAATTGGCGGAATACATCGTCGATAATTTTGGCGACGGCGTAAACAGGAATTGATTTCTGCAAGCCGCTTGGGCGGGTAATTTCCAGGAGCGTGGATCCTTTTTCCTTTGAAAAAATCAACGCAGTGGCAGAGCCAATCTTGACTGCATGATTGTATTCCGGGGAAACATCGGGAATCACTTCGTCCGGAGTGAAATGGATCAAGCTATCTGTGAAATAGTCCTCCCTTGAGGCAAAAACTTTCGGTAACTGGCTGTTGTAAAGTTTCGACATTTCGTCGAAATACGCTTTTGCGGTGGGAAGAAGATCTTTGATCAGGTCCACGCGCTGCACTCCCGTTTGAGGAAGTGCGTGTGCCGTGCTTAGCGCCACCGGATGCGGGGACATCGGGCTCTGTGCCCACATGCGTAGGAAGCCATATAGCGCATAGGTCGCGTAGGTTTTTCCGCTGTTATTCTCCCCGCAGATCACGGTGAGATCTGCGACTTCGATTTCCGCCTGATCGAGACGGCCCAAATTTTCAATTCGGAATTTCATACGTTTGGTGATGGGCTGAGAGTGTTGCGCGAGAGACTGTTGACCTCCAGAAGGTCGCAGTAGGTGTTGAGATTCTTGGATTTGGTAGGCTGGTCCACAAGTGGAAATATGGTAAGAATTATGGTCACTGTCTTTTGGTTGGTTTGTGGTCAAATATCCAGCCCCGGCAACCCATTCACCACCTTCATCGTCTCCAGCCCCACGGTCACCACCCTCAGGAACAGCTCCAGGGGATACTTGGGGTTGCCCATGGTTTCGGTGGCCCA
>CALQFT020000223.1 GCA_943329925.2 Opitutus sp. GAS368
AATCGCCTCCCAAGCCGACCTCGCTGCCATCATCGCCGCCACGGACGATGCCACTCTAAAGCATGCGCTCACCGACAACGCCGCCGCCATTCTCGCCGCCACCGAGCGGCACCCGCACGTCGAGGCCGTCATCCGCACGATCGAGAGGGCGCCGGGCTCGTTCACAAAGATCAACACGACTCCCGAGGCGCTCAAAAAAGCGGCGGGGGCTGACATCACGATTTTTGACACGCTCACTCTCGTCAGCACCAGCATTCAGAATGGTAAGGCGCACGTCTATCGAGGCACCACCGAAGATCCCTACGACGCGGCCTTTATCGAGCACCTTGGGCACATCCCGTCCCTCGAGTCCGTCAAGATCGTGGCAACAAAGATCGAGGACTCCTGGCTGCCGCCGCTGCTAAAACTCAAGAACCTCAAATCCCTGAGCATGGAAGGAACCGCCAGAGGACTGCCTGGAAACCCCGCCTTAGGCGATCCGAGCCTCGCGCGACTCAAAGCTCTCACGCAGTGCCCAATGCTTACCTCTCTCGAGCTCGCGTACTTCGGTCAGGCCACCGACGCCGGGCTTGAACAACTGGCCGGACTAAAAAACCTCGAGAGCTTCACCTTCCGCGGCTCTCCGGTGAATGGGCATGGCTTCGCAAAGTTCGAGGGCTGGACCAAGCTCAAAAGGATCAACTTCCACAGCAACAACCTCGACGATGAGGGACTCGGTTATGTCTGTGAAAAGTTTCCCAACTTGGAGTTCATCAAATTGTGGCACTCCAAACTCATTACCGATGCCAGCGCCGGTCATCTCAAAAAGCTGAAGAAGCTGACTGGCATCGAGATCAGTTGCTCAAAAGCCACCGCTGGCGTCGTGAAGCACCTGCGTGACTTGCCGATGGAATATATGGCGCTCGAGTACGGCGTGAACACTCCAGCATTGGACGCCATCGACACGGTCAAATCCATTTCCACGCTCCGTCGTCTCTCGATCGATGGCAAAACTTTTACCGACTCCGATCTCGCCACCCTCGCCAGCGTGACCCAGGTCCGGGAGCTCTCCCTCTCAGGCATTGACCTTCCCGACGCGCGACGCCCTCAGTTGCAAGCCTTCGCTCATCTCAAGTCCCTCACGCTCGTCCTCTATGGCAAAGGCTACCCCGACGAAACGCAGACCAAAGTAAAAGCCCTGCTGCCGAAGGTGGACGTCAAGTTTGTCCAGTGAAGTCTCTTTGTTCTTACAGAAGGAATAGAATTCTCCTTTCTCAAGTCGATTCGCCTGTGTCCGGTCGAAGAGCCGTTCAGCAACAGAGTGCAGGGTAAGATCCAAGCTCTGCTTCCGAAGATTTCCTTTCAGGTCAAGTCGACATCCATCCGTGACCTCCCGCTTCGGATTTCGGGAGCAGGTGGCTGAGTCTGACTTTGATTCCGAGGCGCTCTCGGTGCCCCCCGAGTTTTCGGGGGTAGCTACATACAAATAAAGATGGCACAATTGGGTATTTGTTGTATCCCACCATGACTTCCCCCGTTCGCTTTCACTCATTCTTCGTCCTGGCGCTGATCTTCACTGCCAGCCTTCCTTTGTCTGGTGTCGTCATTGGAGCGGAACCGTTTGAAGCCTTCCTAGAGAAGCATTGCATTCGCTGCCACGGCCCTGAGAAGGAGAAGGGCGACTTGCGCCTCGACCATCTCTCGCGCGATTTTAAGTTGGGCGTGGACAGCCATCATTGGGCGGAGGCACTCGAAAACGTCAACAGTGGCGAGATGCCTCCGAAGAAGGAAAAAAAACCGACCCAGGAGGAGATCGCGGCTTTTGTTACGAATCTCGACTCACTTCTCAAGCAGGGCCGAGCCTCACGGATGGCGGCGCGTCCTGCAGTGACTCATTATAGACTGAGCCGGAAAGAGTATCAGAACACGGTCTATGACCTGCTCGGCGTTCGCTACGATCCTGCCAAGCCGGGGGAGCTAAACGCGGACACGCTGTGGCATGGATTTGAGCGCATCGGTTCGGAACTTTCCCTTTCGCCGTCGCACATGGAGCGCTATTACCGCGCGGCAGAACTCGTGCTCGACCGCGCCTTTCCGGTTGTATCGAGCGAGGCGCGCAAAGTCCGCAAGACGGCCGCCGATCTGCGTTACGGAGGAGGAAAGGACCAGCAGGCGGCTCTGGACCGTTTCGGCATCAAGCGGCCTCTACGTTATCTCATGTTCCCTGGCACGACCCAGAATGCGCTCTCTCCTAATTGGTTCGGCAAGACAGGACCGGAGCATAGCGGGCTCTACAAAGTCCGCATCCAGGCAAGTGGGATCCGCCCACCTGGCGGCCAGCCAGCGCACTTAAGCATCGGCAAGCGGACCGGCGAAGAGACAGTGGAAGGCATTATCGAGTTTGACCTCACCGCGCCCGAGAACAGTCCGCAGGTGTTTGAGTTCGAGGTATTCGTTGAAATGCCCGCGACGCTGGACTGCTGCGTGGTGGCCACGGATGTGGTAGACAGAAGAAGCGGAGCCGCCTTTCGCAATGCCCTCGGAAGCAGGGGCGGTTACATCTTTACGCACAGCAGCGAGACCCTGCTGCTCAATCCGAACGCACCGCAGATGTTCGATGATAAGGGAAACGGCCTCTTCTCTACGGTGCTGCTCGATTGGATTGAATGGGAGGGCCCGCTCGTATCTGAGGCCGAAAAGAACCGCCGCGAGGGTTTGTTGCCGCCCGATGACGCAACTCCAGAAGTTGTCGTAGAACATCTGCAGCGCTTTGCTGAACGCGCCTGGCGCCGGCCCGTAAAAAAGGAGGAGCTGGAGAAGTATATGCGCTCCTATTACAGCGAACGCGAGACGGGAGAAAAGAGTGCAGACGCCTATCGTGTGGCAATGCAGGGCGTCCTGACCTCCCGGCACTTCATTTACCTCGTAGAGGGCGACCCGGTAACTCGTGAACGCCTCACGGATTCGGAATTCGCCTCGCGGCTCTCCTATTTCCTCTGGAGTTCAATGCCCGACGACTCTCTCTTCACAGCGACCAAAAACGGCACGCTCAAAAGCGACGGCCTCAATCAGGAAGTGGACCGAATGCTCTCCGACAGCCGGGCCAACCGATTCATCGACGACTTTGCCCGCCAGTGGCTGCAACTCCACCGCGTAGGGATGTTCCCGCCGGACAAGAAGCTCTATCCCAATTACGACGCCTGGCTTGAAGCCAGCATGCGTACCGAACCGGTGGAGTTTTTCCGCGAGATGTACGCCAAAAATATGCCCATCGACAGCTTCATCGAATCGAACTGGAGCATAGCCAACGCACGGCTCTGCGATTTCTACGGACTTCCCGAACCGAAGATCAGTGGCTTCCAGCGCGTCTCCCTCAAGCCCGAAGATCACCGCGGCGGCCTCCTCACGATGGGTGCGATGCTCGGACTGACTTCGGACGGCACACGTCACCGCCCCGTGCACCGAGGCGTCTGGCTTAGCGATGTGATTCTCGGTAAGCTGCCGCCGCCACCGCCGGCGAACGTGCCCGCAATCGAGCCGAGTACACAACAAAGCCCAAAAGCCTCCCTCCGCGAGAAACTGGAGGCTCACCGCAAAGATGCCAACTGCGCCGCCTGCCACGCCAAGATCGACCCTTTGGGCATTGCTTGGGACAACTACGATGCCATCGGCCAGTGGCGCACCCGCGAGAAAATTCCTGCAGGCGTTGGTGAGGACCCATTGATTAATCCCGCCGGCATCATGCCAGACGGACGCGCATTCAAAGATGCCAACGAGTTCAAACAGCGATTGCTTGAGGACCGAGAGAAGATCGCACGTGCCTTCATAGAGCACCTCTGCACTTATGGCCTCCGCCGCGCCCTCGCTTTTGATGACCAAGACGACCTTAAGGCCATCGAGATGGAAGCGAAGAAAAACCAATACCGGATCAAAGACATCATCCGCGCCGTCGCCCAATCCGACCTCATGCGCAAACGATGATAAAATGTTCTTCGTTCATAGTTCTTCGTTCATAGTTCTTTGTTCTTTGTTCTTTGTTTTTTCCTGAGCAGAAAACAGTCGTTCCCAACAAAGAACCAACAACAAAGAACCAGGAACTAGGAACCGGAAACTAAGAAAAAAATCATGATCATCCGACGCTTTGAGGACATTGAAGGCTGGCAGCTCGCTAGGGAGCTGACCAAGCTTGTCTATGCCTCGGCCCGGCGCGGCACGTTTGCGAAGGATTTCGGACTGCGGGACCAAATTACCCGCGCAGCCGGCTCGGTGATGCACAACATCGCCGCGGGATTCGACGGCGGGAGCAATCCGGAGTTCATCAAGTTCTTGCGCTATTCGCAGCGTTCATGCTCAGAAATTCAGAGCCAGCTCTACGTAGCCTTGGACCAATGCTACGTCACCCGTGAGGAGTTTGATGCCATCTATAACCAAACCGCGCTC
Source organism: Opitutus sp. GAS368 (assembly GCA_943329925.2). Classification (GTDB taxonomy): domain Bacteria; phylum Verrucomicrobiota; class Verrucomicrobiia; order Chthoniobacterales; family Chthoniobacteraceae; genus Chth-196. The sequence continues at coordinate 4,420 of CALQFT020000223.1, forward strand.
ACCCACTCCAAAGTTGGCGGATTCATCCGCTATCTCCTGAATACCCCCATTTCCCGCTGAACCTCTTCAACCAAGAACCTCTTCAACCAAGAACCAAGAACCTCTTACCAAGAACCCCCATGAACTACCTTTCCCAATCCTGGCTGATTAACCGCCGCCACGCCCTCCGTGCCCTCGGCAGTTTCATCTCGCTACCCTTCCTGGAATGCATGGTCCCGCTCCGCGCGGCGGAGAACGCCACCGCCACGCCAAAACGCAGCGCCTTCATATATCTCGCCAACGGCGTCCACTCGCTCAACTACCAGATCACTACACCGGGCCGGGATTACCAGTTCTCCCGGTCGCTAAAGCCTCTGGAGAAGCACCGCGAGGTCATCACCCCTATCAGCGGGTTGCATCACCCCGGAGCCCTCAGCCATCACCACAATTGCATCTCCGTCTGGCTTACCGGAGGGAAACTCGGACCTTCGGACCGCAACACAATCTCCGTGGACCAAAAGATGGCTGAGATCACGGCCCTGCACACCCGTTATCCCTCGATGGAGGTCGCCCTCACCGGCGATTCCCTCGCCTGGACCTCAGGTGGCGTGCGGCTACCGGCACTGCGTCGTTGCAGTGAAATCTTCGCATCTCTTTTTGAGGAACCGAAAGGTGGCAAGGCATTCCAAAAGCGCGCCCTGCGGCGCAAAGGAAGCGTTCTGGACGCCAACCTCGCCGAAGTGCGCCAACTCGAGCAGAAAATGGGGGCGGCGGATAAAGGCCGGATGGAGCAATACCTCACCTCAGTCCGTGAGGCAGAGATTCGCGCGCGCCGAGCCGATGCGTGGCTGGACACGCCGTTGCCAAGCATTTCCGACGTGGATCGCAAACGCACCAATCGCGACATCGCCGCGACTTTGGCGGGCGACTATTTCCGGACTGTCTACGACCTCATGGTGCTCGCCTTCCAGACGGATGTCACACGCGTGGCCACCTTCAGCTTGGGCGGCGAAGGGGATGCCTTCTCCATTCCTGAGATCGGCATCACCGAGTCACGCCACCAGCTCAGT
>CALQFT020000224.1 GCA_943329925.2 Opitutus sp. GAS368
CAAGAAACATTGGCCGCTTATCCAGCAGAAAGGGTAAGCGGCCTTTTCTTTGCACTCACAGCCCGAGGTCAGTGGGCAATTCCGCCCGCCCCTCAGTAGTCATAAAACACAGAAAATAAACAACATGAACATGATCGAGGAAGGGCCAGTGGTTGCCCAGAAGCCACCAAAAGGAATGCTGCTTCACTGCGGCGCAGAGTTAGTGAGTAAAGAACAGTTGTGGGAAGTGCCTACTCCAGAGCACACGGAGACTTGGTATCCACTCGCGCACTTCAGTGTGTTTGCAGAGGTGCAAACGCAACTGCGATCGTGCGGCTTCATAATCACGGAACAGGCTCACGCCTTGAGCCACGACGGTCAACGCTACTTCGGTGTTCTGAACATCACGTTGCCGGGACGCGGGATCTTTGAATGGACCTGGGCCGTAGGAATACGGAACAGCCACGACAAGACGTTTCCAGCAGGGTTAGTGGCAGGTACTAAAGTATTCTGTTGCGACAACTTGGCGTTCAGCGGTGAAGTTCAAATCTCACGAAAGCACACCCGCTTTGCTGAACGTGATTTGAGTCACCTTACGGCAAGGGCCGTGGGTCAACTTGGTAGCAGGTTACGAAACCTTGATGATCGAATCCTCACTTACAACGAGACGAACATCGACGACCAGCGAGCCCACGACATCGTGATAAGAGCCCTCGATGCGGGCGCAATCACAACGACCCAAGTACCTGAAGTGCTCAGTGAATGGCGAAGACCGAGTCACATTGAGTTCCTGCCACGAACAGCGTGGAGCTTGTTCAACGCTGTGACCGAGGTCCACAAGCGAGTGAATCCACACACAGCTTGTCGCCGTGGGGAAGCCTTGTACGGGCTCTTCGACACTGAAACTGGAACCCATGGGAGGAACTAGAATGAGCCGCTTATTAAACCGTGCTGAGGCAAAACGCTATCTCCTCGACCGCTCACAAATACTTCGTCCAGCGTTGGGAATGAAGCGGGTGTCAGACGAAGCCGTGCAGAGCTTGGAGAGCAGGTTGCGCAACATGGCTGACGACATGATCCGTCGTCAGTCGTGCTTGGGCAGGACCATCAAGCCGTAGCGTCACGACGCTGTTGGTTTGGTGTGAAGAGCCACTGGAGACGTCCAGTGTGCGAGTCGTTGCTGACGCGTTGGCAACGGCGGAGAAGAGGCTTTGGCGTGGGCCTCTTTTTTAGGTATCAGACGCTCGAGTCACCACACCCACCGAGAATGCTCCATTGCCCAAATTAACGATAAAACTGAGGCTCGGAACTGGTGCGCAAGTTGAACGGGACGAGCTTTGAACCAAAGCCGGTCTTTTGCCGGAAACCAAAGCCAAAATCGCACATAATGGCCGAATTTCGCTGTACGCCACGCCCAGAATCGGGCGGAAGCAATTCTCTCTTAACGCTCCCGCGTCAAGGCTGAAGAAATCGTGCCGAGGGGGTGGAAAGCAATTTCCTGCTAGTTAGAGACTTATAGATAAAGCGTGCTGAAATGGCTTTCCTGCCACTTTGTTACCCGTCTAAGGATAACCTCCCGGCAGAAAAGGAGTTTCTTTTTAAATTAGGGTGCCTTCATCATGGAAGGCATGATAAGGGATGCATAGTTCGCACTCTTGTATGAAGTCGCAAGTTCTTGCTCTGTTTCTACGGCTTTTGGCCATCGTTGTATTCATGGAACTGTCCACGCACGATCTCATTGCCGGACAACGTGTTGCCCTCGTGGTGGGATGTAGCAAGTACGCCAACCTGCCCTCCAACATGCAGCTAATAAGTCCCGCGGCAGACTCTGCCGATGTGGCCGACGCGCTCAAGGCGATGGGTTACACTATAGTGGGCGGGGGTGCAGTGAAGGATCCCACTCGAGAAGAGTTTGCCACGGCTGCTGAACGGTTTGCCAGTGCCGCTCGCGGAGCCGAAGCTGCGGTTTTCTATTATTCAGGCCATGGAATTCAAGTGGGAGAAGACAATTATCTATTGCCTGTTGATACGCCCAAGATCACTGGGATTTCGCAATTGAAAAACCGCGCGGTGCTGCTGCGGGACGCTTTTATGGTGGCCCTTGAGGAAGCTAAAGTGCCGACGAAAGTGGTCGTGCTGGATTGTTGCCGGGATAACCCGTTTGCCTCCCAGTTGGAGGCGGTGATGGCGCAGGTTGGTAAGTCAATTAAGACCAAAAGCGTGGGAGAGATCACGGGCTACGGCCCTGGCTTTTATTTAGCGTTTGCGACGAGTCCGGGGCAGACTGCATTTGATGGAAACGGGCGGCGCAACAGTCCGTTTACGACGGCCTTTCTAAAGTCTTTGGAAACGAGTTCCAACAAGGACATCGACCTGTTTTTTCGGGACGTCAAGAAGGTGATGCCGCCGGATCAGGTGAGTTGGACCAACAGCAGTCTGACAGATGAATTTGCGCTGGGATTGCAGACTGTGGCGCTCAAGAAAGCGGATCCCGCCGCCCAGCAGGCTGAGGTCGAGCGGCGCGCACGCGAGTTGGCTTTGCAGATGACTACTATGAAAAGGCAAGAAACTCATTCTCCCAGTGATACTTCTCCCAAGGACAACGACAGCCAACCTAAGCAGGTTTTTCCACAGAGCTTAATAACGCCACCGTTCAACCTAACATGGGGCGAGAGTTCGGAGCGCTTGAAGAGATTGGTGGGTTCTGCTGGTGGTCATATCACCAGTAGCCGGACGACTCGAGGTGGACTTGAAGCCGTTGAAGTGACTGGTTTGCCTCAAGAAGGGTTAGAAAAAACAATCTTCTATTTTAAAATCAGAGCTCTCGTGGGAGTGGAACTCCGTTATAAGTCTGATGCTTGGTCCGAAAAAAAGTACGACGAAGTAGGGGCTGATTTGCTACGGCGCATTTCTAAGCATTATGGTGATGAGGCGACAAATTACCTTCCATTTTCCGAATTGGTTTTACGGGAAGGTCTAAAAGTGAAGTCCATCCATGAGTGGAGGGGCGGTGCCGGACGAGTTCAATTACTTCGTGCTATGGCACAAAAAGGACACTCAAAAGATATTAGTGATGGTGAATGGGTGGCTGTTTCTTATATCGCCTTTGATCTTAAACTCTAGCCGATCTCATGCAATGCTTCTGCACACACAGGCCGCTGGCCGTTCTGTTTCTCCTGTGCCTGAGTTCCCAACTCTACGGCGCAGGTGATGAAATAACTCCTGCCGAGCAACTTGCAAAACAGTGGAGGCGCACCAAATCGCTCGCAGCGCCAGAGGAGAAAGTGCGCAAAGGAATGTCAGTCGTGGAAGTTGGGGGCGGTTCTTCGATGGGCAAGACGCTCGAGATAACGGTGGACGCTAAAACGCTTGCGAGTTTTCAGAATATCCAGTTCCAACTCAACAGCGCCGAGATCGCAGAAGGCACCTCGGGTGCACAGCTTAATGAAATTGCGAAGGCGATGCAGAGTGCTGGTAATGAACAATTTTTAATTGAGGGACACACTTGCGACAGGGGAGGCGAGATGCTGAATACTGATTTATCGCGCCGCAGGGCACAGGCGGTCAGGGAGGCTCTCGTGACGTTGGGCGTTGATGCCGTTCGTCTACAGGCCATCGGTTGCGGTCAGGGCGATCCGATTGTCCCCAATACGGATGAGCAGGCCCGAGCTAGGAATCGGCGGGTGCAAATTTTCAGGAAGCTGTAAGTCGGGGTTAAATCCTCGTGGGTAAGTGAGAAAAAAAGAGCTCGGAAACCGGTTCCTCGGCTTGAAAGATGCTTCTCGATAACATTGCTCCCTATGAATTTAAAAATCCCTTCATCACTCGGGCGGTGCCTTCTCCTTCTGTCGGTTTCCCTGCCGATCACATGCTTGCCGCAGCCGGCATATGCCGCAGTCAAACCCACCGAGGCGGCCGAGGCACCTGCACTTCCCGAAATCTGGCAGAAAGTTCCAGCTCAACAGCGCCTCATGGCTCTTCGTGCCGCTGAAGTGGACGCAACTCGCCTCCTTGTTGAGCGCATCATGGGGCTCCACCTCAATTCAGACTCCACCGTGCGGGATCTGGTTCTCGCAAACGACACTATCAAGGGCAGTCTTTCCGCTTCGATAAAAGGAGTCACCACCACTGAGCCGCCAGAATATCTTGCCGACGGTCGGGTGCAGGTCGTTCGCGCGGTCAAAGTCCAGCAAGTGATCGAAGTCTTGAGCAAGGTCGTTAAAGAGGAACACATGGCCGATGGCGTCATCAAAAAGGTTGCGGACTCTCAGAAAACGGAATTCGTCACTCGCAACGAAAAGCTCGATGTCGTGGGCAGCAGCGCCATTCCCAACTCCGAGGGGCACCTTAAGATTAAGGCCAAACGTGCCGCCGAAGGTGACGCCTACCGCAAACTTGGCGAACGTCTCATGGGCGTGAAAATCACCAGCGACACAACAGTTCGCGACCTGGCTTTGAAGAACGACGAGGTCGTCAAGTCCATGTCCGGCGTGTTGAAAGGCGCGGATGTTACTGCCATTCAGTATCAAAAAGACGGTTCCTGCGAAGTGACCATGCAGGTGAAACTTTCTGAAATCATCCGCACCGTGACTCGGGTGGTGAAGGGTAAGACGCACATGGAAGATTCCATTGATGCGAAAACGATTTCTGAAACCGGCACGGGCGTTGCCTCCAACGATCCTAGCACAGGTTCGTCCACTGACGCTGGCTCTGATGTGACGGAAGTGCAGGTGTCCGAAACGCTTCGCCGTATTGTTTCCGAGACGCCAGCGAACAACTGAAGCTCCTATGAATAAAAACACTCTTCTGTGTCTGCTAACCGCTTCGTTGCTTCCCGCTTGCGCTTCCACACCCAGCACCCATTCCACTGCTAAAAGCACTGCGAGTGGCGACTGCTGCGCCGCTGAGAAAACGCCGTCTCAAGCCCAACGCGAGTACGCCGCTAAAACGGCTGCCTCTGTCCCCTCACGCCCTCCTTCTCCGAGCGACAAGCAGTCCAAAGTGAAGGCGCATGTCACTGACAGCACGCAGGTGGAGACCGTCCTCGGAACCAAACCCGTCATTGGCGATGATTCCGAATTGCGCAAGTAACCGCGCCGTTGCTTGGGGGTGCGCACTCGCGCTTTCTCTGGCAACAGCAACCGGCCAGACTCCCAACGCCTCCAAGAAAAGGGATTCCAGCGAGTCGAATCCCGCAGCAAAGGAGCAGGGGCGTGTCATGGCCCCAGCTCCTTCTCAAGAACGGAAGGTTGACGGCGCACGGCGTTCCTCCACGGACGATCCTTTCGACGCAATCGCCACTCAACTTTCCAGTCTTTTAGGGGATAAAACGGCGGTGAGCGTGGGAGTTGGAAACTTCGCGTTTCAAGACACCGATCTGTTGTCGCCTTTCTCTGCTCTGTTGCGCGACGAATTGGAGGTGGCTCTTGGTAAAACAAACGGGTTCAAAGTCGTGACCCGTGA
>CALQFT020000225.1 GCA_943329925.2 Opitutus sp. GAS368
ATCCAGACCCAACCTCTCAACGCCAAAACCATGACACTAGCAGACAGACTCGTTCAAATGGGCCGCGAAGAAGGCCGCTCCGAGGGACTATCTCAAGGACTCAGCCAAGGCATATCTCAAGGGCTGAGCCAAGGCGAAACCGTGGCCATGCGCAGGGCCGTGATTCGATCCTTGGAGGCGAAGTTTCAAACAGTCCCTCCCGGCTTGATGGAGACCGTCGACCGACTCGATGACATCGCCCGGCTTGGTGAACTTCTCACACAGGCCGTCCGCGCCCGGACGCTGGAGGATTTCGCTCAGAATCTTTAACGAGAGCGCCAGCACTCGTTTCGCTCAATACGGCCCATTTTGCCCAACAGGCTTCCGACAGTTGGCTGAGGGTGGCAGGTCTTTTCCCCGTGCCGCCAATCGGCGACATCCACGCTGACGCCGAACAATCCTTTGCTCCGCCCAACCTTGGAGCTACTCCAAATAAATGAGTTCGTTCGAATTCAAAATCGCCCGGCAGAAGGCTACCATTCCGTGTTTCTCCACGAATTTTGAAACAGTTTCCCTCTCTTGCGGGGTCGGCTGCCGTTGAAAGGCGAGGGAGTAGACCGCATCAAACGCATCACTCCCTTGTAACCGAAGGGCGAGGGAATCCGACATATCCAGCGTAAAACTGTGATTCAGAAGCGTCAGCGACTGCAGCGGCGTGGTCGTATTTGCACGTCTGGGTGAGGCAAATGCGATGTCGGGAAGATCAAAATCGCTCAACAAATCCACCACGCTGGCCCGCGCGTTTTGATGGTAAACCGACCTGCGGTACGTTTCTGCTCCATGTCGCTCCAGAGGTACGTAGGTCGATACGTTGTTGGACAACACTTTGTAGAGACGGAAACCCGGGCCACCCTCTGGTAAAAGTTGAAGTCTGCCGGAGACACTCAGCAAGGTATCGCGGATCTCCTCCGCGGTGAGCCGTCGTGGCGGAAATCGCCAAAGAAGCCGCGCCCCTTTATCCACGCTTGCCGCTTCGGGGCGGAACGTCGCGCTTTGCAGATACGTTCGGGAAAGAAGAATCTCTCGGTGTAGAGGCTTGATTTTCCATCCATGCGCGAGGAGCCGGCCCGCCAAAAAATCAAGCAACTCCGGATGCGTCGGGCGGCTCCCAAGGAATCCAAAATCGCTCGGCGTGTCCACCAGTCCGGTGCCGAAATGATAGTGCCAAATGCGGTTTGCAAGGACACGCAATGACAGCCCATTATCGTCGCGTACGATCCAATTTGCCAATGCGAGACGGCGTTCGCTTTCCAGCGCGTCGGCGGGAAGAACGAACGGTTTCCCCAGTCGGTCAAGCACACTGAGACTGGCAGGAGCCACCTGGTCCCCAGGTTTCATCGGGTCTCCTCCCCGATGAACAAAAGTCGGCTCCTTAGGCTGACTATAAATCCCAGCCCAAACCTCTCGCAATTTCGGCACTGCATCGAGCTGCCGCTGGACCTCAATAATGTCTTTCGCCAAGCCTGCGAGCCTGTTGGCTTCCTCCAGCGTTGTCACTTCCCTCCGGACCCTTTCCGCCCCGTGTGCCGCTGTCCAAGGCTCGCGGAGCACGCTGGACGCAATCGTCTTCCAAGCAGAGCCATCCAAAGACAACCGCACCTCGTATTCACACGGGGTTCCCGCAGAACTCTTTTCCTGGCTGTCCCCCGCCTTGGCGTTGCTAAAAACAACGCGTTCAATTCGCTCAGCCTGCGCCAGCGTGATTGTCAACTCAGCCGGGTCTCCTACAAACCATTGCTCCCCGGATTTTCCGTCGATGCACAACTGCGCTGCATAGGCCTCCGGAAAATCTTCAGCCGAAGCGGACTGCGACCCCTCGGCGCGTCCTCCGTTCACGGCAAGAGCGACGTTGCGAACATCCCCTCCCCCCGTCCAAACCTCAAACTCGGTCAGGCGTCCCGACACCGATGCAGCCTTGGGATTTGTCGTGGTGGCATACATCACGAATTTAACAAACCGGGCAAGCTCTGGCTCAAACCGTTCCTCCGTACCCTTCGGATCAATCTTCGGACGCACCGGTTTTCTTTGCGCCGCCACTTCCTTGGCGCGGGCCTCTATTTCTTTTTCCAAAATCGCCTGTTCCGTACTCAACTTGGCCTTCTGCGCGGCAAGCGGTTTAGTGGCGGCCTCAAATGCAGCTTTTTCTCCGGGCGTTGCAAGCACCCGCCGGCCATGTTTGACGCCTTCAAAGGCAGCCCGCACCCGGTAGTAATCCTCGGTTGGTATTGGATCAAATTTATGGTTGTGGCAGCGGGCGCAGTTGACCGTGAGTCCCAAAAACGCGCTGCTCGTCGCCGTCACAAGATCATCGAGAGTCGCCGCCCGGATATTCTTCTGCGCAACAACGTCCTGGTTGCCGACATCGTCGTAGGGACCGGCCACAAGAAAAGCGCTGCCAACCTCCACGGAGGGGTCACCTTTTCCCACAACGTCCCCAGCGAGATGTTCAACAATGAATCTGTTAAACGGCTTGTCGGCGTTGATGGATTGAATGACGTAATCCCTAAACGGCCAGAGATCATTGATAATGAAGTTCCGCTCAAAGCCATTACTTTCGCCAAAACGAACCACATCCAGCCAGTGTCGGCCCCAATGTTCGCCGTAACGCGGGGAACTCAGAAGCCTGTCCACAAGCGTCTCAATCGCGCGCGTGGCGTCGATCCGGTAGGCGAGTGTAAATACATCCACTTCCTCTGCGGAGGGCGGCAGGCCCGTCACGTCATAAGTCATCCGTCTGATAAGCGCCCTCGGTTCGGCAGGCGGGTTGAAGGCCAACCCCTGCTCCGCCAGTTTCGCGCCCACAAACCCGTCGATGCTTGTGTGCGCAAACTCCCTGGCCAAGGGCTGCAACGACCACCACGATTTATCGCCGCGCTTTAACTCTCTCGCCGCTCCATCCCGGGGATCCGGCGCGCCCATTTTCACCCAAGCCACGAGATCAGCTACGACGGTCTCTGGAAGCTTTGGCTTTTTGGGTGGCATCGCATTGTCGGGAATCTCATGACGGACACTTTGAACCAGCAAACTTGCGTCAGGGTTACCCGGCACAATGGAGGGTTCGCCGCTGTCGCCCCCTTTGAGCCAACCGGCCTTTGAATCGAGGAACAGGTTTCCTTTCAGCTTTTTGGCTTCGGCGCTGTGGCAGGAATAGCAGTGTTCCACCAGCAGTGGGCGGATCTTCTGTTCAAAAAAAGCGACCTCCTCAGCGTTTGGGTTAGAAGCAGGTGCAGCCATCCCGCGCAGAGCGCAGGCAAAAACAACAAGCAAAACCGCCAGAAATACTTTCATAGGAAATGAAAAATTTAATCGGCTCCCGTAATTTCAGGCGAGGATACCTTGAATAAGGTGTCCGTGTATGTCTGTAAGCCGGCGATTCGCGCCGTTGTGATAGTAGGTAAGCTTTTCGTGATCGAGCCCGAGAAGATGCAGTACCGTCGCGTAAAAATCGTAAACAGTCGCCACGTCCTGCACACTCTTTCGCCCAATGTCATCGGTCGCACCGTGGCTTACCCCACCCTTGACCCCTGCACCCATCATCCAAGTCGTGAACGCATCGGGATTATGGTCGCGTCCGGAGGTTCCCTCTTGATGCGTAGGCATGCGGCCGAATTCCGTGCACCAAATCACGAGGACGTTGTCCAACATGCCGCGTTGCTTGAGATCGGTAAGAAGCGCAGCAGTAGGCTGATCAAAAATAGGGCAATGCCGCTCGTAGTCGGCTTTAAGAGTTTTATGAGCATCCCAGTTGAGCAGGCCATCGACGGCGCTGGCGCGGGAAGCGCAGTAGAGGCTCACATAACGAACACCCTGCTCAAGAAAACGGCGCGCCAAAAGGCAATTACTCGCATAAGCCGCCTTGAGTTTGTTGGCGTCCTGCGTGCCGTAGAGCGCATGAATATGTTTCGGCTCACGCGATAGCTCGCTCACCTCAGGGGCTGCGAGTTGCATCTTCGCAGCAAGTCGATAAGCAGCCATGCGGGCTACAAGTTCGTCGTTGTCCGGATTCGCCGCTGCGTGCGCCTTGTTGAGGGTCGCCAACAATTCTCGTGTCTCGGCGTCTTCAGCCGCACTGATAGAGGCTGGGCGTTCTAGGTTGCGCAGCGGCTGTTGGGCGGACATCGAAACGGCTTGGTACTGAGCAGGCAGGAACCCATGACTCCAATTCGCTTTGCCGTTTGGGGGTTCGCCCCGCATGTCCTGAATGGAAACATAGGTAGGCAGATTTTCATTCATCGAACCGAGTGCATAGTTCACCCAGGCCCCGGCGCTTGGAAACCCTTCCCGGGTGAAACAGGTGTTCATCCCGATACATCCGGGTCCGTGCGTGTTGCTGCGGGATACCATCGAATGGATGAAGGCGATCTCGTCGGCATGACGCCCCATGTGGGGCAGCAAGGAGGAGAGCATTTTGCCGCTCTGTCCCGTTGGAACAAACGGCCAGGGCGATTTCATCAAATTTCCGTTTTTGCCCTGAAATGTGACCTCTTTTTCAGCCCCCGGCATCGGCGTACCGTCATACTTTTCCAACATCGGTTTGTGATCCCAAAGATCCAGATGCGAGGCCGCCCCCGGACAAAAGATCTGAAGAACCTGCTTCGCCTTCGGAGCAAAGTGGGGCTGGAGCGAAGCCGCCCCTTGCAAATCACTGCCAAGGAGCCTTGAAAGCGCTACGCCAGTCAGGCCTGTAGTCATGTTGCCCAAAAAGTTTCGTCGATTGAGATCGAGAATGTTCATGCCTGGAAAAAGGTCGCTAATGGGAACGCTGGTTAAAAAAGCACGCGCCAACACCGATCGTTATAACGGTTTTAGGTGTGTTTCTCTACGCATTACATCTCGCGCGGTATGTCTTTTGTATCAGGCTCTCGCCGGCGCTCTCTGGACCACAAGAAAGACGACCTCGAGCAAGCCACTCGCAGCTCGGCGCCACGCTCGAGGCGGTCTGCAAGCCGGTCCATCTTCGCAATTTCGAAGCCATCTCCCGTAGCTTTCGATATCGACCCACCCAGAACACCCAATTAGCGTCTCCAGATAAGAGTCTTGCAACACTCAGCGGTGCGTCCACCTTTAACTTCCACTCCCTATACCCAAAACCTTCCGCCATGATATTCCGTCCCCCCTCTGTTTTCCAGGCTCCCTTTATTCTGCCAGTCCTTGCTCTTTTTTTTCAGTGGATGACAACCGCCGCCGCACAACAGGCGGAGCCCGGCACGGAGGCACTCAAAAAACTTTTCGATGCGGCGTCAATCGGCGTCGAAGCCTCTTACCAGGGCGAATACCAGGGCACACTCGAAGGAAAAACTGTCGCCGCCCAGGTGGTGGCTCGCGGGGACCGGTGCTTCCACGCGCTTGTGCTCA
>CALQFT020000226.1 GCA_943329925.2 Opitutus sp. GAS368
CTGTAGCGCTGCTGACGACGCTCATTCATTGCCACCTCCATCCGAATGAAACGCAGCAACCGCTCAGGCAAACCAGGCACTGCCCGTGCCTTCGCCGATAGTTCGGCAGGCAGCTTGAGGAGATCGGTCAATGTCGCTACCAACGTGCTGAGGGTAGAATATTACCCGTGCCCCGAGATTGCGACAAGGCGAAACAAAGAACCCAAAGCCATACGCGCGTCGCATCAGCATGCCCTCGCAGCCGCGCAAACTGCTGAAGTTGACAAAGCATTGATTTTCGCCCCATCTCCTTTCATGAAGTTTATCACCCTTATCTTGCTGTTTTTTACGGCGTTGAGCCGGCTAAGTGCCGCTGATCTGGAGCTGGCCAGCGAGGGCAAAACCAGTTTCCGAATCGTGAAACCCGCCTCGCCCACACCCGTTGATACCTACGCCAGTACAACGCTGGCCCGCTACCTCAAACAAATCACGGGCGCAGAATTTTCTGTGGTGGATTCAGCCCCTGACCCCGCAGACGGCAAGTGCATTTACATTGGCGTCAGTCCCGCAGTCACTAGGCGTTTGGGCGCGGATTTGGTGACTAAGCTCAAAGACCAAGAGCACGTCTCGGTTGGAAAAGATGGCGACATCTTCCTCTATGGCAAGGGCGTCCATGGCAACCTGCATGCGGTTATGGAGTTTCTCGAAAACTCTCTGGGCTGGCGCTGGTATTCTGTTTTTGAAAAGCCAGCGCTCCCATACACCCCCTCACTCACGCTCAAACCCTTCGAACGCAAACGCGGATTCTCCTTTTCCTCACGCGAAGGCGGCTTGATCGGTGATTCAAACTTCTACTATCAGCATGGCATCAACATGGGTTCCGAGCGCTGGGGCATTCGGTCCGAACCCGAATTTGTTCCCTATCTGCTCAACGATAAGTTTGTACACAGCTCCTTCGCCTATATCCCCCCTACTCCCGATACCGTTTACTCCCGCACCTTCCCTTGGATGGAGCGACTAAACTACTTCGCCACTAATCCAGATTTCTTCTCGATGAACGCCACGGGGAAACGGGTTGGATCCATGCAACTGTGCTTTAGCAATCCCGCTCTGCGCAAAGAACTCACAGGAAACATTCTCAAACACCTCACCCTCGCCCCTCATAACGACATCATCACGTTGGATGCCGCCGACACACCAGACACCTTTTGCTACTGCCCCGACTGCAAAGCGCTCGAAAAACAATACCAGTGCCCAGGCGGCCCTCTTTACGACTACTTGATCGAACTCTGCGGCGTGCTTCAAAAAGAGCATCCCGGCAAATTCGTGCGCACACTTGCCTACCGCCGCGCACAGACACAGAAGCCCCCGACCCTTCCCGCAGGGGCCCGACTGCCGGAGAACCTCATCATTTCCTTTGCACCCATCGAAGACTGCTTCTTTGCAGACTGGAATCATCCTGACGCTGGGGTGCAGGAAACCTACCGCGACCTGCACGCGTGGCATCGGATCACCTCGCACTTGTGGGCCTGGCTTTATCCGAACCCCTGGGGCAGCGGCGAAGTTCTCCCCGTGGGCAACCTGCGGCGCAACATTAATCAAATGCGCTTGTTACACAAAGCCGGCGTGGAAGGCGCCTTCACCGACCACCGCGGCGTTACAGATCGCTCAGGTCTTAGCGAGTTACAGGGCTATCTCATTCGCAAACTCATGCAGGATGTCCACTGCGACACCGAGGCAATCATCCGCGAGTTCACGGACCACCAATACGGCGCCGCCGCCGAACTCGCCCGGCGCTATTTGGACGAACTGGAACAGGGGCGCGAAGCGATGCGAGAGCTGCCGAAGGGCGTCACTTACACGCCCGGGCACCGGTTTGAAGAGTCGGTGTTTCCCTACCTTACCGAGGCGAACATTTACCGCTGGCAAGGCTTGTTTGATGCGATGGAAATCAAGGCCGCCTCCTCACCAGAAGCGCTGCTGAACGTCCAACGACTCCGGCGCGAGCTAGACTTCGCAAGCCTCTGGAAATGGTTTAAATTGAGAAAGGCCTACCCAGAATACTTCGCGGACGCAGCCGTGTTTATAAACCGCATCAAAGCCGCCAATGCTTCCTCAGGTAAGCTCGCAACTGGGGCTCTATCTGACTTCAGCGCCATCATTGAAGGCGGCGGTGAGGAAAAGCCCCTGCCCCCCGAGTTTGGTATCGCCAAAGACCGGCTTCAAACCTTCGTTCCGACCAACTCCGGGCGGCAAACCGGTCCATTGCAGGTAAAGGATGCCGAAGCGGCGTGGGGCTATGCGACCACCATCCACAATCCCGACATGCCGTTTCAACTGGGATTTTATCAATGGCAATCCCGACAACCGTCAAAAGGCAAGGAAGGCGGACGGCTCAAGCTTGAACTCAAGGACATCACGCCGGGTAAATACCGCCTCTACAGGCTTGGGAAAATCACCCTGACCCCTGATTGCTGGATTTGGTTTTCGGTCAAAAGTTGGGCAACCAACCAGCAACTTAGAGAGAGACTCTACGAACCCGGAGCCCTCAACCAATGGGACGCGTGGGTCTCTTTAAAGTTTGACGGCCCCTCTTACGGGGGGACAACTCCCGAAGATCTGGTCCTTTGCGACCGCATCATTGTGGTCAAAAAGCAGTGAGGACGTTTTTGCTATCTTCCGCAAAACATCCATGAACCTCCTCCTGTTCATCGCCCCGTATTTTCCATGAGGGCTGACACAGAAACTCGCAGCTGCCGCGCCCGTGGAAAGTTCCAACCCTTTGGGACGTTGTGGTAGCCAATCCAGAGTTCGCTGGGGTCGATCTCAATGACAAAGGGGTAAGTGGCTCCACCTGGAGTCCCTTGCGCCACGACCATGGACGGCGTCCAGGTTTTGCCCTCATCCGAGGACAGACCGAGGTGCAGTTCGGTACGCCCCTTTTTCGTGGCATTCCAAACGAGCGCAATGCGGCCATCGGCTAGTCGAGTCAGATGTCCGGGCGAGGAGTTGGCATCAATGGTGGTTGGATTGGCCTCGGACCAAGTCTTGCCACCGTCGTTGGAAAAAGATTCCCAGAAGACCTTGCGCGTTGTGCGGATGAGCATCCACACACGGCCATCCTTAAGTTCGAGTACGCATGGCTCCAGCGCGCCTTCGTGGTCACCCGCACCGCCAATGTCGATGGCATTACCAAGGCTCCAAGTCTTGCCTCCATCGGAAGACACCGAAGCTTGGCTAACGAGCCGGCCGGGATCATTCACATAGTGCGAATACGGAACGATGAGATGTCCGTCGCGCGTCTCAATCGCGCCATTGCTCGCGCCGGTATAGCCTTTGAAAATGAGCTGCGGCTCGCTCCACGTTTCGCCGTTATCACGGCTGCGTGTCGTCCACATATCGCTCTGTGCGTCGTCCGAGGGATTCACGCCCTGCCACTTCCCCGCCTTCTTGAAGCCGAGGTAGAACACATGAATCACGCCATCGCGGGTGGAAAGCACGGAGGGATGCGATGGCTGGCAGTCCGGATGCCGCGCAATCACTTGCTCGGGCGACCACGTTTTGCCACCGTCCTTGGTGACACGGCCCGCGATCCACGTCGTGCCCGGCTTACTGTAATAGCCAGACGGGGTAGAATATACGCTCATCACCGCGCCTTCCTTCATGCGAGCGAGTCCCGAGCCGAGCACGGTGGGATTCGGCGAATCGTGAGTGATGTCAGTGCAAATCGGGTTAATCGTGACGAACTCCCCACTGGCCTTCCAGCGCGGCGCTTCAGTGATGGCGAGACCGTGCGTTTTTGCCAGCGCGAGAATGCGCTCGCGCAATAAGTCGGCCTCTATGCGATGGCCGGCGTCATTGGGGTGCATGCCATCGGAGAGAAGCGAATCGAGCGTCACGCCCTTTTTTTGTGCCTGCTCGACAAACGCCTGCTGCATATCCAGCAGCTCCGCACCTTCCTCGCGCGCGACGCGACGGACCGTTTCGCAATAGGGCACGAGCGGAGCGTTGAAGCCGTCTGGGTTCTCCGGTTGGTAGGGAAGCCTGCCATACGCCTCCTTCAGCTTCGGCGTCCAGCGCAACGGATTGGATGTCAGCAGCAGCACGCGTGTGTTTTTGGATTTTAAAGTCTGAACGAAATACCGGAGGTTGGCCTCATACCGCTCCAGCGGCACCCTCGGCTCCGTAGCTGGCGGAGTCTTCCACACATCCACCGCCGCGTCATTGATTCCAAACTGGATGATCGCAATCTGCGGTTGATGGGAGAGAACATCCGGCTCGAAGCGCTTGCGCGCCAGCTCAGTAGTATTCCCGCCTACGCCGGCATTGAGGACTCGCACATTGCGCAATTCCTCCTGCAGAATGGAGGCATAAACCTTCGTAGAACCACGCTCCGCCGTGGTCGAGTCTCCAAATGCCACGATAGTGAGCGGCGCATCGGCGGCGTGAACCATCGCGAGGGAGACCAGCAGCAGTAGCGCGATGAGATGAGGCAAGGCTTTCTCCATCAACGAAGTCCTGCGATGTAGGTGGTGCGGATGGATGACTGGGGTAATCATTCGTTTAGCCAAATGCCCTTCCACTGCCTGAACCAAGACTTTTAAACTGGTAACATTTTGTGAACAGTCAGGCAATGCACCGCGCGCTTCAATCAATGACTTCTCTCGCGGTTTAATTACGCTACAGAGGAAGCTGTTTGCCGCCCAGCGACGGCAGCGTGTTGCACTGGGCTTGTGGTGAAATTGACCTCCCTTTGGGGGAGAGATCACCCCACCCATTGCCGGGCGTTGCGGAAGAAGCGAAGCCACGGAGCGTCGCCGTCCCACCCCGCAGGCACCCAACTTTGTTGGACTGTCCGAAAAACCCGCTCCGGGTGCGGCATGAGGATAGTCGCGCGGCCATCCCTGGAAGTGAAGGAAGTCATTCCGTGTGCTGAACCGTTGGGGTTGAGCGGATAATGCTCTGTGACAGCGTGGTGATTGTCCACGAAGCGGGCTGAAATTAAACCCGAGCCGTGCGCAGCCTCCATGGCGGCTTGCCCGGCAAACTCCACAAGGCCTTCGCCATGCGCCACGGCCACCGGTAGTACGGCGCCCGCCATTCCCTGAAAAAGCACACTCGGACTCGCTTCGATGCGCACCGAGGCAACCCTCGCCTCAAAGCGTTCCGAACGGTTCTGCACGAAGCGAGGCCACCAATCGGCCCCCGGAATGAGGGAGCGCAAATTGCTCATCATCTGGCAACCGTTGCACACCCCGAGCGCAAAGGTGTCCCTACGCTGGAAAAACGACTCAAATTCCGCCCTAGCCTTCGGATTGAAAAGGATGCTCTTCGCCCAGCCCTCCCCCGCCCCCAACACATCCCCGTAACTGAACCCGCCGCAGGCCGCCAACCCCC
>CALQFT020000227.1 GCA_943329925.2 Opitutus sp. GAS368
AAACGCACTTCCCCCACCCACTCCGGCGCGCCGGCCGTGCCAGTCGCCTTGAGGTCGACGCGCGCCGCCCCCGTGGTTCCCCGCACCGCCGCGCCTTCGCCACTCCCCACCTGCAATTGCAACTTGCACCCACGCAACCACTCAGACCGTAACCCAGGCAACTGAACCGCCTTTGGTTCGATGGCGCGCCACATGGGCCGCAAATCGGGCACCCCGCCAAAGTCGATTTCCTGAATCACCAAATCACCCGCTAAGAGAGGCGTGGCTATCGGCCCCGAGAGCTTCCAGACGGCGGTTCCCTTGAATTGGACCGGGCTCAAAGGAACAGCAAGTCCTTCCTTAAAACCGCCCGCCGCAAACTTAAATCCAGGCGGCGCGGCCCACTGTGCCGCTGCGCAGGATGCCGAACCGCCCAGTACTGCGCCCTGTTCTCCCGCCCATTGAAGAGTGCCCGAACCGGTGTACTGGCCGGTCAAATCCCGCCATTGCAACCGCTTCACCAACAGCGCGTTCGCTTCCCAACCCAACTCCAACTCCACTTCCGAGTACCGCTCCACACCTTCCTTCCCCCAAGCCGCTCGATGCAACTGCAACCCGCCGCGCCCCTCGAGATGCTTGGATTCGCCCTTGAGCTCCCATTCTCCTTCCAGCGTTCCGGCCAGACCCACGGGCATCCCCGGCAAACGCCCCAAAACCGCCAAATCCATCCCTTTGGAGGCCATGCGCAACTCAACGGGCTCGCTGCCTTTTAACCAAGCCTGCCAGTCCACCTTGGGCCACGTTTTCCACAACGAGGGCGGCAGCAACGCCTCGCCTTCCATGACCGTCCCCTGCCCTTGCTGAAGACTGCATTTAGTCCACCGCATTCCATCCTTGTTCAATGTCACTCCCGCCTTCAACTGCACCACCTCGTCCCCCAGTTGAAACGCATCCACCACGATTCCAGCCTGATCGTAACCCCCAGAAAAAGAGCCACTCATTGGATGATCCCAACGCTCTTTAACCCCCGCCGGACCAAACTGCCGAAACCGCCCCTTAACACTCCCCTCGTGTGTTTGAGCGCTCCCTTTTCCGCTCCAATCCAAATCCAACCCGCCCGTGTAAGACCGCGCCGCCGCCAACTGCCACAACGCCTCGTATTGGCTCAAATCCCGCACCGCTCCATGAACTTCACCGCGGTACGTCCAGTTTTCCCCAACGGAAATAACACCCCGGCCCCTCAGCAAATCTCCGCCCTGCGCCAATTCCACGTTGAGCACCTGCACTTCGCTGCCCTGCAACTTAACGGCGGCATGCAGTTCGTCAATGGGTGCATTTCTCCAAGTTAAATGCGCCCCGGAAACAATCAGAGCGCCCCCCAAAACCCCAGCCTGACTGCGAATGGCACCATCCACGGTCAATCCGCCGGCGGCGTACTTGAACTCAGGCAAAACCAAGGCAGACAGCTCCGTGAGGTTGTCGATTTTGGCAGTGAGGTTGACGCCGAAGTCGGCCTTCCACCAAGAAGTGTCGCCGCCTGGCCATTGCATGTCGCCGTTTAAAACCAACTGGTTATGGCCCTGACGCAAGGAAAACTCCGGCACTTGAATGTGATGATCCAACAGCGTCGCGCCGAGCACCAGAGCGTCCCATTGCCGGGATTCCCACTGAAAATTGCGCGCCTCCAACCGGAGACTGGCGGTGCCGCGTTCCGGCTGAGAAGGGCGGCCACGAAAGCTGAACTTTCCGGTTTCCAGCGAACCACCGGCGGCTTCCGTCACGTTCAGGAAGGCGGCAAGGGGCGCGACGCCGAGTTTGGAAAACGTACCACTGGCCTCAAGAGGAGAGTCCGGAGAAGCCGAATTAAACTGAGCCAGAACACGGAGTTCGCCGCCGAAGACTTCGGTTTGAAGCTCGAAATCTGCCAGACCCTCGGCGAGGGAGGAAAGATTGGAGGTGAATGAAACAATTTTAAGCCCCTCCATGAGAGTGAGTTCACCTAGCTGCAAGTGGCCGTCCTGCCGGGCGGTCTTCCCCTGCAAATCCCGAAAAGACTTACTCCAGCCCTGGGCGCGCACCTCCATGCGAGCGGCTTTGAGCTCGCCGGGGGCCAAATCGCTAAGCGTCAAAATGGCGTCTTCCAGAAGAAGCTGGGAGTCGCCAAATCGCAAAGTGGCGTCTTGTAGTTGGAGCTCAAGTTGTTCGGGCATCGGCAGGGGAAGAGGCGCACCCCAACTAAAGAAAGATCGCCCGGGCACTTCTCCCCTGCGCTGACCGGGTTCCCAAAGTAGATGGCCGCCCAGCAGCGTACATTTTTGCAAAAACGGCCGGGTTCCAACCCGTTCCAGCAAAGCGGTCCATCGGTATTCAAGGCGAACTCTGTCCGCAGAGAGATGAAAATACCCGCCTTGGAAGCCCGGAAGGCTAAGCGTCACTCCGGAGAGAACCAACGGCTCCCAAAGCGAACCGGTGACGGCCCCAATGTGAAGTTCGCCACCCTGGCGCCGCACTTCCTCTTGGCACACCACCCGCACCATTCCCCTAAACACGGGCGGCACACTCAGCAAAATCACCACCAATGACAAGGCCAGCAGCAGGCGCCTAATCGGCCGTCGCGGGCGGGGTGGACGGCCGGAGTGCGGAGCAAGATGCGAGGAATCGGAAGCCGGGGCAGACACAAGAATAAAGGGGTGATGGGGGGCAAAAAAGGTAGCCCTTCGACAAAGGCGAACCGGTGCTATAACATTTGACAGTGCATAGTAGCAAAAAGGGATTTGGGTTTTCGAGCTTGAAAGGCAAAATGGAGAAATGAACCCAACCGCCACAGTCGTTGAACCGCCCGAGTGCCGGAGCTGTTTGCTACGCGTGACCCAACGCCGAATCGAGGTCGATGCAGAGCATTTAGGAGAGTGGCGCTGGCAATTAGCGGCCGCCGGTGTGTGTGCCGCCTTCGGAGTTAGCGGCTGGCTAGCCCCTGAGGGCAGCGCCTTGGCTCTCGGACTCAACCTAGCCGGGTACGCGGCGGGCGGCTGGTTCGCGGCGGAGGACACGTGGAAGATGCTGCGCAAGCGCGAAGTCGACGTGCATTTCCTGATGCTCGCCGTCGCATTAGGTGCCGCATCCATCGGCGAATGGACTGAGGGCGTCACCCTCCTGTTTCTCTTCTCCTTCGCGGGGGCGCTGGAACATTTTGCGATGGAACGCACACAGCGCGAAATCCGTGCGCTGATTAACACGGCGCCGAAAACCGCCACGCTGGTGACAGCCGACGGCTCGGAACACGAAGTACCCGTGGATCAGGTGCGTCCTGGACACACGTTGCGCATTCTGCCGGGCGCGCTTTTTCCGTTGGACGGCGAGCTGGCAACCGGAGAGACCGCTGTGGACGAGGCGACCCTTACCGGAGAGGCGACGCCAGTGGAAAAGCGGCGGGGCGATTCCGTCATGGCAGGCACGCTCAACCTTTGGGGCGCGGTAGATGTACATGTCACCAAACTGGCGACCGAAAGCGCTTTGCATCGCATCATTCGCCTCATCCAAGATGCCCAGCGCCAAAAGGCGCCCTCGCAGCGCTTCACGGATCGTTTCGGGAGCAATTACACCTTCGCAATCCTCTCACTAACCGGAATCATGTTTCTCTTTTGGTGGCTTTTACAAGGCAAAGCCCCCTTCGAATCCGTCCCCGGCCAAGCCAGCGCCTTTTACCTTTCGATGACCCTTCTGGTGGTCTCATCCCCCTGCGCGCTAGTACTTTCAGTGCCCTCCACCATCCTCGCGGCCATCGCGGCCGGAGCTCGTCACGGAATTCTGTTTCGCGGCGGAGTCGCGGTGGAACAATTGGCCCAAGTACGCGTGGTGGCGATGGACAAAACCGGAACCCTCACCACCGGTGAATTACGGGTGGAAAGCGTGGAGAGTTTTCCCGCCGGACACGAATCGGAAATAGTGGAATGGGCATACGCGCTGGAGCGGCTTTCGACCCATCCCCTAGCCCGGGCAATCACAAAACACGCTCGCCTGCACAAGACTCACGAGCGGGTTGTACTCAAGTTTAACTCGGTGACGGGATGTGGCTTGGAAGCGGAAGACGCGGGACAGAAAGTGCGGTTGGGAAAAAGGGAGTGGGTGCTGGAAGGCGTGGCGGCATCGCTGCGGACGGAGCACGAAGCGGGGTTGGGCGTGTCTGAGGTGTGGGTTTCTTGTGGCGGAGTGGCGGGGCGACTCACCCTGCGGGACGATATTCGGCAGCAGGCGCGCGCCGTGGTAGAGGCCCTCCACAAGCGGGGCTTGCGCACCGTGGTGCTCACAGGGGACCGGCCCGAGGCGGCGGCGCACCTGCAAGAAATGCTTTCGGTACAAGAGATTCGCTCGGGGTTGCGCCCGGAACAGAAGCTGGAATTCATTTTGGAGTTGTCGCGAAGTGGACGCAAAGCAGCGATGATCGGGGACGGGATTAACGACGCGCCAAGTCTGGCGGCGGCTCACGTGGGGGTGGCGATGGGAGCGCGCGGGTCGGATGCAGCGCTGGAGCAAGCCGACGTGGTGTTGATGCACGACCGGCTGGAGGGCTTTTTAGAGGCGTTTGACCTCAGCGCGGCAGCAGGGCGCATCATCCGGCAGAACATGACCCTCTCGCTGGCGGTTATTTTGGTACTGATGGGCTTCGCCTTGGCCGGACGCATTCCCCTGACCCTTGGAGTGATGGGCCACGAAGGCAGCACGTTAGTGGTGGTGTTGAATAGCTTGCGCCTGCTTTGGCGAGGGCGCTTCCAGAGCTAATTCCAAGCAAACAAGGCTATTGGCGTAGCACCATTGCACATTAGCTTGCATACCAAGGCTTGGTGGGGTAAGTTAATCATGTAGTCGCTTCCCTCCCTCGCGAGCGATTTACCCTTGGGCCAGCCAGTTATAACGCCATTTTTCGGCGCTCATCATGCGAAACAACAACATATCTTTGCCATTATTCCTTTTTGCGCTCCTCTGCGCACTTTTCGCAACAAGCACCTCGGCGCAGGCAAGTTACGCCCTCTACAATCCAGTCCAGGCCAAGTCTCCCTCTCCAGAAGCGCTAAGGTTTTTCGGTCCGCGCTCTAAAGATTTTCGTTACGACAGCCGCATGGTGGAAGCGGCCGAACTAGCAGCCCAACGCGCAGCCAGTTCTTCTCGCATGAGTTGCTGGCGCTATGTGAAAATAGCCCTGCTTCAAGCTCACCTCGTGGACTCTTATCCCAAAACGCGTTACGCTAAAGAAGCTGGGATCGAGCTCCAAAACTCCTTCGGGTTCCGCAAAATTGCGGTATCAGATCCGTACAAAGCAC
>CALQFT020000228.1 GCA_943329925.2 Opitutus sp. GAS368
CAGCAGCCACACAGAAAAAGAAAAAGACGGTCGTAAAAGTTGCAAATGCCTCTGTTCAGAATCCGCCTCCGTTACTCTGTACCATTCTTCTAAATCCCACGTTTTCGCCAGGCTGTGGGATGGCTGTGAAAGCGCTTCTCTTCCCCCCGAGTGCCTGGCAGCGATGATTGACCCATCGTGGAAACGCGCTGCCAATTTGAATTTCTTCCGAAGCACGGATAAAAATCCGCGCGATCTCGGAATTTATCTTGGCCCAATTCACGTAGGTCGGAGCCATCTAGTCAGATGCCCGCTTCTCTTGTGCGAGCATTAAGGGCGTCACGGGGTCTCCTGGAGGGGCATTCATGCCAGAAGCTCCTTGATGACGCGGCGCTCCTCGACGCCCGTTAGGCGCTGGTCAAGGCCTTGGAATTTGTAAGTGAAGCGGGTGTGATCAATTCCCATCAGATGCAGGACGGTCGCGTTAATTTCGTTAAGGTGGACGGGGTCCTGGATGACGTTGTAACTGAAATCATCGGTCTCGCCGAAACTAAAGCCACCCTTGATGCCCGCGCCTGCCATCCACATTGTGAAACAACGCGGGTGATGATCACGGCCGTAGTTGGTCTGTGTGAGTGTACCCTGGGAGTAGACGGTGCGGCCAAACTCGCCGCCCCAAATAACGAGCGTGTCTTCAAGCAACCCTCGAGACTTCAAATCCAGAATAAGACCGGCGCAGGCCCTGTCCGTCTGCTGGCACTGGCGCGCAATGTCTTTTGGAAGGTTGTTATGTTGATCCCAGCCCCGGTGAAGAATCTGCACCGCGCGCACACCTCGCTCAACCATGCGCCGCGCGAGCAACGCGCTGTGGGCGAAGGTGCCTGGTTCTTTGGCCTCCGGACCGTACAGTTCGAGGGTTGCAGGAGTCTCTTTGGCAAGGTCAACAAGATCCGGCACGCTCGACTGCATGCGGAACGCCATCTCATACTGAGTCGTTCGTGCAAGTGTTTCCGGGTCGCCCAAAATGCGGTGGTTGGCTGCGTTGAGTTTTTCGAGGGCGTCAAGCATGGCGCGGCGGTCTGCCGCGTCCACACCCGGCGGGTTCTGAATATACAGAACCGGGTCACCTCCGGCCCGGAGCGCCACGCCGGAATGGCGTGTCGGAAGGAAGCCGCTTGACCACATTCGGGTAAAGAGCGCTTGTCCGCCCGCGCTTCGCGGTGTGAGTACAACGAAGGAGGGCAGGTCGTCGTTCGCACTGCCCAGCCCGTAGCTCAGCCATGAGCCGATACTCGGTTTGCCGGGAATTTCGCTACCAGTCATCACGAAGGTGCATGCGGGGTCGTGGTTGATCGCGCTCGTACTCACGGATTTGATCACCGAGAGTTCGTCCACAACCTGAGCCGTGTAAGGCAACAGTTCGCTCACCCACCGGCCGCACTGACCGTGCTGGGCGAACTTGAAGAGGCTTGGCGCGACTGGGAAACGCGCCTGACCGGAGGTCATCGTGGTAATGCGCTGCCCTTTGCGGATGCTGTCTGGAAGGTCCTTGTCGTAATGCGCCTGCAGTTGAGGCTTGTAATCCCAGAGATCCAGCTGGGACGGGGCACCGTTCATGTGCAGGTAAATGATGTGCTTCGCCTTTGCGGCATGATGGGGAAAACCGGGCAGTGCCGGGTGGACGGCGGGTCCACCGGCTGCGGAGGCCGAGGTGCGCCCGAGCAATCCCGCGAGGGCAACGCCGCCCAAACCCAGGCCGGATTCACCAAGGAAGTGGCGACGCGTCTGGCGGCGTAGCAAGTCGAGAATTGGGTCCATGGTGTTTACTTATTGAGGGTCTCATCGAGGTTGAGCACGAGGTTCGCCACAAGCGTCCAAGGTGCGAGATCTTCGGGCCTGATGGAGGCGTCGGGTTTGCTCTCTCCAAAAGTGATCAGGCTGGCGGCCGCTTCGGGAGAGTGGCTGTAGCGGGCCGTATGCTTTTCAAGAACGGCTTCGACAACGGATGTCTCCTCCGCTGTGGGGCGCCGTGCAAGCACACTGCGCCACGCAAAGTCCACCCGTTCCCGTCTTGTGGCTCCGCCTTCCTTGAGAATGCGCTGGGCAAAAGCACGCGCAGCCTCGACGTGCTGAACATCGTTCATCAACACAAGAGCTTGGAGGGGAGTGTTGCTGCGATCGCGTCTCAGACAGGAGCTCTCGCGCGCAGGAGCGTCGAACGTCGCCATGGAGGGAGGCGGCGCAGTGCGCTTCCAAAAAGTGTAAAGGCTGCGGCGGTAGAGTGCCTCGCCTTTGTCTCGCGTGTAACGCGCGGTGTTACTGCCGGAAAAACCAACAGGCTCCCAAATGTTGTCGGGTTGGTATGTGCGCACGGCCTTGCCTCCAATTTGGGGATTAAGCAGGCCGGAAACAAACAGTGCGTTGTCGCGAATCACCTCGGCATCAAGACGGAAGCGTGGTCCGCGGGCCAACAACCGGTTCTCGGGATCTATCGCCTGAAGTTCGGGAGACACGGCGGCGCTCTGGCGGTAAGCGGCGCTCTTGGTGAGTAACCCTACCAGCTGCTTGGTGTTCCAGCCGCTTTCGCGAAAGGTCCCTGCAAGCCAGTCTAATAATTCAGGATGACTCGGAGGGTCTCCTTGAGTTCCAAAGTCATTGGTGGACTTCACGATTCCCGTGCCAAAAAACTGCTGCCAGAGGCGGTTGACCGTAACCCTCGCAGTCAGCGGATTTTCAGGAGCCAGAAGCCACCGCGCAAGGTCAAGCCGCGTCGGCTCGCCCTGCGCCTGAAGCGGAGGGAAAACCGCAGGTGTAGTGCGGGACACCTTTTCACCGGGCTTGTCGTACTGCCCGCGGATCATGAGGTGCGCCTCGCGCGGTTGCGGCAGGTCAGCCATAACCAAAGTGGAAGGAATTTTTTCGGAAAGCGTTTTCTTCTTTGCCTCCAGCGCCAATTTCTCGGCCTTGACGTGTTCAACCACTCCGCGGGCGCCTTGGTATTCGTTTTCCAGCCACCATTCCTTGAGACGGGATACTTCGTCAGGAGACCACTCCACAGCCTTTTTGCCACGGACGAGGGTCTGAAGATCAGCAGGCAGTTCCGCGACACGCGTCCCCTGGCTTTTTTCGGACCACACTTTCCAAGACCATTGCGCATCCTTGCCAGGCTCTATGCGGTGCTCTACACTGAGGCGGTCCCAGTGAACAGTGCCGTCGAACTGCGTGAAAGCGTAGCCGTCCACCTTCATCCCGGGTTTCAGCCCAAGCTTCTCTGCCGGCACCTTGAGCTGCACCCAGTGGCCCGCCTCGGGCAACTTGCCCATGGTCACCTTTTCCGGTGTGCGCACCTTGCCAAACGGGATGGCGCCTTCTTCGCCCCAAACAGCGCGGTGATTCCACCCTCCCACGTGAAATTGGAGCATGATCGCTTTTGGCTGGTCGGCGGGATCGAGGTGACACCAGACGGAAATAACTCCGTTGGGTGGGATGGTGAAAGAAGCCCCATTGGTGAAGAAGTCCTGTGCGACGCCTTTGGCATGCCTACGCAGAGAGGCTTTTCCGCTGTGGACCAGAGCTTCTGGACCGGTGACTATCATCGTGGGCGCCCCAGAAGATTCGACTTTTGCCCCGACGGGAAAGGCGTCCTCAAACCAGATAACCTCGCCCGTCTGCACCGGTGGAGCAGGCTGGACGGACGCCGGATCGATATATTCAAGTTTGGTGATCGCCTCACGAATGGCATTCTTTGCCGTAGTGATTTTGGCGTCGAATTCCGCAAGCTCGGTTTCCTGCTCTGGCGTGGCCAACTGCAGCACGGGAGGAGTCAGAAGAATGTTGCCATCCATCGCCGGATCGGCCGCGCTGTTGAAAAACGCGAACATCGAATAGAAATCTTTGGCGGTAATTGGATCAAATTTATGGTCGTGGCAAACCGCGCAGCCCCCAGTCAGCCCCATCCAGACGGCCATCGTCGTCTCAGTCCGATCGACGGCGTAGCGGAACAGCCATTCCTCAGCAATGGAACCACCCTCGCCGGTGGTGACGTTGCAGCGGTTGAAGCCGCTTGCGATACGTTGATCGCGAGTGGGTTGAGGGAGAATATCTCCCGCGAGCTGCCAGGTTGTAAACTGGTCAAAAGGCAGATTTTCATTGAAGGCTCTAACCACCCAGTCCCTATAGGGCCACATGCTGCGTTCATTATCGAGGTGCAGGCCGTGCGTGTCCGCATAACGCGCGGCGTCAAGCCAGGTGCGCGCCATGTGCTCACCGTAACGTGGCGATTCAAGAAGCTGGTCGACGAGGCGCTCGTAAGCGCCGGGCAATTCATCTGCTAAAAAGGAAGCCACCTCAGCGGGCGTGGGTGGCAGACCCGTGAGATCGAGTGTTGCCCGGCGAATCAGTTGTTCTTTGGAAGCCTCTGGAGAAGGACTCAGGCCATGAGTCTTGAGCGCGTCGCGCAGAAATGCGTCCACCGGTGAAAGCGCCGGCAGGCCCGAGGGAATCGGCGGTTTTTTGAGAGGCTCAAAGCTCCAGTGGCGCTGGTATGTCGCGCCCTCGGCTATCCATTGGCGCAAGATGTCTACTTGCTTCGGCGTGATTTTTTTGTGGGCTTTGCGCGGAGGCATCACGTCGTCCGGATCCTGAGTGAGAATCCGCCGCAACGCCTCGCTCTCCAAAGGAGCACCGGGTTTGATCGCCTGGGTTCCATCGGGGAGCCCGTACGCTCCCTCCGGCGTATCAAGCCTAAGATCTGCCTCACGTTTTTTGGCGTCGAAGCCGTGGCAGGAAAAACAATTTTCGGAAAGGATGGGGCGAACGTCCCGGTTGAATTCAATCTTTCGCGACGCGCCCTTGGCGGGTTGGACGGCGGCAAGCAGCAGGAGAAGGGGGAATAAAAAAGGGGGTCGCATCGGGGGGGCCTCAGCAGGGAACTGGCGGGTTCCAGAAATTTGACGGTCGGTGGGGGAACTAGGCTTTAAAGGACATGATGTTGTAGGCGGGAAGGGAATCTCGCAATTTCAAAGACGATCCCAATCTAAAATCGATCACGAGCCACAATCTCCTAAGCTTCGGTAAAACTCCGCGCCGGCTTTTGCCCAAACTAATTCCCGTCTGGCAGCAAGATCCCAGGCGAATTTGAACTTGAATAAGGAATTCAAAATTTCATTTCCCTTTGTTTCTGAATTCGTGTCCTCACGGCCGACTTTATTTACGCTACAACGATCAGTTGGCGGGATTGGTGTAGGGAGCCCGTAGGGCGACCGTAACCATTCCCGCCAACTTGCGGCTCAAATAGACCCCACCCCACCCATGAG
>CALQFT020000229.1 GCA_943329925.2 Opitutus sp. GAS368
CTCCGTGTCACCCGCACCCAGACTCGTGCTTTTTGCGGACTTTGCCACACCCACGATATTCTCGGCAATCTCCGTGCTGCCACGCGCCGCTTCAGTAATGTTGCGGTTGATCTCGTTGGTTGTCGCCGTTTGCTCCTCCACCGCGCTGGCGATCGTGGTCTGGTAGTCATTGATCTTGTTAATCACAACGTTGATCTCGGAGATGGCATTTACCGCGTGTCTGGTATCTCCCTGAATGGATTCGATTTTCTGGCTGATATCTTCCGTAGCTTTCGCCGTCTCCTTTGCCAGTTCCTTCACCTCGTTCGCCACCACCGCAAATCCCTTGCCCGCCTCGCCCGCGCGAGCCGCCTCGATCGTCGCATTCAGCGCCAAAAGGTTGGTTTGCTGCGCAATCGCCGTGATCGTCTTGATCACCTTCCCAATCTCCTCGCTGCTAAGCCCCAGCTTGGATATGGTTTCCGTCGCGCTGCTTGCCGCTTTCACGCCTACCGACGCCACCTTTGCCGCCTCCTGCGCATTCTTGGCAATCTCGCGAATGCTGGCACTCATCTGCTCGCTCCCGGCCGCCACGGTCTGAACATTAGAACTCACACGCTGCGCGCCCGTCGAAACGACGCCCGCCTGCATTGAGGTCTCCTCGGCGTTTGCCACCATCTGCTGGCTGTTGGCCGTCAGTTCCTCCGAAGCAGACGATAAAGTCTGCGCGTTTTCCCCAACTTCCCTGAGCACCTCCACCAGAGCCACCCTCTGTTTCGCTGCCGCCGTCACATCAGTCGCTATTTTCACCACCTTGACCACTCTCCCTGTCTCGTCTGTTACAGGAGAATAAACGGCCTGCAAATAAAGCTCCTTCCCCGTCTTTGTCACCCGCTTGAACTCCCCAGACTTGCTCTTGCCCGCCCTTAAATCAGGCCAAAACTGCTGGTATTCAGCTGATTGCACCGTCGCTTTGTCGCAAAAAATCCGGTGGTGATTCCCCTTCACCGCCTCGGCTGAATATTCCATCGCCTCCAGGAAGTTCTGGTTGGCATGGAGGACGTTTCCTTCAATGTCGAATTCGATGTAGGCGTAGGCTCCATCGAGGGCACGAAAAATCCCACGCATGTTTTGCCGCTCAATTTCCATCTCGGTGATATCATACCGAACCCCAAGATATTTCTTGGGTTTTCCATTGTCCCCCAGGATCGGCGCAATAACTGCGTCGACGTAGTAGGGAGTGCCGTCCTTCGCCCGATTTTTGATGCTCCCACGGAACATGTTCCCGCGTCCAATCGTCGCCCACAAGTCGCGGAAAACCTCCTTCGGCATATCCGGATGCCGCGTGGTGTTGTGTGGCTTCCCAATAAGTTCCTCAACGCTGTATTTCGAGGTCTGGCAGAACTTGTCGTTCACCGAAAGAATATCGCCGCGCAGGTCGGACTCCGAGACGATGCTCGTTAAATTCATGATGTCCGTGCGTGCTTTCAACTCGGCCTTCGAAGCTGAGATATCCGTCGCAAATTTAATCACCTTGAATGGCTTGCCTGCCGAATCCAGCACCGGGTTATAGGAGGCCACAATCCACACCTCTCTCCCTCCTTTCGCAAAGCGTTTGAACTCACCGGCTTGAATCTCTCCTCGGCCCAGCGCCTGCCAGAACCTCTTGTACTCCGGACTCTGCACATAAGCAGGCTCGCAGAACATTCGGTGATGTTGTCCCTCCACCTCCCCGAGCGTGTAATTAACGCACTTCAAAAAGTTCTCGTTGGCGGTAATCACGCTGCCCTCAAGGTCAAACTCGATCACCGCCTGGGAGCGATGCAACGCCTCTAGCTGAGAACGAAGTTCCGCGACTTCTTTATCCACGCTTTTTAATGGAATGGCACGTGAGGAAACTGCGCTATTTTTCCGAGCCGGTGTCGTGGGGGAAACCACGGTTGAAATTAGGTGCGGATCCGGAAGCGCGCTATGGTTGGCCCCGTTACGGCCGTTTTTCTTGAGGAGCGTAGCTGCTCCGCTGGTGTTTTTTTTAGGAGGCATATTTCTCTTTGGATGGATTATAGGATACTGCAATCGGGTAAAAAATTCGGCGCGCGATGTCTCGCTTTGGGTGTCGAAAGAGCCGGGATGTCCGGCAGGCACACCGTGCGCTCCGCGTCTAGGATGAGGAGCAGCTGGCCCTTTAGCTTGTAGACGCCCTGAATCAGCTCTCTGGCCGCCCCCGCGACGGTCGGTGGGAGCTGTTCGTAACAGCTCTCAGGAACCTCAAGGACATCTCCAATTTCATCTACAAGAAGGCTGAAGCCCCCTTCTTCTGTTTGGACCACCATGTTCATCGGAAGCACGTTCGCCTCGCGCGCTGGGAACTCCAGTCGCCGCCGCAGGTCGATGGCAGGAATGATTTGGCCGCGCAAGTTGATGAGGCCCTCAACCATGACGTGCGCCAGCGGCATTCGCGTCATTTCGAGGTGCCGGTTCACCTCCTGAACGCGAAGCACGTCCACGCCGAAGAAAAACCCGTGCAGATAAAATGTTGCGAACTGCCGTCTCGTATTCATCGGCTCGTGTTTATCGCCTCCGTATCAAACCGAGCGAAGCGATGCCTTCTCCCAAATGATTTCCAGCAACGCCCGCTCAAGCTCGTACGTAGACGAACCGTGCTTGTGCTCAGTCGTGTGTATGAAAAAGGCCACGCCACCGCATAGTTCGCCTCGATTTGCATACCCGGAGAGAGCACATAAGCGTCCTCCCCGAGTCCGATGGCGGTACGGGTCATCGGGGCATCACAGCAAAAAGTATCCAGCGCAAACATGGCCGCGCAAACTCGAGGCACTTTCTCATCCGCGCAAACGGAATTTTATGATTTGCCGTTTTTTAGAACTCATTGTGCAAGACCCAGCGCTCAACAGCCCGGCTTCCGCCATCTCCTTACTGTCGGAAGCTGCTTCATTATGTTGCGACGTATTTCCTTGAAGTAGAAGTCGTTGTGGGAATACTGTGCCTGCTGTGGCAAGGGCGGGGGCAGCACTCGTCTTATACCATCTCTTTTAGGTTTATGGATGATTAAAAGACCGCAACACCTGTGGCTCCGCGGTCCCAGGAGAGAAGGACCAGTTTTCTTCAAGATTTGGTCTTACCGCGGCAGCACCACTCTGGGGGCAGGGTTCAGCTACCACGGTCTCCGGTTCGTGCGCAGGTCGGGTCTCTGCGCTCAGTGGGCCACCTTGACAAACAACCGATTCAATATATGCTGAAATATATGAAAACCATCACGCTTAATGTAAGCGAGCCGGTTTATGCCGATTTTCAGAGATACGCCCAGGAGCAAGACAGGCCCACCTCGGAGCTCTTGCGCGAAGCAATGGAGCTTTACCGCCAGTCTAAAATCAGACCTGCAAAGAGCCTGCGGGATCTGAAACCCTCATCGGTGGGAGCGATCCTCCAACCTTGGTCGAGCCGCAGTGAACTTTTAGAGGATTTCTTGGAAACCCATGATCCACGGGATTGATACCACCTTCCTTGTCCAAGTCGAAGTGCGCGAGGTCCCTGGGCACGCCGAGGCACGGGGCTGGTTGAACGAGGCCTTGGCCAAGCATCCGCAGCCTCTGGTACTGGCGCCCCAGGTCCTCACCGAGTTTGTCCATGTGGTCACGGATCCACGCCGGTTCGCGTTTCCTTTGAGCCTGGAAGAGGCGCTCGAAAAGGCGCAAGGCTGGTGGGAAGCGAGCGAAGTCAAACCGGTTTACCCGTCGCTGGATTCGACCCGCTTGGGATTGCTTTGGCTGCGAGAGCATCGCCTTGGGCGCAAACGTTTACTCGACACTCAACTGGCGGCAACCTACTACGCTGCCGGCGTGACTCGCTTGCTCACATTGAACATGAGTGACTTCGAGATCTTTGGCGTCTTCCGATCCGCGAGGTTTTTTTGAAGGGGCAACCAAGCAATGCCGGCCTTCGCGATCGCCTCCAGCTGCCGTGTCGTTTCCTTTGTTCAAAACTTTTTGGAGATGGTTTTTTGAAGAAGGTACGGGCGTTCTCCGGGGCTGAAAAGGTGGATTTAAGGAGCTTGTCGTTGTGTCTGCGGCAAGCGATTGGAAAAAGGCCGCTTAGCGGGCCCGCCCCTCAGGACTATGAGTGCGCCAAATACGCCTCTTGGCGGCGTCTCCGGCAATCCTCTTGTATGATCATTTGGGGCGGGGGAAGATTGAGGCGTGGAGGCGAATAAAAATATTTGTTGCAAAGACTTGTCTAGGTACTAGTGTCTCCGCCCCCCGCTCTACTCTATGGATGACCTCATTAAAGAGTTTCTGATCGAAAGCCACGAAAATCTAGACCGACTGGAACGTGATCTAGTTGAGTTGGAGAAAGATCCGCATGACAAGGAGACGCTCAGTAGCATCTTCCGCACCATCCATACCTTAAAGGGCTCTGCTGGGTTCTTGGGGTATGGTCAGCTAGAAGCCGTCTCTCACGTCGGTGAGAATCTTCTAAGTCGCATGCGTGATGGTCTCCTCGTGATTAACCCCGATATCGCCGGCGCCTTGCTCGCCACGGTCGACGTGGTCCGCCGAATGTTGGGCGAAATCGAATCCACCGGCGCTCCAGAGGAACGCGATTACTGCGCATTGATTCAACTTCTGGATCAATTAAAGGACGGACCAATAAAGGACGGACCAATAAAGGACGGACCAATTGCGGCGACCGAACCACAGGTTTCAGTGAGTGCGCCTGCTATCGTAGCGGCCCCCGTTTTTACCGTTGCAGCGCCTGTGCCGGTTGAACCCATCGTTGTAGTGGCGGCCCCCGTTGCGATGGAGGTGGCACCCACTGCGGCAGCAGAGCCTGTTGCCATAGCTTCTGAATATGTCGAACAGCGTTCTTCTGCCGCTTCTGACAGTTCGATTCGCGTGGATGTGAGTCTTCTAGACAAACTCATGAATCTGGTGGGCGAACTAGTATTAGCGCGCAATCAGGTCCTTCAGTTTACAAGCCAGCACACTGACAGCGCTTTTGCGGCTACGGCGCAGCGTCTAAACCTCATTACAACGGAACTCCAGGGCAGCGCGATGAAAACGCGCATGCAACCGATTGGCAACATCTGGAGCAAACGTCCCCGAGTGGTGCGCGACCTCTCTGCGAGCTGCGGGAAGGAAATTCGGCTCGAGATGGAGGGCAAAGACACAGAACTCGACAAGACGATTATCGAGGCGATCAAAGATCCGCTTACTC
>CALQFT020000230.1 GCA_943329925.2 Opitutus sp. GAS368
CCCACATTCTGGATGTCCGTTCTCCCGCAGAATTTGAAGCCTCATACATCGAAGGTTCCACTCTACGTCCCCTCGATGCACTGGTTGCTTCCGAGTGGAGAGAGTCTGCAAACACCGCTCCGTTGTTCATATTGTGTCAGGCTGGCGCCCGGGCCAAACGGGCGGCCGCCCTTTTCGCTCAAGCAGAAGTACCTTGCCTGGTGATTGAAGGCGGGCTGGATGCCTGGAATGCGGCTGGACTGCCGGTGGTGCGGAGAAAATCCAATGTTCTGCCCCTAATGCGCCAAGTTCAGATCGTGATCGGAGTGGTATCCGGAATCGGATCGGCGCTGGCGGTATGGAAACATCCCATGTTCGGGCTGATCCCCTTATTCACGGGCGCTGGCCTTGTGTTCGCAGGAGTCAGCGGGACTTGCGGCTTGGCGTTGTTAATGGCGCGTATGCCGTGGAACCGGGCTTCCCAAAACAACGAAAGCCCTGCACCAGGCGCCACCTGCTGTGCCCCATCGAAATCCTTATGATTCACCAACGACGCATTCTTGTTGTAGGGGGCGTTGCGGGGGGCGCGTCCGCAGCGGCCAAGGCTCGCCGAGTCAACGAGTCTGCCGAAATTCACGTCTTTGAACGCGGACCGTACATCTCCTTTGCCAACTGTGGACTACCCTACTTCATTGCTGGGGAAATTCAAGATCGCAACCAACTGGTGGTAATGACTCCGGAGCGCTTCGAGCGCCGGTCCGCCATCCATGCACATGTAGGCCATGAAGTACTGGCGATCGACCGGGGACGCAAAATGCTCACGGTCCGAGGTCCTGATGGTGTCCAGCGCGACGAGCGATACGACAAACTTATTCTGAGCCAGGGAGCCCGCCCTTTTGTTCCCAAACTTGCAGGAGTGGAACTGCCACACGTGTTCACACTGCGCGACATTCCAGATATGGACCGCATTGTTAAAGCACTAGAAAGCAGTAATATCCAACGGGCAGTAGTCATCGGTGGGGGATTTATAGGATTGGAGATGGCGGAAGCCTTCTTGCATCGCGGCCTCCATGTGACGTTGGTTGAAAAAAACCCCCATATTTTGCCCCTTATGGATTCCGACATGGTGAGGCACCTGCAGGAGGGACTAAAAAACGATCAATTGACCTTCCTTTTCAACGCATCAGTGACCGCATTTACTCAGGGCGCCGTGCATTTTGCAGATGGAAGCTCCATTCCCTCGGACTTGGTTTTACTGAGCGCTGGGGTGCGCGCAGAAGTGGAACTGGCAAGGGACGCCGGACTGGAAATCGGGCCGACTGGAGGCGTCCGCACCAATGGCCGCATGGAGACCTCTGACCCTGACATCTATGCGGTGGGTGACGCGGCGGAAACCATTCACTTAATCACTGGCGCACGAGCACGGATTGCTCTAGCGGGCCCCGCCAATCGACAAGGGCGGATTGCAGGCGCTAACGCGGCGGGCGCGCGGCTGACATTTCCTGGAGTTTTGGGAACTTCCATCGTTCGGATGATGGATCAAACGGCGGCGTTTACCGGCTTGAGTTCCAAACAAGCGGCCGCGGCCGGGTTCAGTTTCTTCAGCAGTCTGACCCGAGATCACAGCCATGCCCACTATTATCCGGGAGCGAAACCGGTTTTGATCAAACTGATTGCCGAAGAGGGAACCGGACGCCTGCTGGGAGCGCAAGTCGTCGGACAACAGGGGGTGGACAAGCGCATCGACGTACTGGCAACCGCCATCACAGCACGGATGAGCGTATTTGACTTGGAGTCACTAGATCTGGCCTACGCCCCCCCGTTTGGTTCCGCAAATGACCCAGTGAACACGGCGGCCTTCGTGGCCTCCCACATCGCGCGAGGCGACATATCGAGCGTGGCTCCTGACTCGTGGAAGCCCTCAGACGAATACCTTTTGGATGTGCGCGATGACGATGAACTAGCCACTTGGGGAATGCTTGCCGGAGCAGTGCATATTCCCCTCGAACAGTTGCGCGCCCGCATTGAAGAGCTTCCTAGGGAGCGGAAAATTGTCACCTATTGCCAGAAAGGCCAACGCGGCTATCTGGCAACCTGCACGCTACAAGGATTGGGGTTCAAAAAGGTCGCTAACCTTCAAGGGGGCTTTCTCCAAGCGCGACTAAATGGACTCGCGATTTCCTCGCCTGATCCAGCACTGTGATTGCCTAATACCAAATCTTGAAGAAAACTGTTTCTTCTCTCCCGGGAACGCGGAGCCCCCCAGCTCCGCTTTGACGCTCCAAAAACTCAGACAGTCATTGCGGAGCTGGGGCTCCTCGGTCCCAGGTGCTGAGGTCTTTTAATCATCCATAAACCTAAAAGAGATGGTATAATTTGGTTTTTCGCTCCGTTTCCCAATCTCCGGCGCGTCATGATCCCCAAGCGCGCTAGAGCGGCGTCTTTTGGGGCACAGGCGCTCCGGCTTGCTTTTTGGTTCCAGTTCGAAATTCAAACTGTTTAAATCCAAACATTTCTATGTGGAACCGCTTGCTCTGCCTTATCGCTGTTTGGATGATCCCGGTGATCTCGTGCACCGCTGAGTTTCGGATTTCGACTTTCTCCGTGGACGTGACCATCCCGATGGGCCATCCCTGCATGGGAGGGGGAATCGCCCCAGCGCGCGTCGTGGAGGATCCACTTTTCGCGAAAGGCTTCATGCTGACTGGGGGAGAAAAGCCGCTGGTATTGGTTTCGTTTGATTGGTGCGAAATTCGAGGGACCTCTTTTGAGAAGTGGAAGCAGGCATTGGCCGCGGCGGCGGGAACCGATGCCCAACACGTGCTGGTCACCTCCACGCATGTACACGATGCGCCGGTGATGGATGAAGACGCGGAAAAGCTTTTGCGTGAAATGGAGGCGAGTGGTGCCTGGAAAAACCTACCGAAACCCGAACCAAATGCAGCTATTCAAGTCGCATCGGTATGCCAACCTTCCTTCAACGAGACATGTATCGCGAAGGTTTGCGAGGGACTTAAGCAGGCACTATTAACCTCGGCGAGGGTGACCCACATCGGAACTGGCCGAGCAAAGGTCGAACGTATTGCGAGCAACCGCCGCTTCATTACCAGCGCCGGAACGGTTTCTTATGGACGTTACAGCAGTTCCTCCAACAAGGAGGCGCAGAATGCAGGAGAGGGCGACATCGATCCCTGGTTGCGGACCGTGAGTTTCTGGGATGGTGAGAAGCCCGTATGCGCTCTACACGGGTACGCAGTCCATCCGATGAGCAGCTATGGAAAAGGCCGGGTGTCCGCTGACTTCCCCGGACAAGCGCGAGCGCTTATGCAGGCCGCCCACCCAGAGGCACTCCAGATTTACACCACGGGATGTGCGGGAAATGTGACTGCGGGCAAATACAATACAGGCGCGCCCGAGAACCGCGCGGCGCTTGCTGGACGCTTGCACGCGGCGATGGAGCGGGCGTGGACGGATACCACGAGGACTCCTATCAAAAGAGTTGATTTTAAAATGTCGCTCATGCCGATGGGGGCGAGGGCGACGCCCAACCATACAGAAGAACTGCTGTGGTCGCGCCTGAGGGATGGGGTACGTCCCTTTCAACGGGCCGAAGCTGCCATGGGGTTGGCATGGTACGCCCGCGTCAAGAAGGGGCATCAGATTGAGGTTCCCGTTTTTGAATTCGACGGAGGACCAGTCCTTCTTTTGCTGCCGGCAGAGGCCTATGTGGAGTTTCAATTGTTTGCCCAGGCCTGCAGGCCCGAAAGCTTCCTGTTTGTCATGGGCTACGGCGAATGTGGGCCGGGCTACATTCCAATTGAGCGTGCTTTCGATGAAAACGACGGGAATTTGAATGATTGGGCGTGGACTCCACCCGGCAGTCAGAAGGTCATGGAAAAAGCGATTCGAGAGGCGCTGCGCTGAGTTCACCAATCAGAATGAAGGCGCATCACTCCCATCTCCCAGTTGAAAATGCAGACCCAGTGCGGGGCATTTTCCTACAAAATAACTGCCCCGCTTTTCGGACTCGCGCAGGAAATTAAAACATCGTCCCGCCCGAAGGACTACCTCGCACGAGGGCGCCCGACCGAAGCGCGTGCAGCTTCGATCAAGCGCGCTATGATCGCATCACCCATCGTGGCATCTTTCGTTCGCTCGGGATGCCACTGCACGCCGACATAGAAGGGCTTTCTCGAATCTCGAATCGCTTCAAGCACGCCATCATCACTCCAGCCAATCGCCTCAAAAGGTCCGCTCTCCGTTAAAGCCTGATGATGCCAACTCGCAACT
The DNA here is from genome assembly GCA_943329925.2 of Opitutus sp. GAS368. Lineage (GTDB taxonomy): Bacteria > Verrucomicrobiota > Verrucomicrobiia > Chthoniobacterales > Chthoniobacteraceae > Chth-196. The sequence continues at coordinate 4,270 of CALQFT020000230.1, forward strand.
GGGCCACAACCAATCTCAGTCTCGACCAAATGCGGATTGTCGAATCGATGTCGGTCGGCGTCCGGCTTAATATCGTGTAGATGCTGAATGAGCGAACAGCCCGCGTGTACACCCATCAATTGCATGCCAAGGCATATCCCAAGCACTGGCTTTTCTGGCTGTGAATTAAGTGCTTCCAATAGAGCAAATTCAGCGACCTGACGATCGCCCTCCATAATTTGCGCCTGCGGATGCAAAGCGATCCCAAAGGGACGCGTGTCGATGTCATCACCGCCGGTAATGATAACGCCATCGACACACTCAAGCATCGCAGCACGCGTTGCCGCGACAGCAGGCAGCATGAGCGGCGTTCCACCGGCCCGCAACACCGCGTCTATGTATGTCCCCTTCACTTGGTGGCGAAGTCGCCCCTTGTCGTCACGCACAAGATTTGCGGTCAAGCCAATGATTGGGTTTCCCATAGCTGCCTCAGTTTTTTTCGTCCTTGGTCACCGGCTTGAAAATCGTCGAGAGCGAATCGGGATGATCCGTGGCACGAGTGAGTTCGAGATACTTTGGTCCTTCGGAGTAATTGAGAGGGATGGCGCGAAAGACTTCCCCGTCGAGGACAAGCAGCTCGACTTTGCCGCGAGTGACGCTGTCAGCGACCCCGTCCTTGAGGCGCTGGCCACTGAATTTCCGTTCATTGACTCCGGCAATTGTCATCCCTCCCGCAAGCCCCGCGCGGTCTGCAGGCGAGCCGGGAATGATGCTGGAGATTTTGCCATCATCCCCCGCGCTCAGGCCGAGGCTGGCCGTGACGGAGACTTGCTTGCGATCCTTGTCGCGCTCGGTGAGGTATTCACTTGGCTTGGCATTATACTGCAGGCGGTAGCCGAGAGTCCGGGTGAGGAAGTCGAGCGCAAGGGTTTCGCGCGGCTTGCTGACCCGATCCGC
>CALQFT020000231.1 GCA_943329925.2 Opitutus sp. GAS368
ATGAGCGCCCAAATCTCGAAAAAAACGCGGATTCCAAACCGCGCGGATAGAACGTTTGTGAAAAACGGCTATTTACGAACAGGCTCTACTTAACGATAGCGAGCGCGCCTGTGTTTTCAAAGCCAAGAGGGAGTACCTGGCTACCTGCGAAAAGCTGAGCTTGGTGCCGTAGGTTGGCCCCCTGAGACATCCCGAAACCATGTGCACTTCGTGGGGTGTGTTCTATGTTTTGTTCTAGAAACAGCAATTCTCGAACAGGCTTCCGTTCTAAATTATTGTCGGAGAGGAAATGGAGCGGGTAGAGGGAATCGAACCCTCATAGCCAGCTTGGAAGGCTGGAGCTTTACCACTAAGCTATACCCGCGTAGTAAACCTACTCCCCAACTTTGAGACACTCCCAATCGGAGTGCAAGCATTGAGTCGAGGAAATCAGGAAGGCTTAAGAATTACTTGATTTTAGTTTGAGGCACCGCATACTCAGCGATTCACGAAAACAGGATTTATGTCAGAAACAACGGAACCTCAGGCGCTTCGCCTCCACGATAAAGACACGGGCAGCGCCGACGTGCAGATCGCTTTGCTCACGCAACGCATCTCCCAACTCACCGAACACTTTAAGGCTCACACCAAGGACCACGCCTCACGCCGTGGCCTCCTTATGATGGTGGCGCGCCGACGCAAATTGCTCGATTACCTCAAGCGCACTGCAAACGAGCGCTATAAAGCGATTCTCGATAAACTTAATCTGCGCCGGTAAACCGCAAACTTTAGCGACACAACGCCCCCGGTTCTCGGGGGCGTTGTTTTTCGCAGGAGATTGTCCGCTAAGTGTGGCGGAAAGATCCGTTCCTTGTTTGCCGTCTTCTTTTTTTTCATTCGTTTCCCCAAATACCCCGTAAACTTACCCGGGGCGGGGAACCTGTCACCCTTGGACGCAGCCCAGCCGCTTCACGTCAGCGCATTTACAGCGTTGTGCGGCCTGCATGGCCCTCTTGGCTTAACCGCCTTTGAACGCCAATAAACCACCGCCTCCCGCGAGAGGCTGCTGGGCTACGAGCCAGGGATCAGGAAAAACCCGGGTTTTTGATAACTAACTATGATCCATAATGTCTCGAGCCAGATCGGCTCCACTACCATCCGTTTTGAAACGGGTAAAATTGCAAAACTCGCTGACGGAGCAGTTACCGTCCAGTGCGGCGAAACCATCATCCTCGTCTCCGCCGTCTCCTCGACCAAAATCAAGGACGGCCAGGACTTCTTCCCGCTCACTGTTGATTACCGCGAAAAAGCGGCAGCCGTGGGCAAGTTCCCCGGTGGCTATTTTCGCCGCGAAGGTCGCCCCAGCGAAAAGGAAATCCTGACCGCGCGCATGACGGATCGTCCTCTGCGGCCGTTGTTTCCCAAGGGCTACCTTTACGACACCCAGATCATCACCGTCATGCTAAGTGCTGACGGAGAGAATGATCCCGATATGCTTTCCATCAACGGCGCATCGGCCGCACTGATGGTGTCTGACATCCCCTTTGCCGGCCCCGTCGGCGCAGTGCGCATCGGCCGGGTGGACGGTCATTTTGTGGCCAACCCCACTCACGCCCAACAGGCTCTCAGCGACATGGACCTTGTCTATGTCGGTTCGAAGGACGAATGCGTCATGATCGAGGGTGAAGCGAATGAATTGCCTGAAGCTGAATTCATTGCGGCTCTCGAATTCGCCCAGATCCACGCCCGCGCCTTGGTGGAAGCGCAGATCCAACTCGCAGCAGCCGTGGGCAAGCCCAAGCGCGAAGTTCCGCTGATGGTGGTGCGCGACGATATTTTGGAAATCGCCTACAGCGTTGCAGGCGACCGCATTGAAGCGGCCATTTATCTGCCCGGTAAAGTGGCACGCGGCAAGGCTGTGGAAGCACTCCGCGCCGAAGTTGCCGCGGCAGTAAAGGCACAGTTCCCCTTGGCGACGGCGTTTGAAGTCAGTCAGGCTTTCGATTACTTGCAGAAGAAGGCATTCCGGATTTCGGTTCTGGACAAGTCCGTGCGTTGCGATGGTCGTCAGCTCAATGAACTGCGCCCCCTTTCGGGCGAAGTTGGCTTGCTTCCGCGCTCCCACGGCTCCTCACTGTTCTCTCGTGGTGAAACTCAAGCTGTTGCCCTAGCAACACTTGCGACCACTGGAGAAGCTCAGGATCTGGACGGCTACACTGGTGGATCCACCTCCAAGCGCTTTATCCTGCATTACAACTTCCCTCCGTTTTCCGTCGGCGAAACCGGCCGCACAGGCAGCCCGGGACGTCGCGAAATCGGCCACGGGGCTCTCGCCGAACGCTCTCTCGCACCGGTGATTCCCTCGGTGGAAGACTTTCCTTACGCGATCCGGGTTTCCTCCGAAATCATGGAGTCTAACGGCTCCTCCTCGATGGCCAGTGTGTGCGGCGGTTGCCTCGCACTAATGGACGCCGGGGTGCCCATCAAGACGCCTGTTGCAGGGATTTCCGTGGGACTCGTCACCGAGTTCGACGGCGAGACGCTGCGTCGTCACGCCATGTTATCGGACATCATTGGCAGCGAAGATCACTTTGGAGACATGGATTTCAAGATCTGTGGTACCGAAACCGGCATCACTGGCTTCCAGCTGGATCTCAAGCTTACGGGGCTGCGGCACGACATCATGGTCGCCGCCATCTACGAAGCCAAGCGCTTGCGGACCGAGATCCTCGCGTTCATGCACTCGGTCATTCCCGGGCACCGCACGGACCTCTCCAAGTACGCGCCTCGCATTGAGACGGTCAAAATCCCAGTGGACAAGATCGGCCAGCTCATCGGGCCAGGAGGCAAAAACATCAAGAGCATCGTCGCTGAAACGGGTTGCGAGATTAACATCGACGACGACGGCAAGGTCCACATCTACTCCAACAATCCTGAAGGCATGGCGCGCGCGCGTCAGATCATCACCGGGATGACGGCGGAGATTGAAGTTGGCCAAACCTATCAGGGCCGAGTGGTTTCGCTCAAGGAGTTCGGGGCCTTCATCGAAGTGCTTCCCGGCAAGGACGGTCTCTGCCACATTTCAGAGCTCGCGGATTTCCGCGTGGCTAGGACTGAAGACGTCGTCAAGGTGGGCGAGCTAGTTTGGGTCAAGTGCATCGGGATCGACGACAAGGGCCGCGTGAAGCTGTCCCGCCGGGCGGCGATGAAAGAACGTGACGAGGCTGCTGGTGGAGAACCCGCTGAAACGCCTTCGCACTAAAATAGTACGACTTAAATTCTGAGAGATATTAGCGCCCTGCGCTGATTGATTTTCTCAAAAAAACGCGAATGGGCCGCTCCTTTACAAGGGGGCGGCCCTAATTTTTAACACTTGTCTGGATCAGTTCTAAAAGCCGATATAAACACTATATTTCACCCCAAACTTCAGTTCCCTTCCCTATTATGTCAGAACTCAAATCTTCAGCTCTTTCCCGTCGTGATGTAATCAAAACCGCCGGTGTTCTTAGCGCAGGCATCATGACTTTTCCCTATGTGATGCGCGGCCAGGCCAGCAGCGACAACACGCTTATCCGCGTTGGACTTATCGGGTGCGGTGGCCGCGGTTCAGGTGCGGCCGACCAGACACTCAGCGTGCCCGGCTCCAACGTGAAGTTAGTGGCCGTCGCGGACGCTTTTGCAAGCAAGGCCGAGGGCACCGCACGCAACCTTAAAACCAAGCATGGGGACAAGGTGGAAGTGACGCCAGAAACCACATTCTCGGGTTTGGACGCGTTCCTTAAAGTGCTGCCGTTGTGTGATATGGTGATTCTCGCGACGCCTCCCGGCTTCCGTCCGCTGCACTTCGCGGCCGCCGTTGCAGCCGGCAAACACATTTTCATGGAAAAGCCAGTGAGCGTGGATGCCGCAGGCACACGCCGCGTGCTGGAAGCCGCTAAGGAAGCCGACAAAAAAGGACTGAAGGTCGTGGTCGGTTTGCAGCGGCATTACGACGAAAAATATCGCGAGACTCACAAGCGCGTCATGGACGGCGCAATCGGCGAGATCCTCCAAGCCAACGTCTACTGGAATGGCAGCGGCATCTGGTGGCGCAAGCCTGAAGACGGTATGACCCCGTACATGGCGCAGGTCCACAACTGGTACCACTTCGCGTACCTTTCCGGGGATCATATTTGCGAACAGCACGTGCACAACATTGACGTCGCCAACTGGTTCCTTGGTCAGACTCCCGTCAGCGCCTTTGGCGTCGGGGGCCGTCGAGTGATCACGCCGGACCAACCCAGCGAAATTTTCGATCATTTCGCCGTCAACCTCATCTATCCTAGCGGCGCCTCCGTTGCGAGCCAGTGCCGGCAGTATCCCGGCCAAGGGCGCGTGAGCGAGGACTTCCGCGGGACTAAGGGGATGTGTGAAGTCGGCAAGATCACAGATTACAAAGGCAACATCGTGTGGAAGTACGAAGGCAAATCGGAAAACCCCTATCAGGTGGAGCATAACGAGTTGCACAAGTTCATTCGCACCAACACCGCACACAACGATGCGCACTACGGGGCCACCAGCACCTTTACGGCGACTCTCGCCCGTTACGCCGCCTACACCGGCAAGGAACTCAAGTGGGACCAAGTGCTCGCCCTTAACGATTCCATCCTGCCCGATTCACTCGATCCAAAGACCGCACCCCCCGTCAAATCCAACGCAGAGGGCGGCTACACGCCTCCTAATTCCCGCGATTACAAAATCGTAGGGTCTTAGCCTGCGGCTAAAGCTCACCGACGTCACAACGTCATGGTAAACAAAAAGAGTGCCTTACAAGGGGCACTCTTTTTTGTGCGTTTGCAGGAGATGATCCCTATGGGCTGCATTGAAAAAAGTGGCTTAAGCGACTTTGGCAGGGCAACTTTAGGGGAAGGATACTAAGGGTGAACATATTCAAAAAAATGTGGCTTCTGTGGGGCTTGCTTCTTGTCGCAATCGCGGTGCTGGCGATGGAGCTCGGTAATCCCACGTCCGTTCAGGCCCCCCGAACCCAGTTCACCGATCTTCCCCAAAGCGAACGCTCGCAGCTGACTCTTCAGTTAGAATATTTACAGGCTGATAAGCGCGAGGCTTTTACGAAAATTGTCTCGCTCGAAGCCGAGACGCGGCACCTCAAAGCGCAGCTAGCCGACAAAGCAAAAAGTGGCTCCAACCCGGTTGGAAAGGCGGATACTAGGGCAAATCAGTC
>CALQFT020000232.1 GCA_943329925.2 Opitutus sp. GAS368
ACCTTACTGCTGAGCGCTATAACCTGAACGGTCGCCAATGCAACCGCCTGATTCGTGGTCAATACAGAGGCCTGATTCGTGGTCAAAGCGGCAACTTGGAGACTACTCAACCCAACAAGCTGCGCCGTGGTTAGCGCCTGGAAATCATCGGTGGAAACCGCAGCAACTTGAGCAGCGCCCAACGCAAGGAGCTGTTTTGTGGTCAACGCCACGATCTGATCACTCGTCAAAGACTGCACCTGGCTAGAGGTCATCGCAGTAATTTGAGCTGCGCTCAGCGCCGCCGCCTGCCCGGTGGTTAGTGAAGAAACCTGACTCGTCGTTAACGCCGCAATCTGAGAGGTCAACAACGACTGAAAATTTCCCGTCCCAACCGCTGAAATCTGATCGCCAGTCAAAGACGCCAACCCCTTGGTGCCCAGTGCGATCAACTGACTGCTCTTTAAGACGGCCATTTCCTCCACCGTAAGTGTCTGAAGATCGCCAGTGGTGAACGCCGCGAATTGAGCAGTAGTCATGCCGTAAACCGCTGCGGTGGTTATAGTAGAGAAGTCAGTGGACATAAAAAGAAACGCTGGAAAGACAACTGCGCGAAAGGAAAAACGATAAAGAAAAAATAAGTCAGCCTCCGCTTATTCGGCAGGAAGCCTAAGCTTCTTTAGAATGTTTTGACGAAGGATTTGTGCGGATTTGAAGATACCTATGCGGAAAACAGAAATTTCAACGGTTCCTAACTAGCAAACGCTGGGCCAAGTTTTCCGATTAACTGACTTTCCATTCAAAATCAGCCACTCCCCACCCTATAATTTTTTGTTTTGCCGGGCGGAGCCTATCCGAGTTAACCACAAAAAAATTTCAGCAACACCAATAACACAACATCACCCCGACCTTGCTCCACCCCTTTCCCTTGAACGAGGAGATTTGAGCCAGAGACGGCATTCTCTCTTGGAGCGGCTTTAAAACCAATACGGCCCCCCAACCCGCCCGCCTACACCAAGCGCCAACGCGCCAAGTCCTGCGAATCCACCAACCCCACCGGCCTTCCAGACAAATCTACCACCACCACCTCATCCACACGGTGCTGCTCCAGCACCCGCAAGACATCCGCCGCCAAACGTCCCGCCTCCACTACCACCGGCCCCTTCGTCAAAAATTCCCCCACAGTCCGATCGGCAATTCCTGCCACCTTTTGAAAATGCCGGGCAAAATCACCGTGGGTAAAAATCCCCAACATGCAATTCGATTCATCCACCACAACCGCGGCGCCCGTCCGCTTCTGCGTCATTGCACTCAGGACGTCCCGAACCCTTGTTCCCGGCAACACCAACGCCATCTCCCCAACTCCCCTCATAATGTCGCTCACTTTTAGTAACAAAGTTCGCCCAAGTTGCCCCGCGGGGTGGTATTTTGCAAAATCCTCACGGGTAAACCCCCGCACCTCCAACACCACCATCGCCAGCGCATCCCCAAGAGCCAGCATGACCGTCGTACTTGCCGTCGGCGCAAGCTCCAAGGGACACGCCTCCCGCTCCACCGATACGTCCAACACCACAGCGCTATTCTGCGCCAGCGTCGAACTCCCCTGCCCCGTCATGGATACTAGCGGAATCCCCATTCGCGCGAGCGCAGGCAAAATCGCCAGCAACTCCTCGGTTTCGCCACTGTAGGAAAGCGCCAAAAACAAATCCCCCTCCCCTACCACGCCCAGATCCCCATGCAACGCATTGACCGGATCCAAAACCACAGCCGGACAACCTATACTTGTCAATGTTGCGGCGATCTTTAATCCAATGCAACCCGACTTACCCACTCCACATACAACCACTTTACATTTACGCGATAGACATTCTAAAATGGCCTCCACCGCTTTCTCAAAACTCTCGTCCACACCCAGCCGAGCATCCAGCCGCTGCAACTCCGCAATCTCCAATTGAAGCACCCGACTCGCTTTTTCAAGAATTGTCATATATTTGTCTTCACGCCTTCACTGCTTTTCCCTTCGGCCTCCATCCAAACCCCCTGTCTGGCAAAAAGAAACCGCTCGTGTTCAAACTGCGTCCATCCGGCGGCAATGGCCATTGCAGAGAACTCCGCTTTTGAAAATGCGCGCTTCGCCGAGACCCGAGCATCATGTCTCGTCATTGGCTCCCTATAGGCGGTGGCCGTGAGCGCCCAAATTCCCAGCCTCGCCAAAAGGGAACGTTCTAGGTCCGACACCAGCGACCAGCGCTGGGAGAGCATCCTGCAGCGAACCAGCACGCGAATGGCATCCTCCTCGCTAAAATGGTGCAGAGCAAGGGAGCACAACACAAGATCGTAGGTCGCACCGGGCTCAAAGCGGCGAATATCCGCCTCGAAAAAACGGATTTCCGGATAGGCAAAACTACTTTCCTTGGCAATAAAAAGCGTCGCAGATTGCGCGTCTACAACATCGACGTTCAGAGAAACTTGATTCCTCCGTGCCCAGCGCACCAGTTCTCTGGGCAAATCGGCGGCACCTGTGGCCAAATCCAGCACCCGATAGTTACCGCCCGGCTTAAACCATCTCTTTGCAAACCGGAGGAGCAAACGGTGGCTCCCAAAATATTGATTCAAAGACACAAGATTCGCCAGATCCGTGCGCAGTTCACGGGAATCCCCTTGGGGAATGTCCATTAACTCCGGTTGGCCTGGGTCGAACTCACGCGGCATATATTGCCCAGATTGCCCAGCTTCACATTCCAACGCAAGCGCGGGCCCACCCCGCCATTTTGCGCTACACCATTTTACGGGCGCCCAAATGCGGCACAGGACAACCCATTGTGTCCGCGAACATCCGCAGCACTGCCATTTCCCTGTCCATCAGAAATCCCTGCGAAGCACCGGCAAAACCGCACGCCGTCAGGATGCGCTTGCGCAACGCTCCCGAGGCCTGCTCGCAAACTTCCAAGGCCAGCACCACCTGCCCAACCGTCACCGCATCTCGGTCCGCCGGAGGCACCTCGTAACCCAGCGAATTCCAGGCAGCCACCCGCGCAGCGGTACGCCCCGTCGCGCTCTTGGAGCCGCTCCAGAGCATCGAGGAAACCAGCACCTGACATTCTCCCCAAACCGAGGACAGTTCCTCAAAAACAACCGGCGCAACTTCCCTCACGCCCAAAGTGATTCCAATCCTGCGGCGTGACGTATGCAAAAGCAGATACCGCATCAAGTCAATCTCTTGAGGCCGAACCACTTCACGCCGACATTGACGCATTAGTTTAACGTACTCCTCACGGCTCATACGCCGCAACATCGGCATGGAAAGGTCCAGCAACAAAAACAATTGAGTGGCCGACGCACCGCCCAAATCCAAGGCAGCCAACGAGCTGGGCCGCATCATCTCAAGCAACAGCTGCTTGGCTCCCTCCCGAGTCTGAGTGTATTGCACCCATTCCTCCTTTAAAGAACGCTTAAGAGCAACACCCAGAGAGAGCTGCGATGGCAGCATACACTGCCCTAAATACTCTAAATTTGCGATCGGATACGACTGGGGAGTTGACGCCAAAGAAAGTTCGCGAGAACGCAGCTTCTCCCGCTTTTTCGCCCCAATTGCCGCCGCCGCCCGGGCCGCCGCAGACTTTGGTTCCGCAGGTGTTTCCGCAGGGGGCGCTTCCGGCACCAAAGTGGAAGCCCCACCCTCGTTAATGCGACTGGATAAAAAATCTCCGGCCCAATCCGGCTGCAGCCTCCGAATCCTCTCCCCAAGCGTGGGATGCGTAGGAAAAAACAATGAGGAAAGTCCCTCCGCTGCGGGCGCAAAAAACAAATGACCAGACTCCGGCGCAGTCGGATTCACAAGCAAAGAACTCTCCGGTAATCCGCCGATTTTCCGCAACGCGGCCACCACCGGCATTCCTGAGGGCAAGCAACTCGCGGCAGCAGCATCAGCAGCAAACTCCAAATCGCGGGAAATGGTTCCTTGCAAAAATCGACCAAAAACGCCCGTCACCGACCCCAACATCAGCAGTAAAACCCCCAACAACGAACGGCTCTGACTTTCTCCATCAGCGGTTCCTGGCAATTTACCCGCCATCGCCCTGCGTCCGGCCGAGACGTTCAAGCCCCAGAACCCCTTCCCAACTGGAGAATCAGACGCCACTAACAGACGCCCGGCGAGGGAGAGGAACAAAATCCCCTGCACCCATACGAGCATCCTGAACTTCAGGCGCATGTCCCCGCTTAAAATATGACTAAATTCATGCAGCAACACGCCCCTGAGTTCCTCGGGACTTAGGCGATCCAACGCGCCTTTGGTAACCCCAATCACAGCGCTCGCAGGGTCGCTGCCTGCCGCAAATGCGTTAATACCCAACTCTGTCGGAAGCAACCAAACCTCTGGCACTGGAATCCCAAAACCCAAGGCAAGCGTCTCCACCAAAGTCAGTAACCCCTGTTCCTCTGCATCCGCCGTGCGTGGACTCAATCGTTTTCCCCCCAACTCCTCAGCCACGCCTGAACCGCCCATTCTCAGGGCATACACCCGGACAATCACTCCAAGAGAAAGCAACAGCAACGAGAGGGGCAGCGTCCAAACAATCACCCGACGATGCACATCGGAATCCGTCAGAGAACCGCAAACCACGAGCACTGCAAGAAGATGTATCGACACCACCACGCCCGCCATGAGGCAAAGCGCGAGTGTAAACATGCTGCCAGCGCGCCGCCGCGCTATATCCTGTGCCGAAAACAAATCCATCCACTAGTTATAGGGGTAAAGTCCGTGTTCCTTTAACTTAAAAGTGCGATAGTTCACATTCCGTTGCGTCAGGAGGGTGAGGAATTGCCTTTTCACTCCGCCTCGCCGGCATATTTCGCTCAACAACAAGGGTAAACCGACAAGCAACTCTGCAGCCTCCTCAGAGCTCTCCAGAAATGACACTGCTTTAAAGTCGTCCTTGTTAAGGCTCGATCCTAAATTTGAAGGTAACGCAGAAACCGCATACGCATAGTCAGAGACTATTTTCCGACAAAGATTACGTCAAAACGGCAACAAAGTTTGCTTCCTTCCCCGCTTTATTGCTGGTGCGCTCAAATCGCCTCCTCACGCCTTTGAGCTCATGCAGTAATCTTCTCTGTGTAAAAATCACTTTTGCGCTTGCCAAGCCCAGTGCTGGGCTTTAGCTCTACCGCCCGCATTTTTCTTGGTTCGGCTCCGACTGATTTTTTCA
>CALQFT020000233.1 GCA_943329925.2 Opitutus sp. GAS368
GCGTCCCCCGTCTTGGCCGACGGGCGGATCTACGCGTGCAACGAGGAGGGAAAAGTTTCCGTGTTTGCCCCGGACAAAGACGCCTTTAAGTTGCTGGGTGAAGGTCAGTTTGAAGCAGGATTTATGGCTTCCCCAGCGATTGCCGGAGGGGCCCTGTTTTTGCGTTCGAAAACCCATCTCTACCGCGTTGAAGCTCCTCTTCGGTAGTGGGTTGGTTCGGAAATCGTGGCACTAGACATGAGTGCCGCAGTAAAAAAGCTCAATTTCCCTGCTTGTAACCCCCACGAAATCCGATAGGGTCCCACCCTCCAAAAGGAAAAGCACCGCTAGCTCAATTGGTAGAGCGCGTGACTCTTAATCACTAGGTTGTTGGTTCGATTCCAACGCGGTGCACTTTCCTGATTGTGAGGGAGTTGCGGTGAGATCTTACTTAAAGTAAGACCAAAAGGTAATCACCCGCGTGGCTCCCCGTGGACTTTCAACGCGTTTACCAAACAGGACGCCGGAATCAAAGGATGTAAGTCTGTCTACACGCGCCACATGTAAAAGCCCCCTTGTTGGAAAGGGCGCTAAAGAAGGTGCCCCATTTTGGAGCGTTTGGTGTCGAGGTACTTCTCGTTGTGTGGGTTGGGGATGGCATTGATGGGGATGCGCTCCACAATTTCCAAGCCGTATCCTTCCAGTCCTATGACTTTTTTCGGGTTGTTGGTCAGGAAGCGCATTTTGCGGATACCAAGATCCACTAGAATTTGAGCTCCCACTCCATATTCGCGGAGCTCGGCAGGGAAGCCTAGGCGCAGGTTGGCCTCGACGGTATCCAGGCCGGATTCCTGCAATTTGTAGGCGTGGATTTTGGCGGGCAACCCGATGCCCCGACCTTCGTGGCTGCGCATGTACAAGACAATGCCGCAGCCCTCGGCTTCAATCATCTGCATGGCCTGTTGCAATTGAGAACCGCAATCACAGCGCCGCGAACCGAAAACGTCTCCAGTGAGGCATTCACTGTGCACTCGCACTAGGGGAGCCTCGGCTTTCTCTGGGTGGCCTTTGACTAGAGCGAGGTGATGTTCACCGTCCACCGTGCTTCTGTAGAGGTGGAGTTCAAAGTCGCCGTAATCTGTTGGCAATTGAATGATTTGCTCGCGTTCCACCAATTTTTCTTTGGTGCGGCGGTAGGCAATAAGATCGGCGATGCTGCACATTTTAAGGCCATGCTGCTCTTTAAATTGCACCAGTTCGGGCAGGCGGGCCATGGTGCCGTCGGCGCTGAGGATTTCGCAGAGAACGCCGGTGGGGTTGAGGCCGGCCATGCGTGCCAAATCAACGGCCGCCTCGGTGTGTCCCGCCCGGCGCAGGACGCCGCCGGTCTTTGCGCGCAGGGGGAAGATGTGGCCGGGTTGCACGAGCTGTTCTGGCTGCGCCTTGGGGTCGGAGAGAATGGCAATGGTAGCGGAGCGGTCGTGGGCGGAAATTCCAGTGGTGATTCCGTGGGTGGCATCGACGGAAACCGTAAAATCAGTGCGGTGGCTTTCGCGATTGCGCGAGACCATGCGCTGCAGCCCCAGTACGTCGGCACGCTCCTCGGTGACGGGAACGCAGATTAAGCCTCGGCCGTGCGTGGCCATGAAGTTGATTAATTCGGGAGTGACTTTGTCTGCGGCGAGAACGAGGTCCCCCTCATTTTCGCGATCGGCATCGTCGGTGACGATCACGAGCTCACCGGCGCGAATCGCATCGAGGACGGCCTCAATGGGATCAAAAGGAGTCGAGTCGGACGGAGAAAGGGTGGCCATTGGGATAGCATCCGCGCTGTCGCCTCAAGGCTCAAGGGCGGACACGCTTATTTGCGGGAAAGCGGAGTGATTTTATTTGCGCACTGCGGCGGCGCGGTACTCCAGATAGGCTTCTCGCATTCCGATGTACGGATCCAAGGCATCCTTAGTGGCTGCATCGTAGGTATCCAAACGATCCGGGTTTTCGACTGCCGCCTGAGTCGCTGTAATGGCTGTTTTAACGCCCGAAATAGGAACCCATTGTGCCGGGTGCAGCAGGGTATCCCCAACTTTGCCCACCGCATCGCGTGCGGAGCTCGGGCCGAGCACCGGTAGAACGAGATAGGGCCCTTGAGGAATGCCCCACTTGCCGAACGTCTGCCCCAGATCCTCCGCCGGAATGTCTTTCAAACTTGGCACACGGTCTGAAGGTTTAAACAATCCACCCACGCCCAAAGTGGAGTTCATTACCAGTTTACCGGTTTCTTGCGCAGCACGCTTGCCTTTGCCCTGCAGCAGGGAGGAGACGATCCTCACGGGGGACTCTAGGTTGTCCAAGGCTTGGCCTAAGGAGTTGAGCACTGGAGCAGGGATGATAAAAGTCGTGGCTTTGGCGATTGGGCGGGCCACGAAGCGGTAAAACTGGTGGTTGAACTTGAAGGTTTTGCGATTGAGCCCTTCACAGGCGTCATTGCTCTTATTGGCCACCTCATCTGCGTAGGGATCGTCCTCAGTGGCCTTTAATTGCTGATTGGCGTTTGCGGAGTGTTCTCGTGATTTTATTGGCTTTAAAACCTTTTCCGATCCGGCTTCCAGATTTGATGTGGAAGCATTTAAGAGGATTATGCTGATAAGCGCGGTACTCGGGAGCGCGCCGCAAAGGAAGGGTTTCATGCGAGGTGAATCGTTTTTTGAGAGGACGAAATAGTTTGAGGCAATACGCTTTGAATTTAGAAGGTTGAAAATACATCAACCGCCATTCCTCTTACTTGATCTTTTCTTCCATCGCACGGAGCACGGCCTCCGGGCCACCTTTTTGCCGGATCGCATCGAACTGCGCCCGATAGTTCGACGCCAAACTCACTCCCTCTATCACCACGTCGTACACCCGCCATCCCTCCGGACCGATATTTTCCACCCGGTAGGCAAGCGTGACGGAATTGCCTTGAAAGCGCGCCGTGGCGGGAACTTCTTTGCGGCCGTTTCCGAGATCTGCTGATTTGGTGAACTGGATGTCAATGTCGCTACTGGGATCAAAGCGACTGGTGTAACTGCGGATAATCATTTCGGAAAACAATTCGACGGCCCGCTTTTGTTGTGGGGGAGTGAATTCTTTCCAGCCGGGCCCCAAGGCCTTACGGGTGAGGCTTTCCAGGTTAAAAAAACGCTCGATGGTGGGGCGTAACCGGTGTGCCAGTTCCACAGGATCGCTGTAGCTTCGGCTCTTGGCCAGACGGAGTAAGTCTGTGAGGCCCTTGCTAAGTACGGCCTCCGGTGAGGCGTCGGCAGCCGCAACTGCGACGCATGGTGCAACGAGACAAATCAGCGCAGCGGCGTGCGGTAAATAACGTGGTGAAAAGAGCATAAGTTTATTCTTTAACGGGCGGCTTTTTATCTGATTGCACGGAACCGAAGGCAAATCGACTCAACAATGACTCCAGATCCACAGAAGATTCAGTGTCGGTAATGCGCGAACCGCTCGAAAGGAAATCATCCGCTGACCCTGGAGTGATGGAAACGTATTTATCCCCCAAAAGGCCGTGGCCGCGGATGGATGCCGTCGAATCAGAGGGAAGACGGAATTCTTTGCGAAGGCGCATCTGCACAACAGCGGAGAAGTCAATGGCAAGCTTCATTCCCGTCACCGTCCCTATGGGAACCCCGGCCACCGCCACTTGCGAGCCGTCTATTAATCCCGAAGCATTACTGAAGCGCGCTTCCATCGTATAGGTCTCGGCTGGAACCAAATTAACCGAGCCCATTTTTAATGCGAAATAGCCGATGGATAGCATTCCGCCTAAGAGGAACAATCCGACGATTCGCTCTAGCTGTGGAGATTTCATGAATGGAAGTGGATTAACGTGAAGGAAAGTTGCAACCGCGTGATTTTTCTAAAGTGGCACGTAACGCTTCGATGTTATCTCGAAACTCCCGCAACTCTGGCTCTTGAGATTCTTCGAAGCTCGCCGCCTCGCCGTTGAAGCGCACACGTCCCGCGTCCAACCATAAAATGCGCGAACTCACCACTAGTGCTTCCTGCACATCGTGAGTGACGAGAATCGCCGTAAATCCCCGTTCGCGTTGCAGCTCCGACACCATGCTGAACACTGCGTTGCGTCGTACCGGGTCCAGCCCGGCTGTGGGTTCATCGAAAAACACCAACTCCGGCTCGGTTACCAGCGCCCGCGCCACCGCCAGTCGCTTTTGCATTCCGCCAGAAAGCTCTGCGGGATAGCGCTCCGCAGAGTCTTCCAGTTCCAGTCGAGACAATACGGTGCGCACCTTGATCTCCCATTCCTCCCTGGTGCCTTTGCCTCGTGCGCGCAGGGGCAGCAGTACATTTTCAAACACGGTGGCGGAGTCAAACAGCGCGTTTTGTTGGAAGACGTAACTGGAAGACTGTCGCAGCTGACTGCGCACTTCGGGGGATTCCAGCGAGGCGCCTTTGTACAGGACATGGCCGCCGTCGGTTTCGAGGAGGCCGATGATGCACTTCAACAGGACCGATTTCCCCGTTCCACTGCGCCCCAAAATAGAGACCACTGCGCCGGTGGGTACATCAAAATCGACGTCCGTAAGGACTGGCCGATCTCCGAAACTTTTGCGCAGGTGACGCACCTCCAGAATGGGAGGGATATCGAGAAGGGGAGCCGTCACAGGAGAAGGGCAGTAATGAGGTAGTCCGCTACAAGAATGGCGACACTGGAGAGAACGATGCCTCGCACGGTTGCCACGCCCACAGCGCGAGCGCCGACTTCCCCTGAGCGGTGGGCGTAAAAGCCCTGATAGGCGCAGAGGGCAGTAGTGAGCAGCCCAAAGACTCCAGCTTTTAGAAGACATTCAAAAACATCGCGCCCTTTGATGGCGGAATGAACTGCAGACCAATACGCATCAGGATCTTGCGGCAGCAGCACGCACCCGGACATCCAGCCTCCGGCGATGCCCACGATGACAAACAGCGAGGTCAGTGCGGGAAACACAAACAGCGAGCTTAGCAGTCGCGCCCCAGCCAGAAAGCCCTCGGGGCAAACGTCTAAAAGTTCGATGGCGTCAATTTGCTCCGTGGACCGTTGGATGCCCAACTCAGCCGCCAGCGCGGTTCCAGCCTGGCCTGCGATCATGAGGGCGGCGAGCACCGGCCCCAATTCACGACACAGGCTTAAAGAGACCAGAGTCCCCAGCATCCC
>CALQFT020000234.1 GCA_943329925.2 Opitutus sp. GAS368
ATGGATGTCTTCGGCTTCGAAGTGGCTGGCACCTGCGCCCTGCTGCTCCGGGCCAAAAAGCTCTCGCTGATCTCTGAAGTCAGGGCGCCACTCCAATGCATAATGGTGAACGGACTCTTCATCAGCACCCGGCTCCGCACCGAGTGCCTGCGCCTAGCTGGGGAATGAACGCCCGATGGCGAGAAATTGGTAAGAAAATGCTTTTGGCCCCATTTCCGAGACGCGAGCCGAACCGTGATCGCATCTGGATGCAGATCGTAGAGATACTCTTCATGCTCTAAATGCCGAGCGAGTCCGGCCTGCGCCCGCTCCTGAACGAAGCGCGTGAAGACCCGCAAATCGGCTGCTGGCAGAAGCTCCGCGTGAATACCGTGCCGCGAGCAACCGGGCGGTGACGAGCGTCATGGAACGTTTCATAAATTCAGGTGGAAAAATACGGTGGGCATGAGGTGATTCACTTCACTACTTTCAGAACGAGCACTGCGGCAGCGGGTTTCTCTCGAAGCGTGATGGCGTAGCCGCGCATGAGTTCGGCGCCGTTGCGCACTTCTTTGCCTCCGTCGATGTTTTCGATTTCGTAGGTCGCGTTGGCATCGAGGCCGCGGAGTTTTACGGTGAGCGCTTCACTCGCGGCTTCTGAACGGCGGAAGGCCTGGATCACACCGCCGCCGGTTTCCGGCGTGTGAAACTGCCAGGCGATCCATTGGTCCTTGCCCCGGTTATAGGGCGTGAGCGGATAGTAGTCCCCCTCGATCATGTGCGGCGCGGCCAAGCGAAACTCGTTGTAGGCTTTCTTGGCGATATTCAGCGGAGAGGCGATCATGCCGAAACTGGGCATAATCAGGCTGCGGTAGTGGTAGGGATCCTGTGGCCGCGAACCGCCTCCGTAAAACGGAAGCCAATAGGAAAGGCCATAGGTCTGCCCCTGACAGCCCTCGGCAGTGACATCCTTGTTCATCTCGTAGTCGCTTCGCAATAGTGGAACGGCGCGGCGCATAGATTCCAAGTCGTTGCGCCTGCCCCCCGATGCGCAAGAGTCGATGAGCAGTCCCGGACGGCGCGACCGCAGCGTGTCCCACAGCGCGAGATGGCCTTGGATGTAAAAATTCTCGGTCAGGCCGACCCGCAACAACCCGGTTTTCTCCTTCTCGACCTCGTCGTTTTTACGCCACACCTCGTAGGGTCCCGGTCCGTTGAAGTCCTCGCGATACCAGTCGATCTTCTCCCGCCCGATCATTGTGGAAAGATGGTCTTCGAGCCAAGACAGGGCCGCGGGATCACCTAGGTTGAAGTAGGATCCACACGATGTGCCGTGCAACAACCACTCCGGGTGTTCGGTGGCAAACACCGGCCGATCATAGGCCCCGGGCGCGGAGTTGGTGTAACCGATCCGTTCGGGCTCGAACCAGAGGAGTGCCTTCATTCCATGCTGCCGAGCCCAGTCTCCGAAAGGAACAAAGCCCTTGGGGAATTTTACAGGATCCGGCTCCCAGAAGCCGCTGGTGCAAAGAAAGGCTTTGCCAGGTTCGGCGAATGGCCGGGGCTCGGGTTTGACCCACCAGCCGGGGCCTGCATCCATCCAGCAAATGTCGGGCTTGATTCCTGAATCGAGGATCTTCTGGAACCGGGGAATTTGCGATTCGTGGAGCAGTGTCTGCTCATTCCAGAGCGGCCCTTGCCGTTTCCCTTCGGGATGAGGCATGACCTCCTCCCGATACCACCGGCGCCACAGGTTCTGCGCGATTTCCCAGTCGCCACCCTTCCAAAACACCATAGTCACCGACGGAAACCGCACCTTCTCGCCGGGCTTGAGCCGAAACTCCGACCTCTCCAGGCCCGCCTTCCAACGCATGCCACCGTTCTCCGCGCTAAAAGTGGCCGACCAATTCCCGGGCCAGCCCAGGATCAAGATCCGGCCTTCAGTGCGGGGGCCGGCCAAGTTGAAATAAGGCCAACCGTCGCGACCGTTGGTCGATTTGCCACAGGGTCCCGGACTGAAAATCCGAGTCATGCCCGGCTTGGCTTTCCATTCGTATGGGGCAAAGCTTTGTGCCGTGCAAGTGTCGCCCTCGATCCCGTGCAGGGTGAACTCGGATCCTTCGAAAAAAACGTCCGCCGCCTGCAACGCGCGCATTTCTGGGGAATTCCCTTCTCCGTTATTCTGAAGAAATGCCGTCCATTCGACCACAGGCCAGTTTCGGTATGTGATGAATTCCACCCGCAACTCCAGACCGGTTGCCGGATCGCGACGGCGCAAAACCGTGGTCACTTTGCCGTCGTCGGCACGGTGCTCGGCGGGCAGAGCACTCCACCCGGCGAGGAAATCGCGGGAAGGCTTTCCCTCCAGCGAGAAAGAAATCGGCCAACGGGCAGGGTCTGCTACGTTCCAGAATGATTGTGCCCAAGCTTGGCTGGCTCCAGCATCTGCCGCCGAGGATACCTTGTCATCGGACGGACGGCGCTCCGCGGCAACTATCTGTTGGCGACCGGCAAATCCAATGAGCAGCACTGACAGCAGGGCGTTGAGTAGCGAGGTGTATCGTTTGATAAATTACCTTTCAGTTGACATGATGAGGGTGTGTTTCATGAGTTGATTCACTTGACGACTTTCATCACGAGCACCGCGGTTGCAGGCTTTTTGTGCAGGGTGTTGTCGTAGCCTCGCATGAGTTCCTAGCCGGTGCGGACTTCCTTGTTGTCCTCGATGTTCTCCGTCTCATTGCGTTGCTGCGGAATGAGCTGTGAAGTTTGACTGTGAGTGTGTCGCTCGCGGCATTGGGACGGCGTAAGGCTTGCACAACGCCTTCATCTGTGTGTCTCTAATCTTTTTTTCGGGTGAGTTGGGAGGAGCCCTCCTTTGGTCATAGCCTCAAGCTGCGCCGCAAGCGCGGGAATCTGTGCCGCGGCTTCGACGGTGCCAGCGAGGTTCAGTGTTTCGAGCGGATCGGTTTGCTCGTCGTAGAGTTCCTGGCCGACGACGTGGCCGGTTTTGAAGTCGCGCCACTCATGGTAGCTCCAGCGGTCCGTGAAAAGCCCGTAGCCCATCACCTGCGGCAAGGCCTGCGGACCGCCACCCCAGTAAAGCGCGGGGCGCGGATGCTGCGTGAGCGCGGCGGATTTCACGGAGGCGCTGGCGTCCTTAAGCACAGGCACGAGGCTGGTGCCATCGAGTTGAGGAGGAGAGGGGAGACCACTGAGGTCCGTGAGCGTGGGAAATATGTCGATCAACTCGCTGATGGCGCTCGTCTTCGCGCCGCCGTTTCCGATGCCAGGCGCGCTGATGATGAGCGGTACTCGCGCGTCCCAGCCGAACAAGGTCATCTTTCCCCAACAGTCGTGCTCGCCGAGTTCAAAGCCGTTGTCGCCAATGATGACAACGATGGTGTTGTCACGGAGTTTGAGTTCATCGAGCGCATCCAGCACGCGGCCAAACTGCGCGTCGGCGAAACTCATCGCGGCATAGTAACCGTGGCGGATCTCGCGCTTCGCATCCTCATCGAGCGTGGGCTTGGTATTCGGCTCACCGAGGATTTCGTGGTTTGCGTGAAAGGCGATGTCAGGGGCGTTGCGAGGCCGTACGGGCGTCTCGATGGCTGGGATCTCCTCGCGCCGATACATGTCCCAGTAGCGCTTTGGTACCTTGTAAGGCGTGTGCGGCTTGAAGATACCCAGCGCGAGAAAGAACGGCTCCGGTTTCTTCGCGAGTGCTCGTAACTCGGTGATGGCGAGGTTGGCCGACACGGAGTCAAAGCACGCATCGTCCGGCACATCGCGATTTTCGCAGAGTTTGTCCTTCGCAAGGTTCGGCGGCAAGGCAGCCCCATTTGGCAACGCAAACTCATCCTTTGTTTTACCGCCGGTCCGACGATCTGGCACGCTCAGCGTCTTGAAGTCAGCCTCCTTACCATAGCCGCCGAGCACCTTGCCGATGCTCATGGCCGTGTAACCGTGCTGCATGAACCACTGCGGAATCGTCACAGCATCCGGATGCAGATCGTAGAGATACTTCGTCATGCTCCAGATGCCGAGCGAGTCCGGCCTGCGTCCGCTCAGGAACGAAGCGCGCGATGGGCCGCAGATCGGCTGCTGGCAGAAGTTCCGCGTGAATACCGTGCCGCGAGCTGCAAGCCGATCGAGGTTTGGCGACTTCGCCACCGGATCACCGTAGCAACCAAGGCGGTTGTTGAGATCATCGAAGACCACGAACAAGACGTTGGGTTTCGTCTCCACCGCATAGACACGGTTGAGGCTTAGGACGATCAGAATGGCGGAGACTAGCCTTTTCATGCCAGTACCACCTTCACGATGTGACTTTCCTCGACACTGGTCAGGAGATAATCGAGTCCCGCGTGACGGAACGTGAGCTTACCTTGCTCGAATCCCATGAGGTGTAAATTGGTGGTGCGCACGATCGGTTTCTGTGGGAAAGGGAGTTGATGGAAAATTAGATCCACTTTCCGCCGGTTCAGACACCCGGAAGCCGCTCGGTCGAGTCGTTGAAGCGGTCGAGTTTCAGGCCGCCCCAGTCCATGAGGTTGAGGAACAGGCTGCACATGCGGCGGTTGGGTTTTTCGAGGTAGTCGAGGACGCGACCGCCGCGGAGATTGCCGCCGGCGCCGCCGAGCAGGATCACTGGCAACTGCTTGGACTCGTGGTTGCCGTGCAGCATGCTGGAGCAGTGCATGATGGCGGTGTTGTCGAGGAGTGTGCTGTCGCCTTCCTTGATCTCGGACATGCGCTGGCAGAGGTAGGCGAGCTGCGACATGAAGAACTGGTTGAGCGTGATGAGCTCGTCCGGCTGTGAGTGGGCGATGTAGTGATGGTGATCGCGGATGTCGAGGTGCGAGTGCACGATATTGGAGGCGTCGTTGCAGTATTTCATGGTCGCGATCCGCGTGGAGTCCGTGCGGAAGGCAAGAATGAGGATGTCATTCATGAGCTTCCAATAAGCCGGAAGATCCGCTGGGATGCCGTCGGCAGGGCGCGGGAAGTCGGGGCTGGTGAGGGTCGGTTTCCAGCCTCCGGCCTCGCGTTCTTTTCCGGCACGCTTGATTCGGCCCTCAATCTCGTGGACGGAGCCGAGATATTCTTCAAAGCGCTGGCGGTCAGCGCTGGAGAGCTTGCTTTGAAGGGACTTGGCGTCATCGAGCACGTCATCGACGACGCGGCGGTCATCGC
>CALQFT020000235.1 GCA_943329925.2 Opitutus sp. GAS368
CGTAATGCTTTTCAGCAAGCAAGCGGCTCCCACGGTATTTGTCGGTCATGAACGTGTCGCCAAGATCGATGAAAAAATCGAGCCTGTCTGAGAGACAGTTCAACATGGAACGTTCAAGCAGTTTGGGCTCCACCTTGTCGTCAAGATGCGAGTCGGCTTGCAAGGCGAACTGAAAAGACCGGCCGGGAGGCCGTTGCGTCCGAAAGGAATGTTCGGGCTCCGCAATCCACGCGCCTGCGCCCGCCCGGGTCGAAAGGCTGTAATAAACCTGCGCGTCGGGCTGCAATCCCGGAATGAGGACCTCGGCAGGCTGCCCGGCCTTTAACACGAAGCTCTGTGTCCTAGCCCTGAGAGCGCCGGAGGCCGTCCCGTATTGAATGACGCCCTCGCAGTCGGAGTACGCCATTACTTTGGCAGTCATCGAATTTTTAGTGGGCCTCGCGAGAATGAGGTCCAGACGATGCGCAGGCACGTCCGTTCTAAAAAGTCCGGCCAGTTCGTCCATTGAGACATCGCCGCCCTTGCCTCCCTTTCTCGGACGCTCGCCGCCGGGCTCGGCGCCTCGAGCAGGCGCATCAGCTCCCGTTGCTGCACCGCACGTTAACATACCGGCGAACGCCGCAGCCGTGAGTGGGTTCAGCTTCATTTTACAGGCTCCTGATGCTTCTTTCGGCCACCCTTGCGCTCTTCAAAAGCCCTGGCCTTGGTGGGATCATACGACGCGTTCATTGTCGGCATTTGAGCGCCAACCGCCTTTAAATAATCGCTCAAACGGCGGTCCAGCTCCGCAGTCTCAGCCGCTTTTTCCCTCGCAAGATCACGAGTCTCTCCAAGGTCCGTCGCGAGGTCGTACAGGCGCGACTCGCCGGACTCATACGAGCGCACCAACTTGTATTTCCCGAGGAGCAATGTGGACGCCGGTCCCTGGGGGTCCTTGTCGTAGTGGGGAAAGTGCACCACGAATTCCTCCCGCGGCCTGATCACCGCCGGCGCGAGGCCACCGGTTAAAGCCGGCACCAAACTTCCGCCTTCGATGCCTCGCGGCAGGACCCCCTTGTAAAGCGCCAGCGCGGCGATGGTTGGAAAAAGATCGACCGTGCTTGCGCGCACATGGCTGCATACTCCCGCGCCGATCCCCGGCCCGCGCATGATCAACGGAACACGCACGCCGCCTTCTCGAACCGTTCCCTTGCCTCCCGCCAGCGGACCGTTGTCATTGTGCCCCTGAGCGCCGTGATCCGAGGTGTAGATGAAGTACGTGTTCCCCGCGATGCCAAGCTCATCGAGTTTTGCAACCAGCAGGCCAAGCGTGGCGTCCATGTCTTCGTTGACTGCGGCCGGTCCCACCAGCCGCGAGTCGCGGTCTGAGGTGGCGCGTTTGCGCACCTCGGCGTAGGTTTCAGGGCGCGCGTCTGTTCCGCCCCTGCCCGCATAGTGCGAGATCTGGAGATAAAACGGTTTGTTGGCCCTTGCTTGTCGCGCCATAAATTCCATGCCGCTCGCAGCCGTTTTGAAAACTTCCTTTGGGTTCGGGTTCTCCACGTCTTCGGGTCCGCCGTTGTTGTTCGGACCGTCGTTTTCATCAAACCCGTGCTTGCTTGGATTGGCGCGGCCCACATGCCACTTCCCAAAGTGCGCCGTCGCATATCCTTCCTTCTTCAAAAGGCTGGCTATCGTTACCTCCGTCTCGGGTAGCTCGGTGATGCAGTGGGGGGAAACCACTTTTCGCCCCGCCTCGTTCGGATCATCCTTTTTGCCTTCGTTCACAAAGGTCATGTGCAACGCCGTCGGACTTTTGCCGGTGAACAGTGCGGCTCGCGTCGGAGTGCAACGCGGCGAAGCGGCGTAAAACTCTGCGAACCGCATGCCGGCGGCAGCGATTTTTTCCAAGTTTGGAGTGCGTACGATCCTGCCCTTGGAGCCCGGATTCTGATCGTCCATTTGGACTGAGGCCGAGGCCCATCCCTGAGCCTCGCCCATGACCACCAGAAAGTTCGGCTTCGACGATGCCTGAGCCCAAAGCGAAGGTGGCATCAGGATAAACAGGGCCATCCAGAAGAAGGGGGAGTTCTTGCGGGTCATGATGGACAAAAATTTCTCGAATGGCGTTTGGGGTTACCGCCCAATCCAAGTGGGGCCTAACTCCATCCTCCTCAGAGGGCAACCGAAGCGTCCACAAACTTTACAAGCCCTTCACAACTCTGGCGTTCTCTCACTTCTCCGCCCCGAATTCATCGCGGCGATGATCATTTCCGCTAACTAAGCCTCTGGGGACTGCTTCCTCAGCTGGGACTCAATTGACGCATGGTCCTCCTTCTCTGGTCAAGATGGAGTGTAGGATTGAGCGTACATCGCACATCAACGATCCTTTCTTGTCGGTCTTCTTTTTCATCCCTTTCCAGTTGATTGCATCCGGCTGGAGTTCAAGAGCATCCAAAAATAGTTCCTTCTTCAGAATGGTGCTGATCACTACAGTTTCGAACTCCTCCTCTTCTTTCCTCACGACTTCAATTTCGTCACCGCATGCGATAACTTGAGCCTCGTGGGACAACAGAGCTCTGGCGACTGCTGCTGCATTCCCATTTGTGGAGTGGTAGATGTTACGGGGAGTTATCTCGTAGATGGTGCGCCGTAGGACGGCTGCCGCATCCTCGATTCGAATCAGTGAGCCAAATAGGTCCTTCTCCCCAGGTTCGGAGCAGAGCGTCAATGCGTGTTTGTACAGGTCAACCGTTGCATGAGCATGCTTAAGCCCAAGCTTCACACCCAATTCAGACTGCGGCATTGTTATCACCGTATCTAGTATCCCTCGTGCGTCTGGCGACTTCATCCATGCGTAAACCATGTTGGCATAGATACCTTCCTTGGAATTCACGCCGCCCTTCATACCGAGGATTCCATTTATCAGGTGGCCCAGGGTCATTCTGCGAGACGAATCAACTTCAACATTCCCCCAACTGAGGTGGTCTTTCATCGGGTGCCACTTACCTTTATATTGCCCTTCAAACCAATCGGATGAGGGGAGTTGGCTTTGAAATGAGGTCAGTACGCTACGAGGTGCTAACCCCTTAGCAGCAACGAATATAATGGTTCTGAGTTCGTTCTTGGACCAAGAGTTTTTGGTGGGGTCTTCGTTGAAGGCCTCACAATGATCGGAGTCATCGTACATATAAGAGTCTATTTGCATAATTTGTGTTTAGTTGAGATGGACTGAGGCCGTGGGTGTTTCCACGGAGGTGTTGTTTTGAGCGATTGCAGGGGGCGCCGAGAGGTGTGGAGGCGACCCGTTACGAAAGCGGGTAGGAGGTTTTGTTTTGAGTGAAGATTGCTGACTCAGTGTCGATACCTGGAGCGCGGGGGATTTCCTGTTTTGGGATCGGGTGAGGAGGGTGAGGACGTGTTGGCGGATACCCCGTATTACTATATCCTTCCTTCTTAACCACTGTTAAGAAGTGGGTTAAAGACTCCTCACCCTCCTCAAAATGAGGTAAACCAGCTATCCAGTATTCTTGTATTCGGGTTTCTTTGGTCAGCCCCAGCCTACGAACCCTTCCGGTTGCGTCGTCTGCGAGTTTGCTGAGATAAGTTCCACACGCGCCCGGCCACGACAACAGACTGCGGGCTGCATGCGCGTTGCTTTTCATCTGGTCAGTCAACTTCGCCTGCAGTTCGCTCGCAGTCCCCCTCCAACCTCTGTCCCCGTCGACTCCAACATGAGCGAAAATATTTTCCTCATATACGAGCTCCAGAAGTTGTTCCTCGGGAGAGAGTCCGCGAAGAAGCCTGACCAACTCCTCATTCCAGTGGCAAATAAGACGCCCCGTCTTAGGATTTTTCCACTCGGTGAGATCAAGGCCCTCTAACTCGTGAAGAAAGCCGGGCAGAGCGGCGACAACCCGTTCTTTGATCAAATTTAGGTTCCCCGCAAGCCCCTCTGGCAGAGGTGAATCACTTGTTTTTAAGAGGATGATTTTGTCCATCATCGTTCTGTCGAGCTCAGGCAAGACCCGCAGGTGGTGTGGTGGATCAGTATTGACGGCTATCAGCACTGCCTGCACGGGTGCGCACTGGATCGCATTCGTGCCCTTGCCCTCGGCCGACACACTCCCGGCGAAAAGGGTGGACTTAATAAATTGAGCAAATCGCGTTCTGGAAGAATGGTCCTTTGCCGCTGCGTCGTCATCTACCACCAACAGTTCAGCGCGTATTAGATCGCTGTTAAATCGCGTCTGTCCGCTCAGGTACTTATAGGCAGACGCATATCTCCCACCCAGAGACAATTGTACGATTTCCACAAGAAGACTTTTCCCGTCGCCAGGTTCACCAGCGACAGTGAGAGCGGGTAGCTGATCTCGCTTACCCGCGAGCATAGCCCGCCGCGCCCTCTGCAACCATGCAAGGAAGTTGAAGTACTGGCAGTCACCGTTACCACCCAGCAATTTTATTACAAACTCACGCACAAAGTCACCACCACCTGGTCTCGCTTCGATTATTGAGGGACCCTTGGTGACAAGAAATTTATCTCCGTTGAACGTGTGCGCTCCCCTCTGGTGTCCGGCAACTTCCCCGACAAACGATACATACTGCCCCTCTCGAATTCGGCATGGTGGGCAGTCTAGGGAGTTCGGATCAACCCCGTAAAGTCGCAGGTGTTTAATCATATCCGCCTCTCTCGTCAGGGGTATAAAATCACGGCCCGATTTCATAAAGTACCCAGGCTTGCCTGCGTAGAAGAAATCGGAAATCACTCCATCGAAGCCATGAGAGCGGGCATGATAGACCAGCGTCCCAAATCCAATACGGTCAAATCGTGACGACTCTAGCAACAGAGCATATTCACCCGAGCACTCCTCTGGTGACCAGGCGGAGAGTAACGCGATAGCGCGCTCGTCATTCCCTAATGAGTTGCGCACAGCCGCAGACACTTTGAGCCACGTACTGTAGTCAGGCCTTGTGGGAATACTCCGCAAAAGAGCCTCAACCACGCCCTCCTTTGGACTCACTGCTCCAACATCACGCCCCTCTTTGGCTAGGGGATCGTCACTAGAGTTATCTGGATCTTCGCCCTCTGCCGGGAAATGACGATCCACATCCAGCTCAAGTGCGTGTTCGTTGATGCGGCAGGATGGGTCGTGTGAGAGATAACAAAGGCGGAG
>CALQFT020000236.1 GCA_943329925.2 Opitutus sp. GAS368
CGCTAAGCCCTCCTCTTAGCCGCAGCCGGCAAGCAACCAATTTGAGGCCAACTTGCGACGCTCACTTGCGAAGGACTCGGCACCCTGCTTTTCTTTTATTCCAATGGACGGCCCACACATCGAACAAGCTACCCTAGAGGATCTGCCTCTGCTCACGGAGTTGCTGACGGAACTGTTTTCCTTGGAAGGTGATTTCGTGCCCGATTCCGCGCGCCAAAGCCGGGGCATCCGCATGATCTTAGAGCAACCCAGCCGGGGCCGAATTTTTGTACTGAAACAAAACGGGATACTACTGGGGATGATCAACCTGCTTTTCACCATCTCGACGGCGGAGGGCGGGTCTGTGATTTTGCTGGAAGATCTCATTATTCAAAAGGCCTACCGCGGACACGGGCTGGGAGCCAAATTGTTGGCTTACGCGATCGAATATGCGCGTAAAAAGGACTTCAAGCGCATCACGTTACTCACTGACCGTCTCAACGCCGATGCACAGCGCTTTTACAAACGACACGGCTTCTTCGACTCCGCCATGCTGCCGATGCGCTATGTGCTTTCCTCGGACGCCAGCACCCACGCGGGCGTCCGGCATTGAGTGCTCCCTTGTTTGATCGACTGCCTGGCTCCTTAGAGCCCGTCGCCAGCCCCTTTTTTTCGCCCTATGAGCTTCGTTGACCTCGGATTTGCAAAAGTAGACACCGACAGGGCGCAGCGTTGTGGCTTTCCCGAGGTTGTTTTTGGTGCGGGCAAGACCCCCGAGCAGGTGGCCGCTATTGCGCAAGTGCTGATGGAAGCCCATGGCATATTTCTTGCAAGCCGCGTGGATCATACTCATTTCAAGGCAGTAGCGGATATTTTTCCGGAGGCAAAATGGCATCCGGTGGCACGGTGCGTTTCAATCGAGAGACACCCCTTACCCAAACGGGGAGGTACAGTGGGAGTGATTTGCGCGGGGACATCCGACCTGCCGGTGGCAGAAGAGGCAGTGGTCACTCTGGAAGTTTTTGGCAACCGCGTGCTGCGGATTTCGGACGTGGGAGTGGCAGGAATTCACCGGCTACTTGCCGTACGTAACCAGTTGGAGGCGTGCACTGTACTGGTGGTTGTCGCGGGAATGGAGGGAGCCTTACCCAGTGCCGTGGCTGGGTTGACAAGCAAACCAGTTGTGGCAGTTCCTACAAGTGTGGGTTATGGTGCAAGCTTCGGGGGGGTGGCGGCCCTGCTAGGGATGTTAAACAGTTGCGGCAGCGGTGTCACAGTCGTGAATATAGATAACGGCTTTGGTGCGGCATACGCGGCTGCTCAAATCAACCGATTGGTAGCGGTCTCCGAACCAGAAGCGGCAGGTCCAAAAAATGACCAGCTAGAGCCCGATAGAGTATCGTTGTAGTATATAAAAATAATGGATTTTCAGCATTTCGGCCTGCATGAAGCGGTAGTGCACGGCGTACAATCAATGGGCTATTCCGAGCCCACCCCGATTCAGGAACAGTCTATACCCGTGATTCTCTCCGGGCGTGATCTCATGGGCTCTGCCCAAACAGGCACCGGCAAAACCGCCGCCTTCGCCCTCCCCCTGCTTTCCCTGCTGGCCAAACACGGCAAAGCGCCACGCTGCCTCATTCTGGAGCCCACTCGGGAACTGGCCGCCCAAGTGGAAATTGCTTTCAAAGATTACGCTCGGTTTTTCGACGTCGAAGTTGGCATGATTCATGGCGGAGTAGGCCATGGCCCGCAACGCGAAATGCTCCAACGTGGCGTTGACGTTCTAGTGGCAACGCCCGGGCGTTTGCTGGACTTCATGGAGGAAGGCGACGTCAACCTTTCCGGCATCGAATATCTTGTTCTGGACGAAGTCGACCGCATGCTCGACATGGGCTTTCTCCCTCAAGTGCGCCGCATCGTTGAACGTTGTCCCAAAGAACGCCAGACGCTCTTTTTCTCGGCCACGCTTCCCCCGGAAATCGAGGGACTCACCAAGTGGGTGCTCAAGGATCCGCTGACCATCTCCATCGGCCAGCGCCGCTCCCCAGCTGAGACCGTTACCCACGGGGTCTATCCTGTGGCCAAGGACCAGAAATTCGACCTGTTGCTGGCGCTTCTGGAAAAAACCAATTACCACAGTGTCATCGTGTTTACCGCCACCAAAATGATGGCGGATCGAGTGGCCGCCCGGCTGGATGAGCTCAAACACCCTGTGGCATGTATGCACGCGGACCGAAGTCAAAAGGAGCGTATGGAGGCGCTGGAAGGCTTCAAATCGGGTCGCTTTGAGGTTCTCGTTGCCACGGATGTCGCCGCGCGCGGTTTAGACATAGCCAGTGTGTCGCACGTGATTAATTACGACGTCCCGGGCCATCCCGAGGACTATGTCCACCGCATCGGACGCACCGGACGAGCGCAACAAGAAGGCGACGCTTTTACGCTATTTACAGCAGAGGAACTCGACGCGATTCGCGCCATCGAGCGTTACATCGAGACCAAAATTCAGCGGCACAAACTCGAAGGCTTCCCCTACTTGTACACCGCTCTTTTTAACGAAGATGCCATTCCTCAGGGCGGCGCGGCCAAGGGCGGACGCACCCTCAATGGTTATTCCTTCGGGGCGAAAAGCGGGAAGAAAAGACGTTAAGCCCCAAAGGCTGGAGGCGCGCCCGCAGATCCGCCTGCCCCTTCATTCCGCAACGAACTCCACCTGGCGGTCCAGCACTTCGCCCGTGAATCGGTCGATTGCGACGTGCACCCACGCGCGGCTCTCGCCCGTTACCCTGAACTGCTGCAACCCTACAGCATTCAGGGGATAATTGCCGGTTTGGACAATCACGTCCAACAGCAGGTTCCAAACACGAGTTTGCCCGGCGTCCACTAGGGCGCGCACCACCGATTCCCTCAGGCGCTGCACCTTGGCATCGGTGCTTTTGGAGAAAACAGCGTCCACATCCGCCGAAAATCCTGTGAAGGTCCATGATAGCGGCACACCAACCGGAACCGTTGGGTTACGCCCGGGGGCGCTGCTGGTGGCTGGCGCGACGCTGGTGTACAAGCCGGCGCAAGTCCCAGTGGGCGCGAGCACGCTGGCGGTATAAGCGTTGGGCGGCGTTACCATGCCGGGCGCTGAAATATTGCACCCGACCACCCGACCAGCGAGCTCGCCAAGGTTCCCCAATGGCCCCTTAGCAAACCCAACTCCCGTCGTACGGTCCAACAGCGCCCGTGCTGCTGCGTTGACCTCCGAAACCTCCAGGCATTGGGCCTCGTCACGTTCATCCTTAAGCGCACCTGCCAGCAGCGCCCGCAAAACGGGCTCCTGGCGCGTATTTAAGTTCACCCGCCCGGCCACGAGCGGCGCCCCCCCGGCGATCGGCTCGCTCACGCAGAACAGGTCCAGCAACGCGGCATCGCCAGTTTCCGGCGCAAAGAAGTCCAATTGCTTCCAAGGCGCACCGCGAAACACCACACCCAACTCAGCCACGGAGCGAAATGGACGGTCCAAAATAACTGGCCGGTTACGAGCTTGCGCCCCCGGCAATTGCGCCAAAGCCAATCCCTCTCCCGTCACGCCGTACCCAGACCCGCTCCCTGCATAGCCGCCCATAGCACGGCGCACCACGTCATCAGGGTCCGCGTACGCCTGACGCTCGAAATGAGCTGCATCCGGCGCCACATTTTCACTGAGCCATCCTTGGCGAAACGAGTCTGCCCAGTATTGCCACTTTCCCGTTTCAGTAGATTCCTGACTACCAGCATCGTGACTGTAATCTTCCCAAAAATGAGGAAATCCCCGCGCGCCCGCGGAAGCGGCAGTCGTAAAGGTTGCGGGATTCCCGAAGCGCGAAATCCACCCATAGTCGTTGGCGTTCTGGGAGGGACATTGCACAAGGGAGCGTACGGCCCACCACGTCCCAAGCTTCTGATACAGGCTCGCAAGCGTAGCAGGATCTTGATCCATGGCCGCCTTGAAGGATACCCAACTCAGGTTAAACTGAGCCGGACCACTTCCTAAAGCCGTCATCGCTCCCGAGGTTCCGTCAAGCTTTGGCCGATCCGTGATCCCACCACCAGTGGTACTGAGAGGAACTGACAATGCCTTCGCCGCCGAGGTGCCCTCCCCAATAACGGCGTTCTGCCAGTTGTAGGCGTAGCGCTGCAGCGCCCCAAAACGTGGCGTACGAGGATCACAAACAGTCAGCAACGGGTTAGCCCAAGCCAGAGCGGGTGACTTGCCCTCGACGGAAACAGCGTTCCACTGGCCTTGATAAGGCGGCACGTCCGGCACCATGCGGCCGTCCATGTTCAGGAAGCGCTCATCGTAGGTAATCCATTTTCCAGAATTCGGCTCTTGGTACTGCAACCGCAGCTTGAGTGCGCACCAGTTACGCTGCCCCACCAAATTAACGGGCACCTGAAAGAATCGCCACAGTGTTCCCGAAGAGGAGGCTGCTCCAGAACAGTCACTTAAAACAGGAGTTCCGTTTACGGTGGTTTTAGGCGTACTCACCAAGCGTTGCGCAGCGATGAACTGACTTGGCACCTCGCCCAGCGAAAAGCCCACCCAACTTCCGCCCTCACTTCCGCGCAATACACCGAAATACGGAGCACTCTGAAAGAAGTTTTCCGCCCCGAACCCAAGCGCCGTGCCGCTAGGAAGCCCCGGCGAACACAAAGTGGTTGGCTCTCGAAACAAAGTCGTCATTCCCAACGGAAGCTCCAGTCTCATTTCAGAGTTGCGCAATTCGATACGCGTCGGAGGCGGATCATCCGCGTGCAATTGCGCCAACGGAGGCAAACTCCAACTGCGCGCCACCCGTCCATCTGCAGGAACGAACCAGACCGGTGCGGTGTCATCGGCCTGTCCGATTGCGTTAACCCTGAAACTCGATCCTCGACATGGAGTCGGAGGAGCTTCGTTTTGAGGCATGGCGGCCGGATAGAAGGCACCTGGCAGCAGTTTCCAAAAGGCAAAACCCTCTATACCAAAGCGCGAGTTCGTCGAGCCAGCGGGCACGTTGGACCAGAACAAATAGGAACTCGGTTCCGCCGGCACGTTGGTTGCCAACCGCGCACTGTGACTGTC
>CALQFT020000237.1 GCA_943329925.2 Opitutus sp. GAS368
AGGGCCGTAAAGTGTACGGCAACTACCCAAGTCTTGCTGCTGGTAGCGCTTTGGATGTTGGGCGCGGCAGGATTATTCCTCAAATCGCCGTCGACAGTTATTTTGCTGAAATGGCTCTCTGGCTCGGGGTATCCCGTTCCAACTTGAAGTTGCTTTTGCCAAATATTGGCACTTTCTACTCGGCCAACAGCACCACCGCCCCTCTAGGGTTCCTGCTTTAGTGGAAGGTGATGTGTTTGGTTTGGGTGAAAACGCGCGAGCTTATTGAGAATTTGTATTCTCGAAAATGAAACTTCCCCTTCGACTTGCCCTCGTGGCCACCGCGCTTGGCCTAGGCGCCGCGCTGGTGTGGCTCCTTCTCGCCTCCCCTCGTACTTCATCGCCAACCCCAGATGCGCCCCAGGCAGCGGCTCCGGCGGCGCAGCGGCTCACCGAGTCTCCAAGCATCCCGCTGCCTAATTCGAAAGCCTCCAAAGACGATCCCTCCGAGCCTCCAGAGGACGTTTCTCCTCTCGCGGTGGAGCTTAACTCGGGTCGCTTCCCCGCCCAACACGACGTGGACCTGCTCCATACCCTTCTGCGGCAGTATCTGCGCAGACTCGGGCGTCGCGAGGCCCTTCCCCTTGGCAACGACAGTGATCTCGCAAAGGTGCTCGGCGGTCAGAACCCGATGAAGTACGCCTCCTTGCCCCCCAATCATCCCGCCTTCGCCCCGGACGGCCGCCTCCGTGACCGCTGGGGAACGCCTTACTTTGTGCATCCCCTCGCTCCGGGTTCATTCGAAATCCGGTCTGCAGGTCCAGACCGCAAACTGTTCACCTCCGACGACTTGATCGCCGATCCCACCGGCGGGAGCGTCCAATAGCCGCCCCTTCGAGGCCCCGCGCCCCAATCGAGGCGCTTGGCAATGTCGCCGCGCAGCTTTGTCGCCGCCCCGCCTATGCCCACCACTCCCGCAGGACGGCAATATCCCGTTTGGTTGCCTCTATGGCGGCCTTGAGATACGCGGGGTCACTGGCTTTCCCTTTCAAATGTTCCACATGCAGGCAGACCGGGCCGGCGTAGCCCAGCTTTTTGAGCTGATCCACGTACGGCTTGCCCACCACGCCTTCTCCCAGCGCCGCGGGCCGATGGCCCTTTCCTTCCCAAGCAAAGTTTTTGAATACCGCCATCCCAATACGGTCACTCACCAGCGCCACTTCCGTGGGCCAGGAGGTGCTGCCCTCAATGGTGGCGTGCATAATATCAAAGCTCCAGGAGAGCTCCGCAGGCGTATAGTCGCGCATTAGCAGCGCCATGTCCCAAATGCCCGCGCCCACCATTTTTACCCCGGAGTGGTTCTGGTAGCAGGGCAGAATCCCGATTTCTTTGCTCAAGGCGACAAGCTCTTTGAGCTTGGGCCGGAGCGCGTCCAATTGCGGCCAGAGGGGCAACTGGAGGTTGTAGCCGTACCAGTTGAGGCGATATTTTGGGATCCCCAGCGCCTTGGCTGTGCGCAGAAGTGGTTCTGTACGGGTTTCGGCGCTCACGGAATTGATGGCTGAAGTCAGCAGCGTGATGCGCACTCCATACTTGCGCAAGGTCTCGACAAACTTTGGTAACTCGTCTTCCACCGCGCCGGGCTCAATGTGGCCGCCTGGGCGGATGGGCGCCTCTATGCCGGTTACGCCAAGCTCGGCCAGAATTGTTCCGAGCTGTTCGGTGGGAATGCCTTGGAGATGTTTAGTGAAAATTGAAAGATCTAGCGCAGAAGAGGTTGTCTGCGCTGCAAACGTGCCGGGATGCGGGAGGGCCGTGGTCGCCAAAAGGGCGGCGGCGCTTTGGAAAAAGGAGCGACGGGAATGCATGGGGAGTGGAGGGGGAGCTTATGTTGGCTACTGCAGTAAATCGAGAAGGACTCTGCAACCTTATAGATGACTCTATGTTTGGCGAGGTTGTCTGATGAGATGATTATTCAGAATTACATTCAGCGGTGGTGTTTCCTTTATTTTTAAGCGTTAGTGGGCGGCGCCGGTTCTGTTGAAAAAACAGATGAGGATCCGGCGCATTTATGGAATCTGCCTTATTTTTACGCAATCTCTGGTATTTTGTTTTGCATGGGAGCAAATTAAATGGAGATAAGTTATTGCAGCGCACAGTATTGGGTGAGAAAATAGTCTTCGGTCGCGACCGGGCAGGAAAGCCTTTCGCACTCCGGGACAATTGCCCCCATAGGGGCGTGCCCTTATCCGAAGGGGTTTTTGACGGCAAAACCATTGCGTGTTGTTACCACGGTTGGCAGTTTAATTGCTCCGGGGTCTGTCAGAAAATCCCGGCATTGGCTGACGCCATGGCGCAGCTTCACAAAATCCGGGTCTTCGCGTATCCGTGCGAAGAAGTTAACGGCACCATCTGGGTTTACATGCCGCAAAACTCGGACAAACCGCTAGGGGAGGTGCCGCCGCCGCCGGATCTTTTAATCCCCGCAGACAAGCGCTTCCTGCACGTGGAACAGTCTCTTTTGCAGGGAAATATAGATCACGCAACCATCGGGCTCATTGATCCGGCACATGTCACCTTTGTGCATCAGTCGTGGTTTTGGCGCTCCAGTAATTCTGCGAAGTTGAAGGAGAAAAGTTTCGAGCCGGTGGGGATCGGGTTTCGAATGAAACGCCATCAACCCAGTGCCGCAGCCAGCGGTAAGGGCTATGGTATTTTGGGTGGAGCCATTTCCACTGAGATCACTTTCCAGCTGCCCGGCCACCGGCTCGAACACATTCAGATTGGAGAAAGTGACTACATCGCCTCGCTCACGTTGCTGACGCCCATTGACGAAAAAACCACAGAGTTAAACCACATCTTCTACAGTTCACTGGGGTGGATGAAGTACATTTGGTGGCCGCTGGTTCATCTGGGTAGAGCGTTTATCTGCCAGGACGTCAGAGTTTTTCGTAAATTACAAAAGGGGTTGGAAAGCGATCCGAAACTCATGCTCGTGGGCGATCCTGATGCGCAGGCCCGCTGGTATTATGAGCTAAAGCGCCATTGGTCCCAGGCTCAGGAATCCAACACATCCTTTATTAATCCCTTATCTGCGGCGACACTGCGGTGGGTGACCTGATTTCACGCGCGGCCTAGCCCCGCTAGCCCCATTATTTTGCGGGCCCTCGCGTTTTTTTCGAGTTTGATCAACGAGACTTCCCGCATTAATTGAACCAGAAGCTTCTTTTTATATGTCCACATCCGGCCAACTTTTAGTCAATCAAACGATGGTCCCCTCGCAGTTGCCAGTCTTCACCTGCAGCCTCGCGCCGCGCAGGGAGGCTCTTCAGCTCGCGCGGGAAGCCATCGATGAGTTGCGCGCCTTGGATCCCACTTCCATTGTCTCAAACGTAAAGTCGCGTTACGTCAGCCCTTGGGACAGTCATATGCGAAATCCTAAGTTCGCTCCGCTGTGCGAGGCTGTCGTGACGGTGGCCCGTTTCGTCTCCAAGATGTTTCTGACCGCCGACATCGAGGCGCTCAACATGGACTATTTTGTCAAAGATTGTTGGGGTATGATCTATGAAGCCTCCGATCACACTCTTAAGCACAATCACTATCCCGCCGAACTTAGCTGCGCAATCTACCTGGAAGCCGATGAGAATTGCGCGCCCATTATCTTCGATGGAAACGTTAGCGTGCAGCCGGTCAACGACCTTCTGGTGCTCTTTCCAGGCATTTTGAATCACGAGGTTCCTGAGACTCCGGGGCGCCGCGTGGTAGTCTCTATGAATCTGTTTAAGACCGCTCGCCAGCAGGCTTAGAAAGAGTCTGCACCGTATCCGGAGGGTTTTCCGCGAGCCCTTTTTGTGCCCTGTGCTGTGTTGTTCAGGGTAGTTTCAAACCGGAGGAAGCGCCTGCCGATCGGGATCTTGGGCTTCGGAAATCAAGTTCCAATCTGGTAGTTTCGGTGTAAGCATTCAGCCCTATCATGGGCAGGCAACCCTTCGCTCTTGTTCTGAATGAAACTTGTTCCGCTGCTCCCTTTTGGAACTTGAAAAAACCTACTTTCCGAGGAGGCCGCCCAATTTGCGCACAGGCAGAAAAAGCAAGCTGAGTGGGAAATGGATGACCCGCAGTAGCGGCAAAACAACCCGCCGCAGGAGCGGATCTAGCGCGCGCTGGAGGGAGGGAAGTGCATCGTAAATGAGTGTGAGCACCACCACGGAAATCAGTCCCCAAAATCTAGCCTCATCCTGCATGTGTGTGAGATTGGCCGAATGGGTGACGAGCTCGTAGAATAACAGCGCTCCCAAGCAACCCACCAAGACGTAGACGGTTTCCAAGAGGACCTTGGAGCGCTTGACCAAATGTACGGTGAAACGTCCAAATAATCCGATAAAGACAAAGCCAAATAAGATGCTGGACCACACGACCCAAGGAGTTTTGCTCAAAGAGACAGCCGCCACGACGTTATCTAAACTCAGCGCCAAATCGACTCCCAGCACGGTCACCAAAGTTTTGGTGAAACTCCAATGTTCTTTAGGTCCGCGGGGTTCGCGTTCCCTGTTGCCTGTAAAATGAGCCGTGGAAAGATAGATTAGATACAGGGCTCCAAAGAGGCGAATGAGTGGATATTGAGCGATGTAAGGCGCGGCAAGCACCAGTAAGACCGCGCGTGCGAGGAAGGCTCCAAGAACACCCAGTCGTATTGCTGTTAGTCTCTGGTGAAGAGGGAGATGGGCTGCAATGGAGGAAACTTCGATCAAGTTATCCGCGGAGAGCAGGATTTCAATGATGGCTAGCGAAGCCAGCACGGGCCATTGCGACTGAATGTCCCAAAGGTCTTGCGGAAGAAATTCTTGAAGTCCAAAACTCATAAGAGTGGGGTCGCGGTAAAAAGCAGCAAAGTGAAGGTAACCCAAAGAAGAGAGTAGAGTTTTTCAACAAAACTCCGAGCAATGGGCAGGTGCGTATCTATAACAAATCTATTTTATAGATTGAGAAACTTCATTTTGCAATTCTAAGAATCAGTGCTCAATCCAAACTGTGCCGGATTCGCGGGAATCAGCCGTTTCCCGC
>CALQFT020000238.1 GCA_943329925.2 Opitutus sp. GAS368
GAAATCGCCGCCGCGGAACGTGCCTTTGTCCGCCGGAGTCTTGCCCTGACCGTCCACATACAGCGTGAAGTGCGGAGCCTCCGCCGCGCGATAGGTCACCGCAATGTGATGCCATCCGCCGTCATTCGGGACGAGGCCGTTCGAGGCGCGGAAGTTCGTGATCCACTCGCCCTGGCCCTCGCCGTACACCCGCATTCCCTCGATGCCGAAGACTCCGAAGAACTTGTCCGGCGCGGCAGTCAGGTCGGCGCGGCCTTTGAAGAGCACCGGCATCTCCGCGTAGTAGTTTCCCACATTGACCCAGGTCGCGAGGGTGAAGTCGCGGCCGAAGTCGATCGCCGAAGGATTCGCCAGCTCGATGCCCGCATTGACCTTCTCGATCACCACCGCGTTGCCCACGCGTCCGGAGGCAAACGCAGGCGCGAGCTTGGGATCGACCGGGCGGCCATCGTGTTGACCGGTGACGTCCTTGAGGTCGTCGTCGAAGCGGAAATGCGCGACGAGGTCGGCTTGGGCGGGCAGCGGCGCGAGAAGGAGTGCGGCGAGGAAGGTGAAGATCGGTTTCATGGTTTTCATTTGGAAAGTCGTTTTCACTGACCGATGGGGTTCACGAACTCGTCACGGTTGAGCTTCTTGTCGCCATCTTTGTCGCGGGCTCGGAATCGCTCGGCAGACTCTGGATGGTTCTTGAGTCCGGTCTGGAACTCGGCGGGCGAGAGGAAACCGTCACCATCCACATCCCATTTCGCAAAGACTTCGACACGGTCCTTCGTGGCGCTGGCCTTGGGTTTCACGGTCTGCGCGGAAACCGATGGGGGACGCGAATCCACCGGTTGGCCGGTGGCGGATGCTTGGTCGCGTGCAAGGCTAGGCGGCAGGGATTTCACCCAGGCCAGCGCCTTTCCGGTGAGCGACTTCACTTCCGCGGGATGCTGGGCGGCGAGGTCCTGGGTCTCGCTGGGATCCTTGACGATGTTGTAGAGCTGCGCGCCGGTGCCGTTTTGGTTGACGAAGAGCTTCCAGTCGCCCTCGCGGATGGCGAGCATCGGCGGCATTTGGCTGTCAGCAGTGACCCGCGCATTGAAAATCCATTCCCAGTGCAGCGGCTTCGTGCGCGGCGCGTTGGCTTTGCCAAGCCAGAGCGGGCTGAGGTCTTCGCCATCGGGTTTGAGGTTTTCCGGCAGCTCGACCCCGGCCAGCGCCGCCACCGTTGGCAGCAGATCGACGGCTCCCACCACGCTCGTCTCGTCCACGCGACCTGCCGGAACCTTGCCGGGCCAGCGCACGAGGCCGAAGGTGCGGATGCCGCCTTCATACATGCTGCGCTTACGCCCCCGCAGCAGGCCAGTGCTGCCTGTGCCGGCATTCGCGGCATTGCTGATGCGGTAGTCCTCCGGGCCGTTGTCGCTGGAGAAAACGATGAGCGTGTTCTCCGCGAGCTTCATCTCGTCCAAGGCATCAAGCAGTCGGCCGATCTGGGTGTCGAGATCGGTCAGTGAGGCGCAGAAGACCTGCATCTGGGAGCGAAGATCCTTGGTCTTGCCGAGATACTTTTGCATCCACGGCCCAAAGGCGGGGTCGTCTGCCTTCGGCTGCAAGTCCGCATACACCGCGAGTTGCTCCGGGGTGGGCTTGAGCGACGCGTGCGGGAGCAGCGTCCATACGTTGGCATAAAACGGCGACTCCCGATGCTGGCGGATGAACTGGATGGTTTCGTCCACGATGAGCTGCGTGGATTTGGCGCGGAAATAGGGCTCGGTAGCCTCATTGCCGAGCGATGGCCCGGTGGAGCCGACCGTCTTCGAGGCATCGAAGCCGTATTCGTCCGGTGGCGGCGCACCGGGGCCACCTCCGAGGTGCCATTTGCCGAAATGAGCGGTGGCATAACCGGCGGACTTGAGGAGATCAGGCAGCGTGGTCGCCTTCGGATCGAGCCAGTTCGGCATCGACCGGGCGGCATTCGACGGGTGATCGGAAAAGTGACCATGAACCTGATGCCGCGCCGGGTAATGCGACGTCATGAAGGCCACGCGACTCGGCGAACACACGGTGGCGGCGACGTAGAACTGTTTGAACCACGTTCCCTCCTCAGCGAGCCGGTCGAGGTTCGGCGTCTTCACATACGGATGCCCGGCGAAGTGCGCGTCATTCCAGCCCTGGTCGTCGGTGAGAATGAAAATGACGTTGGGCCGTTTGCTTTGCTTGGTGTCTGCGGCGTGCAGCGCGGCCAGCGGCGCGAGCAGCAGGGCGGTGAGGAGTGTGAAGGTCGTTTTCATTATTGAGTTACCTCGAACAGGTAGGTGGTTCCGGCTTTGAGTTGGAGCGTGTGCTTGGCTGCTTTCGGTGAAGCGACGTCGCCGGGAGGAACTTGCCGCAACGCAGCGGCGGTTTGGGGCACCACCTCCACGTTGCCGTCCTTGAGCGGATGAATCATCAGCAGTTCCCCGCCGGCGGCGATGACGTTGCCCGGCGGTGCCACCCGCCACGCGCCAGCGTAGGCGGCGAGGCGGCTGATGGCGTCGCGAGAGAGATTGTAAGCACCCACAAAGACCACTTTGCCGCCGTTGGAACCTTCAACCACTGCGGATGCCGGCATCCCGGATTGCGGATAATATCCCAGGATGGACGCCCGTGAGTCCGCAACGGTCAGGGCGATGCCCTCGACTTCCTTCAGGCGATCCGCGTTGAAAGAGGGGGCGGCGGGATTCCACCTTTCGCCAACGAGGAGCGGATGAGAAGAAGCGATTTGCGCCGGGGCCGGTGGTCCGGCGGCTTTGGCGATGGTGTCGAGCGGCCGCAGCTTGATGCCCAGAACCTCGTCGAGAAAATCGGCCGTCCCCGCGCGAAGTTGGGCCATTCCGGTGCCCTGCAGCACAACGATGGTTGCCCCCGCCTCGCGCAACTTCTTGATTTGCGCGGCCATGCTCTCGTCGATGTTGATCAGGTTTTGGAGGACATAGAGTTTCGCCGGCGGAATCAGGGCTTCGCGAAGGTCCTGAGCGTAGTAGTAGCGGATGGGAACGCCCGAGGCATGTGACTCCCGCCACTGCGCCGTCAGACCCGCGGAATGGAACTCGGAGAGCGCTGAACGTGCAAAGTCCACCGCCTCCTCGTCGAAGATAAAGGCCACGTCGGCGGCGGGCGGAGCCTTCGGGACCGATGCCGCGGTGGTGCGCTTCCTGACAAGGTCGCGGGTGAATTGATTGAGCAAGGCCAGCTCTCCTCGAATCTCGGCATTGTCCCAGTGGGAAAAATCAAAATCGTTGTCCGTGAACAGGGTGCCGTTGTTGCCGGAAATCCAGAGCCGGGCCAGTTCGCGCCGCCACATGGCCCGCTGCATCGGCATGTCTGCTGCGCGGCCGACCGACTCGTCCGTATAAGATACTATGCTGCCCACCTTCGTGGTGCCTTGTATCGGTCCCGTCCAGAGCCGGTGATCCATGTCGGCGACGAAAAGCTTGCCGTTCACCGGGTAGGTATCCAGCAGCGCGTTGAAGCCGCCCGCGGACGGGGGGATGCGCACGCTGTAGGTGACCTGATGAAAGCTGTAGTCAATGTGCGGCGAACGGATGAGGCGTGAGGTGGTGGTGTTGTCGCGGCGGGCAGCGCCGTCGGCGGCGCTGCACCCGACCAGCACCTTCCGCGTCGCAGCATTCTTGATGGCCGCCGCGAGCGTCTCGATGAAATCAGCCCGGCCCTCGGCCAGAAACCGTTTGAAGTCGTAAGCCCACCGCTCTTTCACAGGGTCGTGAAACGGCGCTCCGCCTGCCAGATTCGCTGAGGGTGGCGGGGTGATCTGGTCAAACGACGCAAACTTCGTGCGCCAAGCCTGGTTCACAGTCGCAAGGTTCTCGCCATACTTCTTCCGCATCCAACCGATGAATGCCTTTTTCGCCACGGGGGAATAGTCGCCCCAAAGGTGTGGGTCGTTGCGCAGGTAATTGTCGGGAACCGACCAGGCGTATTGCTGATTGTCCAATCCGCCGCCCAGCATGTAGCCGGCGACCCGGTCTGCATAAGGGCTGGCCTCCACCGTGCGCACCAGTTCGGCGAGCATCGCGGTCACCTCCGCCCGGTATCGCTGCGAAAAGAACGAGATGGCGTATTCATTCGGTGCGCCCGGCTCCGGCTGAGGCGCGGCGGTGTCAAATCGCTCGAAGTGAGACCCCGCGATAATCATCGATTCCCCTTTCTCGTTGCGTATCACATCGTCGGCGGGGCGGGCGCCGGGACGCACCTGCAGCGCACCCTTGTCACTGAGCGACAGGTCTTGCTCGGGGTTCGCAAAGCCAAACTCCGGATAGTTCCGGATGAGCAGGTAGAGGATTAGCCGGGCGTTCGGATTGGCTTTCGTTTCGTTGGACAGGAACCGTTCGAGAGCCTTGGGGTCATACTTCCTTTTGCCGTTCCAGAATGGCGACATGTTTTGGAGGTCGCGCGAGTTAAGCTTCTTGGCGGAGTAAACCCCCGCGTTGATCCGCAGCTTCAGGAACTCCAGTCCGGCCTTATGGTAGGGGGATGGTCGAGCGTCATCCTCCAGCGATGCACTCCGCGGCCGGCCGCCCATGAAGTTTGACGGAACTCCGTCGAGAGTGAGCACGGGCCGTCCCGAAGCGTCCCGGCCGACCTGAGCGCCGATGTTCTTCTGCGTGGCGACGCTGGTGGTGCTCCGCTGGTCTTGTGCTGCTGTTGGAGCAGTGGACGTTTCGGCGTTCAGGGATGACGCCGCCAGGAGCAGGGCGGTGAGGGTGATTAGGTTGAGGTTTCGTTTCATGGTGGCTTCTGTTCTAAAGATTGGCTGCTTGATATCGAGTCAGGCGCATCGCCTCACTCCTCCGGGAAAAAGAGGGAGCCGAAGTGTTGATGGCCGGGCTTTGGTTTGGGCGTTGGGCCTGATGACCACATGGTGGGTTCCTTTCCGGCGCGGAAGCGGGTGACGTTGGCCTTGATTTCCATGCCGGGGCTAAGCTGAAGTCCGAGGGATTTCCACGGGATGATGATGGTGCCGGTCCATCCGCCGGCGGC
>CALQFT020000239.1 GCA_943329925.2 Opitutus sp. GAS368
CGGCTCCATGGACCGTTGATGCGTACAGCTTTTCCTTTTGGAAGCTCAATGGGGTGAGGCAAGCGGATGCCGCGGGACGCTCCCTTAACCCCGTAAGCTTTGTGCCCACGGCGAATGCAACGCTAGTCGCAGTCTACACACTCACCTCGGCCGACACAGACAACGACGGCCTTCCCGATGCGTTTGAATTGGAATTTTTTGGCGACCTCTCCAAAACAGCGAGTGTTGATGCAGATGGTGACGGGCTTAGCAACGCTTTGGAAAACTTGTTGGGCTACCATCCCGGCTTGCCTGACAGCGTGTCCGAAGGCGGTTTATCGGCGCGCTTTTCCCCAGTGACCCTCCTGCCTTTTTCAAACAGCTATTACGCAGTCCAAACCGTTAGCGATCCGCCCGGATTGCTGGATCCGGCCACGCAATTCGTGACGGGAGAGACTACGGTCACCCTGCCTGTTGCTCCGGACTCGGTGAACGGCTACCTGTTTGCGGGATGGTATATCGGCACCGCTCGCGCCGATTCACCGACGACGAACCAGCCCGCAAATTTGTCGGTCATTGGAGCCACAGTTTTCACGGCAAAATATGTGCTCGAATCCTCCGATAGCGACGGGGATGGAATTCCCGACTGGTACGAATGGTTTGCCTTTTCGGGATTGTTTCAGGCGGCGAGTTCCGACACTGATTCCGATGGACTCAGTTTGGCGATGGAACAAATTTTGGGGTTTGCCCCCTATTTGACGGACACTGTGTCCGAGGGCGGGTTGGCCATGCGGTTTTCCCCCATTAGCGACCTGAATCTTGCCGGCTATCGCTCGCTTCGTGTCACGAGTGATCCGCTTGGGTTGCAAGCGGAGTCCGTGCAATTAGGGGAGTTGGGAGGCACTCTGCAAACGCCGGATCTGTTCGCCTCGGTCGTGAATGGCTACCGTTTTGTGGGTTGGTACGTGGATGGAGCGCAAGTGAAAGACGCCACCACGGCCGCCGCGGGAAGCGCGTCCATTCTGATGAATGCCGACCAAGTCGCCGTTGCGAAATATGTCCTCGAAACTGAGGACGCCGACGCCGACGGAATTCCCGACTGGCAGGAGCTGCTTTACAACGGGACGCTGGGCGCGTCCGGGGCGACCGATGCGGATGGGGACGGCCTTGTGCTGTCCTTGGAGTTTCTGTTGGGGTATCACCCTGGTTTGGTGGATGTGGTTTCCGAAGGCGGGTTGAGTATGCGTTTCTCGCCGGTGACGAATGCGTCTTTCGATTCGACGCCGGTGACGCCCGTCATCACGAGGCAGCCGTTGGCTCAGGACGCGAAGGTGGGGGATCTCGTTAGCTTCAGCGTCGAAGCGGACACCTCCGTCGGTTTGTCCTACCTATGGCGCAAGGATGGTGTAAACCTTGCAGGTGGCACCAGCGCCACGTTCGCGATCGCCTTTGCGCAGCCGACCGATGCTGGGAGCTACAGTGTCGTGGTGGGCAGCCCGGCAGGGAGTGTGACAAGCGGGAGCGCGAAGTTGACGGTGACGGTCAATGCTGGGGTTTCGAACTCAAAGCTGGCGGCGGTGATTTCTGGGCCTAT
The DNA here is from genome assembly GCA_943329925.2 of Opitutus sp. GAS368. Lineage (GTDB taxonomy): Bacteria > Verrucomicrobiota > Verrucomicrobiia > Chthoniobacterales > Chthoniobacteraceae > Chth-196. Next base: position 1,574 of record CALQFT020000239.1, read on the forward strand.
AAGCCAGCAGGTTTTGACTCCCACAGATACTCTCGGCTACAGCACTTCTAACTTGCCTCCTGGAGTTGCGTTCAACCCGTCAACGGGCGTACTCAGTGGTTCTCCAATTCAGGCGGGCACTTACGCCGTGAGTATTACAGGAAAGAGTCCAGGAGCGGTTCCGTTAAATTTTGAAATCAATGTCGCGGGACTCGATCCAGGGCTTATCGGTGTGTTCCAAGGTTGGATTGAGCGGAATAACGTGCTCAATCGAAACCTCGGTTCGACCATTCAGATCACCACAACGACAAGAGGTGCATACAGCGGGAGGCTGCTCAACGGTGTGACTGCGATTGCTTTCCGAGGAAGTTTGATTGCTTCGCCGGCTTCCTCGACTTCGGCGCCGCAAACAGCGCGGATTTGGTGTGTGCTTCCAAAAACGAGTGTCACCTTGGACGTTTCTCTGGATAGCGAGGGAAATATTTTATCGGGATCTTTGAGTGACGGATCAGCAAACACCGTTGGCATTGACGGGTGGCGGAATGTGTGGCCCACGACACCCGGCAATGCCAATGTATTTAAGGGATTGCACACATTTTACCTCCATCAACCCAATGATGAGGATGAAAGTTTGCCTCAGGGTCGTGGGTTCGGATCGCTAATGGTGAGCGCAAAGTCGGGGATCTCTTTCATAACAACATCCCTTTCAGACGGCACTAAAATGACCAGCACCACTTTTGTTGGGCCCAATGGCGAAGGATTTCTCTACGGTTCGCTTTATACAAATTTGGGTTCCGTGGTGGGGCGACTGGATATCGACTTCGACAATAATTTATCCGGCAATCCCACTTGGATGCGGCCGGATCTCAGTGCGAAACCCGCCCTCACTTACCAGGTCGGATTTGCCCCAATTGAGCTGACTGTAAGTGGTGGCTTGTATGTGCTTCCCGAAAAGGGTGAGTTGATTTTGGGGCTGAGCCCAGGGGCGGAAAATGCGCAGTTGGTTTTCGGTAGCGGCGGTTTGAGTGACGACATTAATCAGGCGGTTACGGTGACCTCACTGGGACGCACAAGTGTTTTGAATCGCATCACGGTTCCTGTAAATATCAACCAAGTGCGTGTCAGTAGTTTGAGTGTTTCGACTGGGGCGTTTAGTGGAAGTTTCATACTCCCAGGAGCCACCGCGGCGGATGCTGCACGCAGGGCGAACTTCTATGGTCAGCTTGTGCAGACGCCAGGCGGGACTATCAACGGGTACGGCTACTTCCTTCTGCCCAAGCCGCCAGCGGCGGGACAAACGATGACGACAGCGCCAAAGTTGTCGGGGAACCTGCTTTTGAGCGCGCCGTAATTTTAGAAGAGAGGCGCTGGTGTCAGGGCCGGGGATTCTGGTTGGGATGGAGTTGAGGTTATTATCGCGTTTGACCCAACCTTAAGTTTCTTGCCGTCGTCTTGAACACCTATGGAATCGCGGGTTGCTCAAAAAGGCACTGCAAACCCCTCATTCCGGCAGTTCTGCCCCCCCTCCTGGAAATCTGGAAATGCGCCGGCATTTTGGCCATCATCCGAGCCAGAGTCCGAGCTTGGCTTTGTCAGGCAGGAGTTCGCTTGTGCAGGACATGCTCTAGGGCTTTCTGTAAAGGATCTAAACGATGCAGGGTCAAGCGTTCGGTCAGGGTGCAAAATTTTGCACCTTCGCGTTGAGCACAACTGTAAGCCTGAGGGGGCCACGTATAGCCGGCACCCACTGCACTTTTCGGCCGCCGTTTGCAGATCCCACTGGCGCCCTTAGAATTTCCATTTTCCAGTTTTCCGAGAACATCGATCAGTGCATGGACCGGAAACATCGCAGTCAGAGCTTTGACTGTTCCTCTGTTTCAATTCCACTGCTGGAAACTTGGGAATCTGGAAAATCGGAAATCCTTATCGCTCGATTGGCTGAGTCTAGGATTGGGGAATTTGGAGCCAAGGGCGAGATAAGGGGCCAGTCAGAAAGGGGGGGCCTAGTAGGGAATAACTGAGTAATAAAGGTCGTCGAGCAGGAGTGCAACTAGGCGCGCAGTTGGGTTGCACGAAATTGAGGGTTCGCAAGGGAAAATTCTGACGAAACACGCACTTTGGCGAGGTTCCTGCTTCAAGTGAGGGTCTGGTTTTTACTGTTTTAGTAAAAACTGTCGATCAGATCACTTCATGATTTTTCAGCAAACATCAAAGTCCGAGAAGGTTGTCTTGGATTCTACACCTCGGAATTCTGTTCCGTCGGTGGTTTGTGGCGTGCGCCTTCATGCCGTTTCTTTCTTCAAACGGCAGCTTTCCTCCGCCTTTGGGATGCTTTTGGCCGTCTTTCTTTTCGGCACCGGCGCACTTTTTGCCGCTCCGATTAATTTTAAGTCAGCCCTCACCATCGCTGGTGACGCCGATGTTCTGACCCTCGGGACGGCGATGTACGCCTACAACTTCATGGCGGCCTCTACTGTCAACGGGGTCGCCTTCGCGTACACCAACAGCGCCACAGGAGCGGGAAATTTGGGAATATCTGGTGCCGGTTCGACTTGGTTCGGGGGCTATTACCAAGCGGGTGCCATTGATAATTTGTCGGCCGCTTATCAGAATTTGCTTAAAGCGGGCATCTACATTGACGGCACTGGGTTGATGACGCTTTCGTTAAACGGACTAACTGCCAATCGGGTGTACGCCGTACAGTTGTGGGGTAATGAAAGCCGCAATAATTTCACCGGTTCTGTTGATCGCAACGACTACATCACTTCCACGGGTGGAAATGCCGTGTACTTGGACTTCAATGCCTCAAATGCTGGCGGCGGAGTCGGTCAGTATGTGACGGGCTCGTTCGTCGCCTCCGGAGTCTCCCAGACGCTCACTCTTCAGGGGACGATCTCCTCGGCACCAAGCGGTCAAATCAACGCGATGCAGTTGCGCGATGTCACCGACGTAATCGGCATCTGGACAGGCGCAGTGAACGGTTCTTGGGACAACACGACGGCCAACTGGTCCGGCGGTGTTAATTTCTCGACGTACGCATCTCTCCCCTCGGGTATGCTGCTCAAGTTTCAGGACACCAACGGCTCGGGGCAGACGATCACGAACACCACTATCACCGTGCCCTCAGCTGGCATCAGTGTGGCGGGCTCGATGTCCTTCACTGCGGGTACTCTGAATTATTCGCTTTTGAGCGCGGGTGGGACGCTGGGGCTGAACGGGGCGGGCAGTCTTTACAAGTCGGGTGCTTCAACGCTGACGCTCTCCGGGGCGAATAACCTCTCCGGCGACGTTTGGATCAACGCGGGGACCCTTGCCATTGTGGACGGAGGTTCCCTTTCCGGCGTACGTACGCTCGCAGGAAGAACCGGAGGCTCGCTGTACATTTCAAATGCCTCGGTCACGA
>CALQFT020000240.1 GCA_943329925.2 Opitutus sp. GAS368
CAACGATCCACCCGCAGTCAACGATCCACCCGCCAACAAAAACGGCGCACCCGGAGTCAGGCTCCAGTTCGTCGAGGTGCCCGTCACCAAGTACGGGAATATCTCCGCCAAATTGACCGTCTGCGCGGGATTCCCCACTGTGCCGCTCACGTAATTAAGACTCGGATACGCTGCGTTCAACGTCACCGTCCCTGTCGCAACCAAAGTTCCCTCGACGCTCAGTTCCACCTGAAAATCTTGCACGCCCGCCGGCGTGGCACTGCTCACACTCAGGCTGCCGTTTTGCGTCAGCACCAACCCTTGCGTCCCGTTTGGCGCCGTCTGATTCGCCGCAAACCCCCAGCTCCGTCCAGAGATCGCCGCCACAGAACCGCCCACCAGCGGATTCAAGTCCACCGTCACCGCGCTCGTCCCGCCGTTCAACAGCGAGAGATCGGCAAACACGTTCGTCGCAAAACTCTGCAAAAGTGACGGAGAAGCCACGACATTCACACTACCCGACTGTGTCGCCGCCGCCGACATCGTCAGCGACATGCCGTCCCCTGACAAAGCATTGAGGATTGTCCCCGACGGAATTCCCTGCCCCGTCAACACCATCCCCCGAGAGAGCGCGAACCCAAAAGCCGTTTGATAATTCAGCGTGGTGCTCCCCGCCACAAGCGAAGCATTCAACGCGTAACTTCCCACCGGCAAAACCGTCACAATAGCAGGCGCACTGGTTACGCTGCCATTCACGTTCATCGCAACCACGGTGTAAGTGCCAGAATCCGTAGGTTGAACCTGACTGACAGAAAGGAAATTCTGCGTTGCTCCTTGAATTACAGTCTGACCACGAAACCATTGATACGTGATAGTTCCTACGCCAGCCGCCTCAGCCGAGAGATAAAGCGAACCGCCATTGGAAACTGCAGTCGACTGCGGTGAATTCACAAAAACAGGCACCAGTTGAAGTGTCAAATTGAAGGTCAAGGCAGACGCACGGCGGCTGATACCGCCTTCAAAAACCAAATCCTTCAAGGCGAGCTGGTAACCCAAAAGTTGTTCCAACGCATTGGAAAAGCCGTCGGAATCCGGATCCGACTGACCAGTGTAAGCGAGCGTGCCAAAGTTCAACCATTCCAACCAATCCACTAGGCCATCGAAATCCGTGTCCACCGTTCCAAGGAAATAACGAGCAGTGAAAGTCGCCTCGCCATTAACGGTAACGATTGGAGATTGATTACTGCCCAGAACACCAACGCGAAGACCGTCTTGGTACCAACCAGTAAAACGGTATCCGTTCGTCTGGGGATTGATCGCAGGCAGAGAGATCTGCGTGGTGCCCGTCGCAAACTGCGTTGATCTCGCCAGAAAACCGGCCGGCTCGCTGACGAACGTCAACGCATAATAGTTGGGCGACAACAGCACGGAAAGTTGGGCTGAACGACGACTAACCCCGCCTTCCACCACGGAGTCGGCCAAAAACGACGTATAACCCAAAAGCTGTTCCAGCGCATTGGAAAAGCCGTCGGAATCCGGATCCGACTGACCAGTGTAAGCGAGCGTGCCAAAGCTCAACCATTCCAACCAATCCACCAAGCCATCAATATCCGCATCTGCCGTTTCGGGGACATAACGAGCTGTGAATGTCATTACACCATTCACAGCAGTAACAGGCGCCTGATTACTTCCCAGAGCACTAACACGAGCTCCATTCGAGTCGTACCAACCGACAAAACGATACCCACTGGTCTGAGGAGTCGCAGAGGGAAGAGTGACCTGAAGCGAGCCACTCACATATTGGGTCGAACGTTGCAACAGCCCTGCGGGAGAACTGACAAAAGTCAGCTGATAATAATCTGGCGAGAGCAGGACAGACGCCTGCGCCCAGGCACGCCGAGAGACGCCACCTTCCAGAAAGATGTCTGGCAGGTTGGGGTTTGTGCCAAGGATTTGCTCGAGAGCATCTGGGATGCCGTCGTTGTCAAAGTCCCCTTCGACCGCAAGAACGGACGCGGCACCGGATGCCCACAGCAGCGCACACAACGCGACTGAAGCGCACCACCAGCGGGTGAGTTTTCCCACAGTTGAGTACAAGTTTGCCACTATTTTGGGCTCCTAAAAAGGTGATCCAGCGGGTCTTACTGGCCGGCTACGGTTCCGGCGCTGAGCACCACCGAGTTATACCCGATGGAACTCACAAATTGACCGGAATTCACGCGATCGGTCTCTTGGGGAGTGATTGGACGATAGCCGAGCACTTTGCAAGCGAAGGCAAAACCGATGACCGTAGTAGAGCTGCCGTCATGGAGCACATTCGTCGCTCCGTAATTTCCGCCATACGGAGAAGGAATGTTGGTCGCTAAAGCTTGCCCCTCAGGCGTCATGACCACCGCATTGCCCTGGCGTGTAACGCGAGGATCATTTTTGGCCAACAACCACAACCAGAAATCAAAAAGATCGGCCTCCAGCACTGGACGATTGCTGACTGTTAGCGGCTGCGGATTGGCGTTATCCGACGGAATGGTGACGAAGTGTACACCGACCAAAGCCCGGTCGTCGCGTGCGAGAACTTCAAACGCCATGTTGGCGTAAGGGGTGTTCGGAAGATCCGCCGCGAGATTCCAAGAAGCGGCGGTGATCAAGGAAGGAGTAACAGCAGGACTGTATTTATAGATTGCGTTAGATGCAGATAAATAAATCACTCCATTATCACCAGGAACAATATTTTGAACAAAAGTGTTTGGTGGCAAGCTAGATGACAAGCTAGGAATCGTCTTAACGATGCCAGCAGGAGTCAGCACACGCAAAGAGTTAGCATACTCCCCTGTAGTGGGATTGTAATATTGATTGATAAATAATATATTTCCAGCCGCATCACTTGCCATCGCTGTAGGGAAACTAAGTCGAGCGGCACTTCCGACGCCATCAAGCACCTCCCCGGGACCCGGCATTGCTGACTCGGTGCCTGCTATTAGAAGCAATGAACCGTCCACTAGTCTTTTAGCCGCCGTGGAGGTAAAGGCATACACATCACCCGCCGGGGTAGCCGTGATGTTAAAGATGGAACTACTATCCCACGTCGCCGTCGCCTGCCCCATATAAATCGTGGTAATCGTACCACCAGATATCCTCAGGATTTTCTGAGCACTAAATCCAGGTTCTCCCGAGAGAACATACAGATTCCCAAACGAATCAACTGCCGTGCGCATAAGGCCAGGGCCGCCACTAATCTCAGCATCCCCAAGCACGTTTACTGAAGACAGCAACGAACCAGTCAAAGAGAGCGTAAACAAACCGCTAGCTTGATTTGGACCGACTATCAACCGATCACTGGATAAAGCCATTGGCAACGGAATAGCATTTCCAAAAGAATCAGTGCCCGAAACAAAGCTTCCATCAGTCAATGTCGAAACATTCCCCGTTGGCGTCACTTTACGGAGATAGTTGGCAGCCACCACCCGTGAAGTGCCACTATTAATTGAGGAGAAATCGTCTAAGTACAGGTTGCCCGCGGAATCCCGAGTTAGCGAATTAACACTGTTAAAAATCGCAGCGGCCCCCACACCGTCTGCGATTGCGATCGGCGGCGCTCCAGGAAAAGAAGGTGAAGGTGAACCTGCAAACAGCGTCACCGTCCCCAAAGGTGCCGTGTTTGTCGAACCGCCCGCCGTCGCAGTCCCCGAACCCACTGATCCCTCAAACCCGGTTTTCACCACATTCTGCGAACCTGCAATTACCAGATTATCCCAACTACGCACCCCATTTAAGAAGCCGATAAGAGCAGAGTCGTAGCTGCCTGCGGCCACAACCTGATAATCAATGTTTACATTTTGCGAACCCGGAGACTGAGAGACGTTTAAGATGGAGGGTTGGGGAACGATTTTTGCCGGGATGTACGCGTCAAAACGCATCCGGCGTTCTGATCGGAGAACGGTATTGTTTCTCACCAGCCAGATATTCCCAAACGGATCAGCAGAACAGCCTTCAGCGTACGACTGAGGAATAACATCAGCCGCAAAAACAACGGTGTTTTCAAGAGTGTTATCAGGAGAGGCGTCAGGTCCAAGAATACCGACACGACCGTCCCAAGAATACCAATAATAACCTCCAATTACGACGCCGTCACGTGTTGCAGTCAAAGTAAATCCCCCGCAGTTGCTACTTCCATAAGTTCTACCGTCCAACAGCCAAGTGCCGTCCGGAGCGAACTTTCGAACAGAGTGATTATCTCCATAGCCATCAGCTCGAACGTAGGTGAAAAGATTCCCCGCAGCGTCCACTGCGATTCCGCCCGTCCCAGAATCGCCCGCTGGATGAGGGCTGGACTGTTCGCCTATGTTGCGGAGGAAATTTCCATTGGAATCAAAAACCTTCACGCATTGATTGCCTCCGTCAGCAACGTACACCAATCCACTATTTGCGACTGCTATTCCTTGTGAAATCCCAGCGCCATTGGCATTGGATAACACTGTCCCAACCTGGCCAGTGTTGCCAAAACTGCGGAATAAACTTCCAGAGCTTGAGAAAACCTTCACTAAACCAGCCGCACGATCGAAAACATAAACATTCCCCGCCAAGTCTGAAGCCAGACCTGCAATCCCCGAGAAACTTTCGCTCCACAATTGAACAAACGATCCGTCTAGACCGTACTGCTCCACACCTGTTACATTATCTCCGCCGGGAACGCCGACACCGAAAACGCCGACATACACACCATTCTGGTTCGCCGTGATACACCGCCTATGTATACCGACTCGTTCGGCGGGAATATTAAGCGAAAAGCCACTCGAAACCCAGTGGTCCTGCCCAGAGCTTTCCGGAGCAGCCTCCACTTTCGATCTCGCGCCGACCAGCAGCATGAGAGTGAGGGCAAGCGACTTCACAATTCCCCAACAATGTTTCTGAAATTTTGCGGCGTGCATGGGCGGTAGGATTTGAAATTTGACGAGTGAGAGCACTAGTTGCCCC
>CALQFT020000241.1 GCA_943329925.2 Opitutus sp. GAS368
ACGCCGAGCTCCCGGGCGCCTTTCATGAATCCGACGAGTTCCTCCGCATCTGTGGGAATGACGACCGCATCCGGCCGGTAGCTCTTGTAGCCGAGCGCATCGGAGGCATAGCCCGCAAGCTGCGCCGGCGAGTCTAGTACTCGGCCGCGCGGGAGCAGTCGTTGAAGTTGGGATGAGAGTGAGGAGTTATTCATAAAAACAGACTGACGCACTCAGCGCGGGCTGAACTGGTGAATGCTCGTTGTGCGATAAGTCTCTCCGGGATACAGGATTTGCTCCAATGCCTCGGCGACGATATCCGAGATCTGGAGGCGCTGAATTTTCGGTTGCGAAGTCAGATAGCCGTAGGCTTCGGGCCAGCCGCGCCACCCTTTTCCGGGAGGTGTCACGATGGCGGCACGCGGATCCATGAACGCCTTCAGCGCGGAGCGATCCATGAACGAAAGATTGTGATCAGCCCGGCTTTCCGGTTGTGGCTTCGCATTGGAGAGTTTCATAAGATACGTTTCGCTTACATTCCTTAGCACCAATGCGCGCCGATAGCCTCGGTATGGACCGCGTAGAGGCTGCGGCTCGCAGCCATGAAGAGGCGATTGCGGCGCGGGCCTCCGAAGCAGACGTTGGCGCAGATTTCCGGTAGCAATATCTGGCCGATGCGTTTGCCTTCGGGAGAGTAGATGTGGACGCCGTCGTAGCCTTCGCCCACCCAGCCCATACCGGCCCAGACGTTGCCGTCTTTGTCGCAGCGGATGCCGTCGGCGAGGCCCGCGACTTGCTTACCATTGAGGTCCATTTTCATGGAAGCAAACTCGCGTCCGTTCTTCAGTTTTCCGCCGTCCACATCATAAACTCTGATGTTTTTTGGAGCCTCGGGGTAATGCGTGGCACCGGTGTCGCAGATGTAAACCTTCTTGTAGTCGGCAGAGAAGCAGAGGCCGTTGGGCTTGAAGAGGTCCTCGGTAACTTTGTCGATCCTGCCACTCGGGTCGATGCGATAGACTGCTTCCTTGAGGAAGAGCTCCCCTTTATGTCCCTCGAAGTTTCCGAGGCTGCCGTAGCCGGGATCGGTGAACCACACGCTGCCATCGGGATGCACTGCGCCGTCGTTCGGTGCGTTGAAGGGCTTGCCGTCAAACTTCTCAGCGAGGACGGTGACGGTGCTGTCGGGCTCGTAACGCACCACGCGGCGGTTTCCGTGCTCGAAGGAAATCTGGCGGCCCTCGCGGTCGAAGGTGTTGCCATTGCTGTGATTGGCGGGCTTGCGCAGTGTGGTGACTTGGTTGTCGTCCTGCAGCCAGCGAAGTTGCACGTCATTCGGGATATCGCTCCACATCAGGTAATTTCCCCAACCGCTCCAAGCCGGGCCTTCCGCCCAATACATGCCGGTATGCAGCCGCTCGATAGGCGCCATGGCGATCTTGTATTTCTCAAATGCCTTGTCGAGGGCAATGACATCCGGTTCGGGATAACGCACGGGCGCCGCACCGGAACCAAAGTCACGGGCAAACAACGGAGTGGCAGCGAGTGTGGCGAGACTGGCAAGGAAGGAACGTCGGGAGGTAAAGGATGGGGTCATGTGGTGATGGTGTGATGGATTATTCATGGAGGCGTTCGTCGGAGTCAATGAAGGCCCAGCAGACGGCGCCGAGGAAGTAGCTGAGGGCGAAAAGGGCCATGTTAATGCTCCAGTTGTTGCCAGTTGCGGCGAGCACGAGATGCACGGCCGCCGGGGATTTCAGAGAGCGCATACGCCCAACCAAACGCAGTGAAGGCATAACCCATCTGGATTTTTGTCATCCCCAGCTCCGCCTGCATCGCCGGAGCTGCCTGCGATATGCAAACGCGGTCCACGTAGGTGATAACCGCCAGCGAGACGGCGAACCACATTACCACTTGGCGCACGCGTGAAGGAGGGGGATTAGTCATGAAAATGGACTGCGGCGGGCGGCGAAGGAGATTCATCAACGAACCCAGGTGCCCTTTCCTGTTCCGCCTCGAGGCGTGGTCTTGGGGTAGTCGGGGTTGAGCTTTTGCTCGATGACTTTGACGACTTGTTCGATGGGCAAATCAATTTCCGAGTCACGAGTACGAACGCCAGTGACACGGACGCTGCGCACGGTGCAATCGAGGTCAGGAGAGAAGATCTCGGTCCATTTCTCCGGTGTGGATGGACCGCCGCTCTTGTAGGTCATCGACTTTGGGCCGAGTTCGATGAGGTGATAGCCGGCGAGAGGTGGAAAGAGCAGCTTCACATCGCGCACGGTGAGTCCGTCGGTGTTGGCGTGGATTTGGATGCTGCCGGGGCGATTGAAGGTGAGGTTTTCAAACACGATGTTCTTCAGCGTGCCGATGCCCGCGCTGGCGTCATTGTCGCGCCCGACTTCAAGGTTGGGCTGGTCGTAGAGCTTGAAGTCGCGGATGTCGATGATGTCGCGCAGCGTGATGTCGCGGATGGGGCAATCGAGCGTGGAGCCATCGCTGAAGCGCTTCACGCCGGGCAGCAGGCGAATGGCGTCAGTGCCATGTTTGTCATCGGGCGCTCCGGTGATGTGCTCGATGGTGAGATGATGTATGGCCCCAAACGTGACGTTGTATTGCCGCCAATCCCAAGCAGTGAGCGAGACGGGGTCATCGTGTGAATCGCCGCTCACATTGCGAATGACGCCTTCGCTCCCCGGGCCATCGACATGCACGCCATCGCGTCCGTGCCGCTCGAGCGTGAGGCCATCGACGGTGAAGTCGCTGATGTTGCCGAGATGAACCGCAAAGGGGCGACTCTGCCGCACGGTGACGTTCCGCACTGTTACGTGCCGGACGTTGTGCAGCAGAATGACACCGTGGGTGGCGGGCACGGGCTTGAGCTTGGAGGAGTTGCCACGCAGGTTGCCGTTCGATTCAGCGCGGGAGGTTGCCAGTGTCGTCCAGATGCCGCCTTCGATGGTGATGTCGGTGTCCGGCTTCGAGTCAGATGGTACGGGCTGATCGGCAAAGCCGAGGATGTGTTCGTTGCGAACCATGCAGGTGTTGCAGCCGGGTTTGAGCCGGATCTCCGCTTTCGCATCTGCGGTGAGTTTCTGGCCCGACTTCAGCACGAGAGGACCGTCTAGGTAGTAGGGCTTATCTCGCGCCGGAATGTGCAGTTTGCCATTCGCATCCAGATCGGCCTGCATGGCCTGCGTCCACACCTCGGCGGTGACTGTGCGCTTTTCCATCGCGCCGGAGGCGTTGGGCCAATTCTCGGTCCACGTCTCGGTGCGGAGAAGGCCGTCAGCGGCATGGAGTGTGGCCAACGGCACGAGCAGCAGTACACCGAAGGCCCAGAAGTGTTTCACAGAATATCGCATCACGGCTGGAACTCGATCCAGTTCAAGCCGAGTTCGGTGCTTTTGTCAGCGCAGCGAGCTACGACGCAGACGTCGGTGAGGCCGTTCGCGTTCGTGAGCGTTGCGGGAATGGAGGGAAACTCGCCTGAGTCAGCTTGTCCGGAGGGCTTCACTTCGACTCTGGCTAGCACGAGGCCGGTGGGTGAACCGCTGCGGAGTTCGAGGGTGCCGCCCTTGGTGTCGAAGCAGCCGGCGCGGACGGTGATGTGCGAGATGCCGGTGAGATTTAGGTCGCGCCAGAGGATGTGGGTTCCATCTTTGAAGTGGCCGACGATGGCCTTCTCCCCGTAGGCGTGCTCGACGTAGGCCATGCCGTGGTTCTCATCATAGAGCGCAGCTTTTTTGCGGCGGGAATGCAGCACCAGAGTGCCTTCACCTCGCAAGCGCGGCATGGTTGCTTGCTTGCCATCATCTGTGTAAGCGGCGGTGAGGATGAGCACGCCCTCGTCCACGCGAGTGCCTTTCTCGGGCTTCTTCGGCGCGGTGAAGGTGCCGCTGGCTCCAGACTGCGGCGGGCTCGCGGGATCGTCCTTGAGCGAGAGTACCCAGGCGACCATGCTGCGGAGCTGCTCGATATTGTGCTGAGGATGCGGTGGCATCGAAAGCTGGCCCCACACGCCGCCCCCGCCGGTGAGGACTTTTTGCGCGAGCCGTTCGGCAGCAGCAGCGTCGTCCTTGTATTTCAAAGCGACGGTTTTGTAAGGCGGACCGGCCGATGGCGTGTCGGCCATGTGGCAGGCAAAGCAGGTGCTGGCGCGCATCATCGCAAGTCCAGGATCGAGCACGTCCTTGTCGCCATCCGTGGCGAAGCGGCGACCACGGAACTCGCCCTGCACCGTGGTGAGATTCGTTTGCACGATGTCGCCATCCGTTTCGGTCACGGAAACCTTGTAAGGAATCGCGGACTCCCAATCGAAGAACGAACCATGCGCTGGCGACTCAAAACGCACGATGGGCCGCCCATTGCCAACGTTAATCATTTCCTTCGCCGTGCTCTTCTCGCCGCTAGCATCGATTGCGGTCACGCTGACTTCATAGCTGCCTGGCTGCTCGAAGGTGTGTGTGAACTTCGCGCCGCCGCCGGTCTGTTCCTTTCCCGCGATGCTCCAGATGAACTTCAGCGCATCGCCGTCGGCATCGGTGGACGTGCTGGCATCAAAGGTGAGAGAGAGCGGTTGTTTGCCCGCCGTTTCACTTGCAACGAGCCTCGCCACCGGTGCGCGATTACCGCGTCGATAGACGACACGCACGACGCGGCTGTCCTTGTTTTCACACCACTGGTCGCCGTATTCGATGAAATAAAGCGCCCCGTCCGGGCCGATTTTCATGTCGATCGGCCGGCGAAGCGTCCACGTCGGCACAAACGGCTCGAGTTCCGGTCCGGGAGTGTCGAGCTTCGCAGTCTGAATCCAGTTGCGCATCCATTCGTAGATGAAGAGACGGCCGTCGAGCGCCTCGGGGAGTTTGACGGGAGAAGGATTCGCCGCGTCGAAATGATACACC
>CALQFT020000242.1 GCA_943329925.2 Opitutus sp. GAS368
ACAGGCCTTCGGCCTTGAGGTAGCGGTCGTCGATGGCGGTGTAGGCAGCGAGTTGAGCGCCAGACGAGTGCCCCATAATGATGATCCGATTCGGGTCGCCGCCGAATTCCGCGACATGGTCGTGCGTCCAGTGGAGGGACTTGGCGATGTCCGAGAGAATCTCATTCATCGGCACAGTCTTCACGAAGCGGTGATTGGTCGAAACGAAGACAAAGCCTTGTTCTGTGAAGAATTTAGGCTTCAGCTGCACGTTGGTCTTTTCGCCGCTCTGCCAGCCACCGCCATGGATCCAGAAGATCACCGGCGCAGGTTTGTCGGATTTTTTAGCCGGAGCGTAGACGTTGAGCGTCTGACGGAATTCGGTCGTGTTGGCATAAGGGACATCGGCCTTTGTCGGCGCGAGCGGAGTGGTCGTGGGGGCTGTTGCGAGAGCGAAGCCGAGGAGGGGGAGGAGGGGGCTCATGAGATAAAAACAGAACAACAGATACTGATATAGAAACAGCAAGAAATCGTCTTTTCCTTGGTACGCTTTTTTTCAGCCTGCGTTTGTTTGTCGTAAATTTCGCCTCCAGAAAAGGTTTTGCCTACAATGGAAAGTGTTGGCATGCTTGTGCTTGGAAATCTTGCGAAGGCCGCTCGTCGCGCAGATGGGAGTTCGGACGCACGCTTTCGCCGTATACGCCCGACTTCACCATGATTGTGTCTCCAGTGGCGGCCTACGGGATTGCCGCATTGATCGAGGTGAAGGCTGCCTGGCCTGCTACGTCCACCGTAAGCGTTGTAGCCGGGCGGTCGGTAAGGCGAGGGGCCGCTTATGGCTGGCTAGGAACCCACTTGAATTCCGCGAAAATGACCTTGCTGATATCCGCGTTGCTGCCGAGGGCGGGCATGATCAAAAGATCGCTCGTTTTGGACCAATCACTCATGGGCTGCGTGGTTCTCCTGTTTAGAAGGTTTTTCGCGGGGATAACGACCGTTTGCCAAGTGTTGGAAGGTTGCATTTCCAAAGTTTTATCGAACTGGTCGTTTGCCGATAGAAACAGCTTCTGCGGTTCGGAGCAAAGAAAGCGGATGGAGAGGGCGGAGTCGGGCTTAGCTTTCCACGCGGGGTCGCCCATCTGGAGATTTCGGGTGCCGGTTTTTTTGTTGTTTGCGCGGAAGCCTTGGATGCCGTCGGGTGTTTTGGCGGGCTCGGTTTCCGTCCACTCGTTGTTTTGCCAAGGGATGCTGTCGGTGACTTTGTCTGTGGCAACAGCTTTTCCGAGGTTGGCCGGGATGGCTGCCTTGAAGTCCGAAGAGAGCACGATGTTGTTTTCGTATCGGACGTTGCAGAAAGCGAAAACGTAGTCACTCACGTTGAGGACCGGGAGCTTCGCGCTCCAGGTGTTGCCCTCGCGGATTGCAGGGGCGTCGCGCCACGAGCGGGTCAAATTGTTCGGGTCTTTCTGGGTGTAGACGATCTGTAGCTCCTTGAGCGTCATCGGCGAGTCTGGGGTGACTCGGATCTGGGGAACTCCGTTCTTATCGAGGTCGATTTCGGCTTTTGGGCGGGCGGGCCAAGCGATGTTTTTGCCCAGCACGTATTTTTCCAGCCAGAGCTTGCAGTCATCACCAAGTTTTTCGGTGTTGTGATGACCTCGGGCTTGGACGGCAAACGACCAGGGCACGGAGGGCTTGAACATTTTGAAAGTCTCTCCACCTCGTTCGTGTCCGCTGTGGTGGTCGTTGGAACCAGTCAGCCAAAGGGTGGGGGCACTAATGTAGGGCGCGTGCGCCTGAGACTCGACGGTTTGAATGAAGAGTTTTTCTCCGGCAGACATGGCCGGTTCCTTGGGAGGGTTCTCGTACATCCAAATGCCGCGGTCCCGGTAGTAGGCGATCCAGCCTATCCCAAAATGACTCACAATGGCCTTCACCCTCGGATCCATTCCGAGGTTCCACATCAAGGTGCCTCCGTAGGAGTAGCCTCGGGCTCCGACGCGGCTTTTATCCACTTCTTTTTGGGCAAGAAGATAGCCAAGCACGCGCCTTTCAATCGCGAACCAAAGGTAGTGGGAGGTCTGCTTCGGATCGGTGATATCTGCTCCGGTGGGCAACTTGGCATGGATTGTTTTTGCCTCCATTCGGCCGTGGTCGAGTTTGAGCGGATATTTTGTGTAATGGGTGCGGTTGTCTTTTTTGCCACAGTAATCGTGTGCCATGACGGCCCATCCATCGTTGACATATTCGGCGGAAATTGAAGGCAAGCCCATCCAACCGTGTACATCGAGCAATCCAGGGGCGTTTGTGGCACCGGCTTTAGTGCGGTAGGTGCAGTAGACGCGGATCTCTTCACCGAGGACGTAAGCGCTTATGTAAGAATCGCGGGAATAGATTCCGTTCGCGGTCTGTTCGCTGACGATCTCCTCTTTGAAATCACCCTTTTCTGGATCGTAGTCTTTCCACAGCTGCGCCGGATTTTGCGGAATGACTGGAGATTGTGGGTGGACGGAGGGACTAAGGAGAAAGAGCAATAGTCCAGAAAGGAGGAGTGTGGTTTTCATGGATGAAACGGAACGGATAGATGATAAGAAGTTGTCGACTTACGCCAGATTCCTCGACCTTAAAAGCAATGACAACATCAAGTGGCATGAGTCCCCAATCCCGGAAGTCTCGGACGCTTTTTCGTAACTTTATCTAGTCCACGATCAGGTAAGATAGCGAACCGTCGTCCATCGCTCCAACGCAGGGCTAAGCGGCGCTGCTGTCGGTTTGTCGGTTTGTAGGTTTAGTCCAGTAGAGATGAAGCGTTCAGGGGGCCGTCGCTGAAAAGTATTCGCCCAGCCAACCTAGCCAACGGCATCTCCCCGGGTGCCGAGGGCGCTGGTATTGTGGGTCTTTTGTCAATCTCGACCATGCCACCTCTCCTCGGTGTTTTGCGCGTTGTTAATCCAAGTAATCTTTGAGCAATTCGCGCATTGTGGTTCGTGCGCGGAAAAGCAGGCTTTTGACCGCGGGGACAGTCATTTCTAGGAAGGTGGCGATTTCCTCGTAGGAAAGTGCTTCGTAGCGGCGAAGGACGAGTGCGGTGCGTTGGTTTTCAGGGAGTTGCTGAAGGGCGGCGTCGATGGCCTGGTGTAATTCGCTCTCCAACAACGCGGCGTCGGGTTGGATGGAGGAGGCGTCCGGGGTGGCGTCTTCCGGGTACTGGCCATCTTCCCGGACGATGTCCCGTGAAACGGTGGGGTGTCGCTGGCGGTAGCGTATTTCGTTAAGAACGAGATTGCGGGCGATGGTGAGCAGCCAGGTGGAGAGTTTGGCGGAGGGTTGGTAGCGGTGGGCGGAGCGCCAGACGCGCACAAAAACTTCGTGGGCAAGTTCTTCTGGATCTGAAGCGGAGCCGGCCATACGGGCGATGGCGCCTGCGACCCGGGCCTGATATTCCAGAATAAGTGCGCGGAAGGCCTCCTGATCGCCGTTTTGAATGCCCTGCATCCAGGCGAGGTCGCGCAGCCTTTCGGGATCTCCTTCTGGGGATGGCGGGGGTAGCATTAGGGCGAGAGAACCTTTCGGGTGGGAGGGGGCTTAGTAAACGAGATTATCTCAAATCATTGAAGACTGTGACGGAATTGTTACAGAGCGAGTCTTGAGCAAAACGAAGCAGGAGAGAAAGTGTTAGATTGTAGTAAACACCGCGCTCTTAGATAAGTTTCAAACGGTAAGGGGCGGTTTTTCACACATATTCTATGAACTTATCTCCCATCCCTGCGCGCAAAAAAATCTTGGTGGCTGATGATGAGCCTGACGTGTTGAATTTGTTGGCCCTCAATTTACAAAGAGCGGGTTTTGACGTGCTCAAGGCAGAGGACGGCGAGCAAGCGCTGCGGATTGCACGGGAGGAAATACCTTCGCTTTTGGTGTTGGACTTGATGATGCCAAGGCTCAGCGGTTTGGAAGTCGCCAAGCTTTTAAAGCAATCGCCTCAAACGGCGCGTATTCCGGTTGTGATGCTCACGGCCAAGGCCGATGAGGTGGATCGTATTGTGGGCTTGGAGTTGGGCGCGGACGACTATGTGACCAAACCCTTTAGTCCGAGGGAGATCGTGTTGCGTGTTCAGTCGGTGCTGCGGCGCATGGATGCCGTTCCAGCTCATGCGGATGAGCTGGAAGTGGGCGGGATCAAGGTGGATAGGATCCGGCATCAGGTGCAGATCGACGGGCAGGCGTCGGAGTTTACCGCGACGGAATTCAAGTTGCTGAGCGTTTTAATGGAGCGCTGCGGTCGACTGCAAAGTCGGGAGGTGCTTTTGAACGATGTTTGGGGATACGAGAGTGTGATTGATACACGCACGGTGGATACGCACATACGGCGGTTACGGGAGAAGTTGGGGTCGTCTGCTGACTTGATTGAAACAGTGCGTGGTTTTGGTTACAGAATGGTCGCTGCTGGACGATGAATATTCACGCATCAGGAGCAAAGTTTGTTGAAGTTCGCTTAGTGGAATCCGAGGCGACGCTGCGTGGCGCGGGGGGGCGGCATCTATGAGTGAGGGCAATGAGATCATTTGGCAGGCCGGCTGCGTGCTTGCGACGGTGGGATGGGGGCTGAAGGGCCTTTTTGAGCGCAGGCGGGTGGCCAGATTGGGTCGGGCGCTGGATATGCTTTCGGAGCAGGGCAATGTGCAGGCGGCTCTGGCGGTGGCTGGGGTGGACTCTATCCACGCAGCGCTGCTGTCAAAGTTGACGAAGCTGGGGGCGGTTCAGGACGAGATGCGCCAGCGCATCGAACACGAGGAGTTTAGTTTGCGCACGGTGCTTTCCAGCATGGAGGAAGGCGTATTGGTGGCGGATGAGCGCC
>CALQFT020000243.1 GCA_943329925.2 Opitutus sp. GAS368
AGACGAAATACTTGATCTTGTGGCGTATGTTTTGAGCAGCGGAAATCCCGAGCATCCCGCCTTTAAGTAAGGACACGTTCAGCTCAAGAGCACCGGCTTAAAAGACGAGCAGCGAGTAACCGCTACTTGGTCAGCATCCGCTGCACGCGCTCGCGGATCTGGCTGGCCATCTTGCCTTCTTCAGAATCCGGAGCGATGGCGCTCACATCATCCAGCAGCTTCAATGCGGCCACATTGTCTGTCGGGGGCACAAAATAGTTGAGCACCTCCAAGAGCGCCAATTGCTTTTGCTTGGGCGTAAGTTTGGGGTGCGCCGTTACGAATTGATCCACCACCCCACGCAGTGAGGCGCTGCCGTCACCCGCTTTTTCCTTGAGCTGCTTTTGAAGGTCTTGCAGGGCCTGCACCAGACCGAACTTCGAGTCCACCCCGAGGGTATCCTTGGGATCGAGACCGCGAATTTCATCAACCGTAGACTTGTAATGGGCCGAAACTAGTTCGTCCGGAATGAGAGCAAGTCCTTCATTCAAGGCCTTTGCCTTTTCCAGTCCGGCGAGAGATTCCGCCTTCTGGAACGCCGCATCCCTCTTGGAGCGGCTGGCGCGCGCGTCTTCCAAACTCTTGAGATAAACTTCCGGACCACCTTTTTCATATCCCAACTGCGCGTAAGGGCGGCCCAAGGCGTCCGCGAGGAAGATAGTGGGATAGCCCTTTATACCGAATTGATCCTGAAGTTTTTTATTCTGAGTGCGGATCGCCTCGGGTTGAGCGGAGGAATCTTGCGGAAAATCGAGTTCCACGAGAACGAATTTGGAGGGGCCTTCTTTTTTAAATAGCTCGGTATCAAACACCTCCTTGCGCAGACGAATACACCAAGTGCACCAATCCGAGCCAGTGAAGTCTAAGAGGAGATCTTTTTTTTCAGCGAGGGCTTGGATCTTGGCCTTTTCAAAATCAACAGACCACCCCTCGGCGGCTGGAAGGGAGACCGTGGAACAGAGCACAAAGGCAGACAGCAGGGAGAACACGCGGGGCTTCATGAGTTTTGAGAGCACCCGTTTGCGGGCAAGAAGACAAGACCATTTCCAAACAACCCCACCCAGATACTCCGCGGGTGGGTTGAAATCGTTGCCATCTTGAGTCAGCGTGGAGGGATGACGACTCTAGGTCTCGATTTGGTCCAAGAAATCCACGAACTCAAACGGCAGCGAAACGCCGTCATTCTAGCGCACAATTATCAGGTCAAAGAGATCCAGGAAGTGGCGGATTTTGTGGGCGATTCCCTCGGACTTTCCATCCAAGCGGCAAACACAGAAGCCGAGGTGATCGCCTTCTGCGGAGTCCATTTCATGGCCGAGACCGCCAAAATACTCAACCCCAACAAGAAGGTCATCCTGCCGGACCTCAACGCGGGCTGCTCTCTGGCCGACGCCTGTCCAGCGGAGGCGCTGGAGGCCTTCCTTCGCCAGCACGCCGACAAACACTACTACGTGGTCGCCTACATCAACTGTTCGGCGGGCGTCAAAGCCCTCTCTGATCTTATCTGCACCAGTGGAAACGCCGTGCGACTCGTGCAAAAGGTTCCCGCGGACCGCAATATTCTCTTTGTCCCGGATCAAAACCTCGGGCAATGGGTGATCGAAAAAACAGGGCGCCCCATGGAATTGTGGAAAGGCGCGTGCTACGTCCATGTGGAATTCACGCGGCAAAGCATCCACAAAATCCGCGAAGCACACCCGGGCGCGCCAGTGGTTGCCCATCCGGAGTGTACGGCCGCCGTACGCCTGCTAGCCGACGAAGTCTGCTCAACGGAAAAGATGATCAGCTACTGCAAAAACCACACGGCCAACGCGTTCATCATCGTGACGGAATCCGGCATGCTGCACCGCCTGCGCCGCGAATTGCCCGATCGCACCTTCATCCCCGGCCCCACCGATACATGCGCCTGTGCCGACTGCCGCTACATGAAGCTCAACACTCTGGAAAAGCTGCGGGACGCCCTTTTCAACCTCGAACCGGAAATCGTGCTACCGGAACCCGTCCGGGAACGGGCAGAGTTACCGATTCGCAGGATGCTGGAATGGAGCGCGTAAGCGGAGGACAGCGGCGAGCTCCTCGACCCTTGGAAGCCATTTGCAGGCCCCAAAGTTTTACCCCAATACATTGGAGATTGGAGACAAACTCAACTCGCCCCACACCCACCGCGAACTCTCAATGCATCAGTCTTTCCACTGTCCAGTAGACGCCAATAAGGCCAATCGCAACCGAGCCAGGAATCGCCACCCAGCGGCGGTAGTTCCGCTGATCCCGAATCCAGCCGGTCAGCAGTAATGCTCCCGCGATCACGGCCAATTGCCCGCCCTCCACGCCCAAGTTGAACCCCACCAAGGCGGCCACGAGGGCGTCTTTGGGAATCGTAAGATCCCGCAAGGCGCTCGCAAAACCCAATCCGTGGATCAATCCAAAGACAAAGACCACCAGCAGGCGGCCATGAGTATACCTGGCTTTCCAAAGATTTTCTATCGCCACAAGAGCAATGGTCGCCGCGATGAGGGGCTGAACCACTTTTGCAGGGAGATTCACGCGGCCCAAAGTCGAGAGGGCAAGGGTCACCGAGTGAGCCAAGGTGAACATGCTGACTTGGTAGAGCATGGGCTTCCACGTGCGCCCCAACAAAAAGAGCCCGAGCACAAAAAGAATGTGATCCAACCCATCGGGCACCACATGAGCGAATCCTTGTTTGCAAAAGCTCCAGATCGTACTGGGAATGTCGCCGGATCCCCTGCTGGAGGGAATCGCCCCGTGCGTCGCCTTTTCTGGAACCGCCCCGGTTAGTTCCGTGAGATCCAACGTGAAGCTGCGTTCTCCAGGAAAGAGAACGGAGACCCGCGAATGAGGGGTCTGGTTGATAACATTCTGAAAAACGACGGCCACCTTGGTTTCGGGCGTGGCGCGGATGCTCCACCCCGTGACACCTTTAGGAATCTGGGTGGGCCACAGGCCGCTGATGACCACGACATCCTCATCCGCTACCAAGGGTTTCCGGGCCTCCCCGGTAAACTCAAACTGGAATTCGGGGAGCATGCGCCCGATTGGATCCAGAAAAAACTCAAGATCCAGCTTCACAAGTGCTGCAGCCTTAGCCAGTAACTCAGCTTTTCGTTCTTCTGTAAGGGAGGAAAATTGGATTTTAGTGAGGGTTGTTGCGGTGACAGGATCCGCATCAAAGCAACGGGGATTAACCTCAACGGAAAATGTTGCACTACCGCCACTTGTGAAGGAACCACAGACGGGAATGTCTGGAATGGGGTGCGCAAGTACAGTATTTGCCCCCAAGGAGAGCCAAACTAGGGCGATGAGCAGAGGGCGAAAGAGCTGGGGGATTTGCACAAAATCAACTAGGCCGTAATTTAGCCTTGATTCAATCTCGATCTCCTCTGAAATGAGATTGCGGATCCTCCGCAATCTAAACCCCAAAACAATCCGTATTCATGAAGAAGCTCCTATCCCTCGCAATCGCACTGTCCCTCGGTTCCGTCGCAGCCCAAGCAGGTTGCGGTAAGGTCGAAACCACTGAAGGCACCCTCAAGTCCTTCGACAAAGAAAGCAAGACCCTCATGGTCGAAGGCAAAGACGCCAAGGTAGTCAAGATCACCCTTACCCCGACCACCAAAGGCGCTGAAAACATCGCCGCCTTGGTTGGAAAAGGTGTCAAGGTTGACGCTGAGCACAACAAGGCCACATTGGTTGCCTCCAAGTAATTACACAGAACTTTGCGCCCAGTTCGCGCAAATCTGTAAAAAGCCCGGCGTCATTGCCGGGCTTTTTTTGTCCCTTGCCCCCCGAGTACAGAGTCCCTCCAGCGCCCGCCAAAAGGCGCTCTGAGTAAAAAACACGCATGCCCACCCCTGACCTCCCCCACTTATTGGGAGCCTTCGGCGCTGCTTTTTTCGCCGGGGCCATCAACTCCGTCGCAGGTGGCGGAACGATGCTTACTTTCCCAGTGCTGCTCGCGCTGGGACTGCCTCCAGTAGTAGCCAATGCAACCAACACCGTGGGGATCTGGCCCGGATCCATCGGGAGTCTGCTTGGCTTCCGCAAGGAACTCGCCGCCCTGCCCAAACGCCTCCTCTGGCTCTTGCTCCCCGCGTTTTTCGGCGGCCTACTCGGCGCTCTAACCTTGCGATACACTCCAGAGAGCGTGTTTGAGCGCGCTGTGCCCGGACTCATTTTGTTCGCGACGCTCCTCTTTGTCGTTCAAGCGAAGCTGCAACGCGGGCCGCAAGCCGCGAACGAAGCGCTTTTTTTACAGGGAGGCAAACTGGCGCTCGCCGTGTTACTTCAATTTGGAGTGGCAATTTACGGCGGTTATTTTGGAGCTGGCATGAGCATCATGGCCCTTGCCGTGCTTGGATTTATCGGAATGTCCGATATGCTGGCGATGAGCGCCACCACCAGCTTGCTCGGCTTCGCCATCAATGGAGCGGCCGGAGCGATTTTTATCGGGGCCGGATTGATCGCCTGGCCCTACGCTTTAGCCATGACACTCGGCTCTCTCTTCGGGGGATACGGGGCGGCAGGCATCGCGCGCCGCATCGGCAAACCCCTGCTGCGCCGCTTTGTCATCCTGGTTGGATTCTGCATCAGTGCCGCGCTCTTTGCTCGCATGCTCTCCGCTCGCTGAGCCCCCAAACGGCCAAAACTCGACTGGGCGAGGGCCGGCTTACTCGGACTTCTTCAAAGGTGCCTGACTCGCCATCACCTGAGCGGCAGCCAAGTACTCCACGATGATCCCCTGCTGGGTATCATTAATCTTCGCCCGTCGCGCCATG
>CALQFT020000244.1 GCA_943329925.2 Opitutus sp. GAS368
ACTCGGTTGGGCGATCCCATGGGTTGGGAATCCTGGGCCTACTGTTTGCACCGGGGCGATTTTCTGATGCCGCACGCCAATGGGGCGGGGAGTATCGCGGTGCATGCCACTGACGCGTTGCGCTTTGGATATTGTCTCGCGCACGGCGGAAACTGGGCGGGGAAGTCGCTGGTGCCGGAATCCTACATTAAGTTATGTCAGTCAGCGCTTCCATATAACACACACACGCCGTTTGCGTTACAGTTTGAGAACAACGCCGACGGCCATGTCCTCGCGGCCCCAAAAGACGCCTTCTTCAAATCCGGCGCGGGCGGCTTTGGCATTCTAATTGTGCCGTCTCTGGATTTGGTGATCTACAAGATGGGCGGGAAGGACGGCCAATACGACCCGGCTCTGACGGGCTTGCCGCAACCGGAGTTCACCGATCATTCGCGGGATAACTGGCAACCGTTGCCCAAGGTGCCCTTCAACGAGGGAAGCCTCAGCGGAGATGATGGTCTGCGGCGGGTGCTGGAGTTGGTCTCGCTCGCGGTAATGGAGTGAGTGCGGCGGTTGCCCCAAATGGCTCGGCGTGGCAGTGCCGTTTGGCTCATGCCCGTGGCCGGGGTTCGTCTACACTTGAGGGCAACACGTCTCCACTTTTGCCCGCCCGAATACCATACTTCACTTCCGTTAAATAAAGCCCGTCCGCTGGCGCACAATAAGAGGTGCGCCGACCGGCCGGCTGCCGTAGCAACCCCTCCAACCAGGCCATCTCCGCTTTGCCCTGCGCCACCCGAACCATCGAACCCGTCAGCATTCGCACCATCCGGTAAAGGAAGCCGTCCCCCTCAAATCTCAGTCGGACCAGCGGGCCGGATTTGAATACCGCAATTTTACCGATGGAGCGTTCCGTGGATTTTTCCGGCTTGCCACGGTTGGCGGCGAAGCCCGCAAAATTATGGGTGCCTGTGAGCAGGATCGCCGCGTTGCGTACTGTTTGGACATCAAGCGGCACAGGGAGATGCCACGCCCGGCCAACCTCCAGCGGATGCAGGCATCTCTCGTTCCAGAGTCGGTAAGTGTACACCTTTCCACTCGCACTAAACCGCGCATGGAATACTGGCGGCGCCTTTCGGGCCTCCAATACGCGCACCGCTTTTGGCAGGTGCCCGTTCAACGCGGCGGCCCATGCCCGCAGCGCGAGGCGTTTTTCGGGAACATCCAC
Source organism: Opitutus sp. GAS368 (assembly GCA_943329925.2). GTDB lineage: Bacteria > Verrucomicrobiota > Verrucomicrobiia > Chthoniobacterales > Chthoniobacteraceae > Chth-196. The sequence continues at coordinate 1,208 of CALQFT020000244.1, forward strand.
ATGAGCGACTTGCCCCATGGCGTGAACGCCGGCATCCGTGCGCCCGGAACCGTGGACCACGCGGCGCTCACCGACCAGTTCGGCCACGGCAAGTTCCAAGGCGTCCTGCACGGTGCGGCCGTTGGGCTGGCTCTGCCAACCGTCGAAGGCTCCCCCCTCGTAGGCGAGCCGCAGACGCAGGCGCACCTGTCCAGGCGGAGGTCTGTCGTTGGAGTTTAACCCGCTCAAAGGTTCAGAAAACTCTGCGAATCCAGCCATCCCTGTAAAATAAGCTGGGCGGCGACTTGGTCAATCACGGCCCTGCTCTGTTTGACGTTGCGCCCGGCCTCGTGCAGGGCTCGTTGCGCGGCCACGGTGGTCATGCGTTCATCCCAGAGGATGATCTTTACTTTCGGCACGCGCTGTTGGAGTTGCGCAGCGAAAGCTTCCGCCTTCAATGCGGCGGGTCCTTTGGAACCGTCCATGTTTTTGGGTAAGCCCACCACGACGGTGTCCACGGACTTTTGGACGATCACCTCACAGATTTTTGCGAGCGCCGCCTTGTCCACCTGCACATTCATGAGCGGGTGCGCCAACATGCGCAACTCGTCGGAGAGAGCGAGCCCGATGCGCGCACTCCCGGGGTCGATGCCAAGGGCGCGGTTCATGAGAGGAGCCCTTGACTCATGAGATCTGGAAGCGGGTCAAAATCTGCTTCAATCTTTCGCTCACGTTGCTTGCTGCACTGCTCACCGAACGGCTGATAGAGTCGGTGGTGGCCCCTTGCTATTCCTCCGCCGCGGCTGATGGAACTCTGTAACTCTGGGATGTAGCGGAGGATGTCGGAGGATGTAAGCAACAATTCGATCGCCTTGGCGCCGCGATCTTTCATCGACTTAACCAGGCCGCCGAAAATTTCACGCACAGTGCGCACCCATGTAAAAGTTTGCTGCCGCCGTGATCTGCTCGGGAGTCCCAAGGGCGGCTGGAGGGAAAGCAAACGCCTGCACATCGCCGTAACACTCAAAAAAGATCCGGTCAATCTTGTTGATTGTCTGTTCGGCACTGCCTTGAAGGACCTGACCTTCAGCATGTTCTGTGGGCTTGAAAGATTTTTCCATAGCAAGAAAATCCGCCACAGCAAGTGGGAGAATTCCGAGCATCAGACAACTCAACAAAATTTTAGTGCGAATACTCTGGGATCGCTGGGGGGGAGAATCTGTCATAAGATTTGTTGAGGGGTTACCTATTAGACATCCCTGTCAAATATTTCAACTCATCACTCGCGCTATACGCACTTAACACTTGCTTGTGACGCTCCTCTTCTTTGCTTTTCCCTGCTTCCCATGACGCCAGCTCAACGCATCGATAAACTCCGCGCGGAAATCCGAGAGCATGATCGTCGCTACTATCAGGAAGCGGCCCCCCAGATCACGGATCTGGCGTACGATCGACTACTGCAGGAATTGCATGATCTGGAAACGTCACACCCCGAGCTTCTTAGCCCGGATTCTCCCACGCAACGCGTCGGCGGCAAGCCCTTGGAGGGCTTCAGGCAGGTCGCCCACCGCATTCCCATGCTCTCGCTTGACAACCTTTATGCCGACAAGGACGGCCCGGCAGGCGTGGCCAAGTGGATTCAGTCCGTGGAAAAGCTGCTCCCGGGCGAAACCTTGGAGTGGCTCGTGGAACCCAAAATCGACGGTGTCGCAGTCAGCTTGCTCTACGAAAACGGGCGCTTGAGCGTCGGAGCTACTCGCGGCGATGGCGAGCGAGGAGACGACATTACTCAAAACCTGCGCACCATTCGCAGCCTTCCCCTGCGCTTGGAAGGCGCACCGGCGGAACTGGAAGTCCGCGGCGAAGTTTACATCCCGCTGCATGGGTTCTCTCGCGCCTGCGAAGAAATGCTCGCCGCAGGGGAAGCCCCCTTCGCCAATCCCCGTAACGCGGCAGCCGGCTCCTTGAAACTGCTCGACCCTAAACTTGTCGCAAAGCGCCCCCTGGAAATCGTTCTCTACGGCATTGGTGCTCCTCCCGAAAACGGCCCCACCACGCAGCAAGACCTGTTGTGCTGGCTGGAGACTCTGGGCTTTCGCATCCCCAAATTCTCCCGCTTGTGTCGGAGCGCGCAGGAAGTCGTGGCGGCCATCAATGAATTGGACAGCGTGCGCGATGGCTTCGGCTTTGAGACAGACGGGGCGGTGATAAAACTTAACGAAATCTCACTGCGGGAAAAAGCCGGGTTCACTTCCCGCGCTCCCCGCTGGGCTCGTGCCTACAAGTTCGTCCCCGAACAAGCAGAGACAGTCTTGCGTGCAATTCTGCTGCAAGTCGGACGCACCGGGGTGGTGACGCCCGTTGCCGACTTGGAGCCCGTGCATCTACGCGGCAGCACAATCGCACGTGCTACCTTGCACAACGAGGACGAGATACGCCGCAAGGATATCCGGGTTGGCGACACGGTGATTATTCAAAAGGCGGGAGAGGTGATTCCCGCGGTGCTCGAAGTCGTTCTGAGCAAGAGACCGCATGGGGCCGAGCCGTTCGATTTTGCAGCAAGCTCCGGCGGTGTGTGCCCGGCCTGCGGCGGAGCCATTGAGCGCGACCCGAAATTTGTGGTGTGGAAGTGCCCAAATTTGCACTGTCCGGCGCAGCGCATTCGGCGGCTGGAATACATGGCGAAACGTTCGGCGCTGGATTTGGAGGGATTGGGCGGGGTGGTGGCCGAGGCGCTTGTGGAACGCGGTCTTGTGGAAGATCCGCTGGACCTTTTTGCTTTGGAGAGTGAAGCCCGGCTGGAAGGGTTACTCGCCACGCTCAACCTTGGCACGCCAGAGGAGCCCCGAGTTTTCGGCGCGAAAAACGCTGCCAAGCTCACGGAAGCAGTCCGCCGGGCGCGCACCGAGCCGCTCTCTCGCTGGCTTCACGCGCTGGCGATTCCCGAAGTCGGAGAGACCATCGCGTACGATCTGGCGGCCACGCATCAGGACCTCGAAGCTGTGGCCCATTCGGAACTGCTCCAACTGGTGATCAAACGCGACGCGCTGTCCAAGGAGGCCGAGCTCGCAAACCCCAAGGCGCGCAAAAACAAGGGCGTCACGGGGTTGGAAGATAAACATTCCCTGCTCAAAGCAGAGTTGGACTTGGTCGAACAGCAATTGGTGGTCCGCGGCTTCGCAAAGCTCTCGCACCGCAAAAGCGGCGAATCAGGAGTGGTGTGCAAGGTCGGTCCGGTGGTGGCCAAGGCCGTGCTGGAATACTTTGCGTCCGAAGCGGGAAAGCTCGTGCTCAGCCGCTTGCGGGCCGTGGACATTCGCCCGCAGGGCAGCGAGTCAATGGGCGCCGACGCGTTTTCTCCGGCCATCGCGGCTGTTGCGGGAAAGACCTTTGTGCTCACGGGCACCCTTCCCACGCTTTCTAGGGGGGAAGCCGCCGAGCGTATCCGGAGCTGCGGTGGCAACGTGAGCGGCTCGGTGAGTCGCAAGACCGCGTACGTGGTGGCCGGGACGGAAGCGGGCTCCAAGCTGGATGACGCCAAAGCGCTGCGGATCCCTGTGCTGGACGAAGCCGGCTTGCTGGCGTTGTTGGGCG
>CALQFT020000245.1 GCA_943329925.2 Opitutus sp. GAS368
AGCATGAGATCCTTGCCGTAGGGATGATGCCGGTTCGCGGCTGTCGCCTCGACTTCAACGTCGTACCAACCGGAGTGCGGCACGCCGGCATCGCCCAGACGACTCAGGAAGAGCTTGCTGTCAAAGATCAGCTCCTGATTGCGCAAGCCGTGGCTGAGATGGATGTAAGCCGGGCCATTCGCTTTCTCTGCGCTGATGACGCCGAGACCGAAGGCATCGTTGAGGGGGGGCATGTTTTCCGCGCTGTCCTTCCATTGTTTCACCTCCGGTCTCCCATTCACATCGGCGACGTCGTAAGCGTGATCGAGCACCGCATCGGCGGCTTTTAAGTACTGCTCCACATGATGGCGCGACGTGCGCAATGCCGAACCAATATTGCGAAAGCCTTCCATCTCCTCGTCGCCTGGAAAGCTGATGGTGGGATCGAATTCGCCATTGAAATTAAAGAGATCCTGCATTGTATGCCGATACTCTGCACGGTTCAGGCGTCGATGGACCACGCGTCCGCCCCTCTCTTGAGCGTTGGATTGTACTTGCAGGAGTTGTCCGTCGATCCAGGCGAGTAAAGCCCGGCGCTCCTCATCGCTGGGTTGTTTCTTTTTCGCAGGCGGCATCTCGCCGAGCTGGAGTTGATGGAGCACCTCCTGCCAACGCTCGGCCGTGTTTATGTCCGTGCCGATGCTCAATGGTAAATCATCGAGCCGCCGGTCGCCCTTTTGCACATCAGCGTCGTGACACCCAAGGCAATACCGTGAGAGGAAGGCGTCGGGTTTGAATGAGGCCGTGTCAGCGGCGTGGAGGGGGCTGGACGCCAGAACGAGGAAGGTAAGGAGAGGTAAGCGCATACTAAACCAGAAATTCATTCAGGTTCCCGGTGCTCGATCCGAACTTGTCCCGCTCAACACCCATTTGCTGAAGCAGCGTGACGAAGAGATTACAAAGCGGTGTTTGTTGGCGACCTTGTTTGGGGAAGAAAAGATGGCGCCCATGCTTGAAGCCGCCGCCGGCTAGCACCAAGGGCAGATTGGTGTTCGCGTGTGCGCTGGCATTGCCCATGCCGCTACCGAAAACAACGGTGGTGTTGTCCAGCAAGGAACTGCCGCCGATGTCTTTCATCGTCGAGAGGCGCTCCAAAAAATAATCCAGTTCAGCCATTAACGCGGACTCGATGACGTGCAGTTGGCGCAGCTTTTCCGGATCCTGACCAGTGTGTGAAAGATCGTGGTAGCCGCGATTGATCCCGGGGATATTTGTCACCGGCAGCGAACCGCCGATATTCAACGTAACGATGCGCGTAGCGTCGGCTTGAAGCGCCAGTGCTGCGACATCGAAATTCGCGCGCACGCGGTCCATGCAGCCTTCGTTTTTCCACGCAGGCTTTATGCCATCGGTCACGGGTAGTGGCTTGTCTAGCCAGGCCATATTTGTGGCGTTAGCACGTTCAAAATCCCGCACAGCCCCCATGAACTCGTCCATCTTCTCGCGGTCCCAACGGTCCAGATGCGGAGCGACGCGTTTCGCATCCTGGCTGATCAGCGCGAGCACGGATTCATTCCCGGATAATTCTGCGCGCCGGGCTTCTGCAGCGGCCTTGCGTTGGGGTTGAAAGAGCATGTCAAACGCAGCCGCCGGGTCCTCTATCTTTGGTACTGCAATACCCGAGCGCGTCCATGAGATCGCATCGCCGCTTCCCACCCCCAGACAGAGCGATGGAAAGCGCGTCAGCTCACCGCAATGCTCTTCGACCAACTGATCCAGCGACACACAACCATCCGCAAACCCCGCCGCCTGCTCGCGGCGCACGCCGCTCAGAAAAGCATGCACTCCATAATGCCCACCCTGAACGCCGGGATGCTCGAGTTGCGAAAACACGGTCATCTTCTGCTGCCAGCGCTCAAGCGGCTTCAACAAAGCCGTCAGCTCCAGTTCGGGCCCTTGATTCATCGGGAAAAACGACTCAGGCCTTAACCCAAAGTCCAGCCCAATGCAGACGAGTCGCCTTGGCGCCTTCGCCGCCTCCGCACCATGCAGTGCGAGGTTCGAGAACCATGGAAATGTGAGCGCAGTGGCGCTGAGGGATTGGAGAAAGTTTCTTCGGTTCATGGCTGGTGTTTTCATTTTACGGATACTCCCTTGGGTTTGGTGATCTGCGCTTCGCCGGTCTGATGAACGGCCTTCGTGGTGGCAGATATTGAGAGCTCGCGGAGGTCGAGGGATTCGATGGCGCCCGCTTGATGATCGAGGACAAACTCCAAACCGTCGGCGACAATATCATTCATTTGCAACAGCTGAATTTGTGGCTGCGAAGTCAGGTAGGCTAAACCCTCTGGCCATCCACGGCGGCCTTTGCCCGGAGGTGTCACGATACCTGCGCGCGCATCCATGAACGCCTTTAGTGCGGAGCGATCCATGGTGGTGCCGATCAAGGAACCGGCGGGTGCGGTGACTTGTGGTCTTTGCACAACGACATTACGTAATTGCAGCAACGCGATGCGGCCATCGGCGCGAATGAGCGGCGCGTGGCCGATTTCCTTGCGCGGGTCATAGACGTTCAAGCCATCGATGAGCAGCCGATCAATCTTCGCATCCGGCTGAATCCACACGAGCGGGCGGTCGTCGATGGGCTCGTGGCTGCTGATGTTCTTGAGCGTCACCTGCTCCATCTTGCCCGCGATCCAAAAGAGAAACGGCGGCACGTAATCGTAGGCACGTGGTGTGACAGGACGGAGGTCGATGTTTTTAAACTCGAGTCGTCCGATGTTGCCGCCTTCGCGAAGATACGGCGTGATCCAAACGCCGAAGTCCCGGTAGGTTCCCTTCACGTTGCGAATGGACACGCGGTCCAGACGTGAGGCGCGGGAGAGGATGCGAATGACTTGGGCGCAGTCGTCCGCCTGCACGCCGTCGATGTCCACGTCACTCACTGGACCAATGCCAGTGGCACTGCCGTACCGCTTCATAGAGGCGGGATCACGAGCGAACTTCCCGTCGCTGTCCCAATCGCCAAGCAGGTCATCGATGTTGAGCGCAATCATGTCATCCCAGGCACGACCCTGCACATTGCGAATGCTCAGGAACTCGCCCGGACCCTGGATGTGAATGCCGTCCTGATTCGACTGCTTTGGAATGTGGTCGAGGTTGATGTAGATGTTCTCAAATGCCACACGCCGCCAGTTCGTGAGATAGACGGCGAAGGTGCGCGAGTTCGTGAGCGAGAGATCACGAAACAGGACCTGCTCCACCCCGTGTAAAGCGAACGTGGTCGTCCACCCGTGTTCCGGCGTCGTGTGCTTTTGGTGCTCTGCGTTACCGTTATAGGTGCCGCCGAGGAACGACAGATTGTGATCCGCGCGGCCTTCCGGTTGCGGTGTCGCATTGGCGATGAGCGGACGGTTGGCGTTGTCCGCTAGATAAAAACCGCACGCACGGTTGAGGCACTCGATGGTCGTGTTTGAGTGAACCTTGAGCCCCGCAACTAGGATCGGTCCATCCACAATAAGTTTGAGCGAACCCAGTTTTGGTGTCCGGTCGAGGATGCTCTGGATGAGAGCCGTATTGTCGGTACCGCTTCCTTTGTTGACGTCACTATCGAGCTTCGCGCCGGCCTCGCTGGCGATGATGATGCTGGAGTCAGGGGATGGTGCAGCTTGCAGTGTGGCAAGCGGTGTGAACAGCAAGATAGTGAGAGCCGAGCAAATGAAACCGGAGCGAAGCGAAGATAGCATACGAAAATAAATCAAAAACGGCGGGCAAACAGCCTGCCAAAATGATTTCCAAAGGATGCAGGCAAGGGTGAGTGTGTGTTTCATGGCAGCTTCTCCACGACCAGAATTCCCCACGGGGTCAGTGCGGGCACGGACACAAGAGTCGATGCGCCTTCGGTGGCCGTGGTGAGGGTGATCTCCCGAATGAGGCTTCGGTAGTTCTTGTCCTTTTCGGCCTGAGCATGCAGCGCGGCGTCATAGGGAAGTGGCACGCGCAGGGTCACCTTGAGCGCATTCTTTCCGAAGAATCTCGCAGTGGGCAGGCGGAGCGTCGTGGGCGCGCCTTGCGCCCGTTCAACGAGGTGGATGACCACGGGTGCATTAGCATCACCCGGTTTGGCACGGAGGAAGGCGCTGAGCTTGCCACTGCTGCTCTCAAACCGCACCGGCGCATCGTCGCCGAATCGCGCGTCTTGCAAATCGTAGCCGCCGACGGCCGCTTCTTCGTAGCCATCAAGGACATCCGCATTCGCTCGGACGAAGCCGGTCAGGTCGGCGAACTTCTCCTGCGCGATGAAGATGCGGGGCAGTTTACTCCATGGAATGCGTGGTTCCCGTGTGACCGGATCGAGGACAACATTCTGGAACTGGTCCCATGGCACGATGTAAAGATTGCCCGTGGCATAGCTCGTCGCCCAGATCCAGCGGTAGTCTTCGGCAGGCACATCTTCTTGGCCGGTGAGCACAAAGAGCTTCTTCTCTTTGCGTGCGGTGAGGCCGATCTCGCGGATGCGACTCGGACTGATTATCTCCTTAGTCCCGTCCATGGTTCGAAAACGCACCTCGGTCATGCGATAGTCAAACACCTGCATGAAGAGCGGATCACTGTGGCAGTTCGTGCTGAAGGTGAGTTTACGGCCGGCGTGTTTTTCGATCTCGGTTCGGGCCCAGCGGTGGAACTC
>CALQFT020000246.1 GCA_943329925.2 Opitutus sp. GAS368
ACTTGGAGAGCAGGCTGCGGAACATGGCCGCCGACATGATCCGTCGCCATCCGTGCATGGGCAGGACCATTAAGCCGTAGCGTTGCGATGCTGCTGGTTTAGGGTGAAGAGCAGCTGGAGACGTCCAGTGTGCGAGTCAGGGATGCTGTGGTGTCCTTGGCGGAAAAGGGGCTTCGGCGTGGGCCTCTTTTTTAGCTATCAGCCACGGTCAGCGATTCGTTGAAGTGAAAATATGCCAGTAGTATTTGGCGTGGGAGTCGGTGCCGAGTTTGATCGATTCGTAGGAGGCGGTTGATTGGGATGGATATGTGATTGTCACGGCCTTTAAGATCGCTGGACTTCGCGCCGCTCGACAACCTCATGCTATCTGTCAAATCAGCGTTGGGTTCCCGATTTTTCTGCATCAAACAAAGCCTTAAAATAATCATATGTCGGGACTCGCGAACCGTCCGGACGGATGAGCCAGTTTCCGACACATTGCTCCGCAGTCGCCATGACACCCGGAGGCAGTCCCTTTCCCTCGTATTTACCGCCCATGCGTAGATCGTTGTCGTAAATTTGCCAGTGAATCATATAGCGCACCCCGGCGCGCAATGAGGCGTCGACCATGCGATGGAGCGCATAGAAGGCAGCGCCTGACGTGTCGCCGTTGTAGACTGGATAGTTCTTTTGAATCTTTTCAAAGTCGCTCTCTTGGGCGCCAAACTCTCCAAGCATCAGGTTGTTCTCGCCCAGAATGCCGTCGTGCGGAGCCTTGCTGGCAAGATATTTTAAACGCCCGAGAAGACTATCCTCCTTACCGGGAGCCCACGTCTCCCACGAGGAGAGGCTGTAGAGATCGCAATGCGTTTTTGGGACCACGGTATCGACCACGAGTGGCTTGCCCTTGTCGTAGCGTTTGCCTGCAGCGAGCTCCTGGGTGGAGGGCACAAAGTTCACTTCAAATGCGTGCAACACTTGCACGCCCTCCGCGGCGCAGTCCCGGCGCGCCTTCTCGATCGCAGATTGCCGGGTGTTGATCCAATCGCACATGCCTTGGTAGGCGGTGTCCCAGGTTTCTGGATTCGTGTCCTTCAACGCAAACTTCATCACATTGTCCGCCTCCCAATTCTGAAGCACGAAGGTTTTTCCGGTGCCGCGGTAGCGGGTCAGGAGATGTTTGGTGAGCCGGTAGTTTTGATCGTAAACATTTTGCCTGTCTGCGTCGGAAAGCCCGTGCTGCCAGAAGTACTGCCGCATTCCAAACTCAGCGGTTTCCAGCACAAGGGTGTGAAAAGGCATTGCGAACACCTCCTCGTAGTAAGGTGTCTTGGCGAGGCCTTCGAGGTCTGGAACATCCTTCGGCCAGGTGCTGTGCCACGGATATTGTTTCTCATAGATCGAGTACAACCAGACTTTGAGAATCCTTGAGCCGAGCGTCTGCACGGCTTCGGCACCCTCGATCAGGAAGGGTTTCTCGGTGATCGCATACTTCCCATTGACATGTGTGACACCGAGGACGTCCGAAATCTTTCGTCCGTTCAGCAAGGCGCGGGTTTCGGATACAGCGTCATCAACCGCCAGTTTTGTCTTTGGACCCGCTTCGCTGGGGGCGTTGTCGGTAAAGCCAGTGCTTGCGGCGAACAAGAACCCGGCCAGATACGGGAGGTGCGAACGCAGCGCTTTCATGGTGGAGCAAATCATTTTTTCAAGGTTCGACGGACCGGCATGGGTCATTTCAATTCCACATCGGACAGAACGGCCGTGTCCGAAGTGACTGGCAGATGTGAACAGAAACCAATTCCGACGTAAAAAGGCGCATCTAGACAGAGTTCAGCCTTTGTCTCGACCTCGTGCATGGGTTCGCCATTGAGGCTGACCAGTAGCGTGAAAACGTCGCCGCGTTTTGTGATGCCAAGACGTATGGGAGGGGCGTCGGAAGAGCGTTCACCGGCTTGCACTCGGCAGGCTTCCACAATTTTGGCGCCTTTCTCCGAACGCTTTGCCAGATGAATCAAGCCGGCGCCGTGCAGCGCGACCATGACGGTCTTGGAGTCGTCGTTGAGATCCTGCCGAAACATCAAAACGGCCTTGCGGTCGTAATAGCCCTCGCGATTTGGAAACGTGATGCTCGCGCTCAGAGAGACATCACCGGACATTTGTTTCCATGCGTAGCGCAGTTCATCGCGCTGATACCAGATGTTGTAGCTCGCAGAGGTCAGCCTGTACTGGCCGGTGGATGGAAAGTAGTTCGCGTTGCCGGGAAGCAGTGGACCTCCAACATCGGCCTGTCCTTCGAAGATCCCCAGCGGTTTGTTGATTGTGACGGAGGGGCGGTGAAAACCCTCCGGGGGGGGCACCTGTTTGTGCGGCGTGGGCTTTGGCATGCTCGGCAGCGACCAATCCGGCGGCACCGGTTTGGTGACACTGACAAAAGCGACCTTTTTGCTGTCGGGGGACCATGATGGGACGTTGAGCGTACCCTGACCGCCGAAGAGTCGCGCCAGTTCGCGAACTTCGCCGCCGGCTGTTGGCATGAGTCGAAGCATCACATCGCGGTTCTCGGGGTGCTCGTCGGGAATGACGTCTTTTCCGAAACTGATAAACACCATCCATTTTCCGTCCGGGGACAAATGAGGAAACCAGTTGCGATATTCGTCGGCGACCACTGCTTCCTGCGACGAACCGTCGGGCTTCATGCGCCAGATCTGCATCGTTCCTTCACGCTCGGAGTTGAAATAGATGTGACCTCCGTCAGGCGAATACTCGGGACCATCGTCGAGCCCCGGGTTTGTGGTCAGTCGCTTCTCTTCGCCACCAGCTGTGGGGATGGTGTAAACATCAAAATTGCCGTTGCGTTCCGCGCAGTAGGTCAGCGTCTTGTCATCGGGCGACCAGCCATGCCAGTAGGAAGGGGACAATGGAGTCACCAACCGCGCTTCGCCTCCCCGAACTGGCAGAACGTAGATCTGGGACTTGTTGCCGTCCGATCGGGAGCTCACCGCGAGCAGCTTTCCGTCAAAAGAAATCCCGTGGTCGTTGTTGCACTTGTTGGCCACCCCGGTCTCGATCAACTGGGGCTTGGCGCCAGAGGGGACGGCAGGTTTGTCATCGGCTGTAACGGGTAGCTTGTAGATGCTCCCCTTGAGGTTATAGAGCAGGTATTGGCCGTCTCGTGACCAGTTGGGGGCTTCAATGTGATCACGGGTACGGTAGACCACGTTCCGTTCCCCAGTTTCGATGTGTATGGTCTCCAGCGAGTATTCCCAAGACGGGGATGCATTGGTGCCTGCAACGGGGGGGGCGCTCTGCTGAGCATCGGCGAAAAGTGCGCTTATCAGCAAAGAAGCGGCGGTGGCTGTCAGCTTGGACAGCAATCCGGGGGACTGAGCGCGGTGGTGGCGGAGGGTTTGTGCGGGTGTTTTCACGGGATGGCTTTTGAGAGAAAGTGAGAGGGTGTTTTTTCAAAAGCAGGGAACCTCAGGGCCTGGCCCGCGGTAGCTTCTGCAACTGGTCCCGCGCGTTCGTGCGGAGCACCATCTGAACGTCGTCTGCATAGTGGCCTGCAAATGTGACGACGCCGTCCACCGGGGTTTCGTTTCCGGCGATGGCTTTTAGTTCAATGACCAAGAAATCCGTTTCGGGCGGCACGATGAGACTGCCCGTGACCCGCTGCCATGTCTTCGGATCGCCGTCCGCCACCAGGCGCCACGTACTGTATCCAAGCTCTTGGTGGAGTTTTTCCTCCCAGTTCTTGCGTACAAAGGAGGGTTCGCCCGCAAAGGCCCACATGCTCGCTTCAAATTGCGACGGAGTGCCTCCTTGTTCGCGTATGCAGTTGAACCACGAGGACCAGTCCACCACGGCAGTTCCCGTTGAGATTGCTTCGCGCCAGGGCCTGATATCGAAGAACTGGTACATGTTGCCGTGATTGGCTCGCGACGGGAAAGCGTCCCTCGAATCGGAGCGTAAAAAACGGAACATCCGTTTTCCCTCATGCGGTATGATGCCCTCCTGTTCACCGACTGTTTCTGAATAGTCGCCACTCCACACTCCGAATTGCAGCGGAATGCCGTCCGGCAATGGGGCTATCGGTTCTTCAAATCCGGGATTAGCCAGGTTCAACACCTGTTGAAGGATGCGTGGCGTTGGGTATCCAAAAACGAACGCAGCGCTCAGCATTCCAAACACGAGTCCCGCCGCCGCGGCAGTCAGAGGTCTGAACGAAAGCCACTTCGTGCTGTGGCTTTTCTCCACGCAGACGAATGATCCGGTGTTGTGGCCTCGTTCTACATTGCCGCGCTCTCCCACTGATGAAGCGGATAGACAGTCTGGCAAGCTGCTTTCGATGAGCCAGTTTTCCAGAAGAGCGTCCTGATTTTCGTGCTCTGCCAGCGTCTCGTTCAGTAACCGAAGCTGATCCGCGGTAATGGAGCCGTCACGCCAGCGCTGCAAGAGTTCGTCGATCGTCATATGGTCCATTCCTCCTGAGATAGTCTGCGCCGTACGCACTCCAAGAGGGCTACTCGGAGCCGCATGAGGGCCTTTTTCACTCCTTCGAATGACTGCCCTGTTTCACAGGCGATTTGCTCAAGCGTGGCGCGTTGGGTGTACTTAAGTGAGAGCAGCT
>CALQFT020000247.1 GCA_943329925.2 Opitutus sp. GAS368
AGCCTCGCCAACAACACGGAGGACGACGTTGCGATCATCGCCCGGGCGGCCAACCAAGTCGGGTTCGTGCAGGGCGAGCTTGCCAACGTGTTGAAAGGCTTGCCGGTGAACGGCGGCACTTTTGCCGCCGAGGGCCTGCTCAGAACGGCAGACTCCGTGGATACCTTTCAATTCAGCACAGCGGGCGGCCAGTTAGTTGCCACGGCAGGCCCCTCCTCGCTCAATAGCGACGTAGACGTCAAGTTGGAGCTGACCGACCTCGCTGGAGCCACCATCGTATTGTCGGACCTGCCAACCTCACTGAGCGCGTCGATCAACCGCACTCTGGCGGCGGGAACCTACAAGCTCTCGGTGCGCGCGGCGGCCTCTGGCGTGAAGCCCAGCGGCGGCTATGTGACGGGCTACTCGGCCTACGGTTCACTGGGGCGTTATACGCTGAGTGGTAACCTGCAGGGGAGCGCGGTGCTGCCGGTGTTTACCTCATCCCCCGCCATTTCGGGCATGGCAGGGACGCCTTTGAGCGCCAAGTTGGAAGTAAGTGCCGCAACCTCCGTCGTGGTGGTAAGTCGCTCACTTCCCGCCGGCCTTACTTTTGACCTTAGCAGTCTGCTCCTCAGTGGCACTCCCCTTCTGGAAACTGGCACGGGTGCAATTGGCAGCGCCACTGGGCCCGGCCTATTGCGTCTATCGGCGAGCAACTCCACCGGCACCGTCACGCAAGACTTTGTCATCACCATCGCCAAGGGAGGTCTGCCGCTAAGCGACGCCTTCCCCCCCAATTCCGGCACATTGAGCAACACAGCGGCCGCGCCGTGGACAGGCGTCAGCATGATTCGGGCGGATGGCACCAAAGGGACCGTCGCCCAAAGCGGAGCAATCGCCAACAATGGGTGGACCACCCTGACCTTCGACTATACCGTCCCCGCCACTCTGGGTGCTTCCAATTCAGCGACAAGCAGTAGCGTGCTGACATTCTACTGGAAAGCGTCCACCGAAGCCTTGAGCAATCGCAACCGTTACGGAGACTTCGTGCAGTGCCAGGTCAACGGGCGACTCGCCGCGGACACAAATTCAGGAGAGCAGCTTTATATCAGCGGCGAGACTGGGTGGATCCGACAGACGGTTCGGTTGCGCGGCGCAGGTGCGCAGCGAGTCACCTTCACCTACGCAAAGGACGGCAGCCTTTCCAAGGGGCAGGATCGTGTCTGGGTGTACGCCACGTCCATCGGACAGCCTCCTGTATTCACACTCCAACCGTCTGCGGTGCGCCTGAGTTCTGGATCCAGCGCCTTCACCCTCACCACGGCTGTCATTGGCGCGGATTCGCTAGTGTGGAAAAAAGATTTTGCGACTCTCGCAAACGGGACCTCCTCCAGCGGGAGCACCATCGCTGGGGCCACCGCGCAGAGCCTCACGGTGAGCAAGGGTTCGAGTGCGGATGCCGGATATTACTGGCTTGAAGCAAAAAACGCCTTCGGCTCAGTCATCTGCAATCCCGTGGAAGTGACAGTCGCCGCGCTTCCAGTCTTCACGCAACAACCCATCGCACCCTCGGGATTAAAGCTGGGAGACACACTGACTCTCAGTGCGACGGTTTCAGGGGGAACGCCGCTCAACTATCAATGGATCAAGGACGGACACCCCTTGCGCGCGGCCTTCGCAAATTCCTCCACCATCAGTTTAGTGGTCTCCAAAATTACCGCCGCAGCCGCTGGAACGTATACGCTCTCAGTGTGGAACCGTTATGGAACGGTGAACTCGGATTCAGTGACCGTAGTTTTAGGTACGGTGCAGAGCAAACTGGCGAGGTAAAAAGAGTGGGCCCAAGATCGGGGGGGGATCGTTGGATCGCCAAAACCGGCAGCGGCCCCGCCTGAGGAGGACCGGCCTCTTACTTTAAATTAATCCAAAGTAAGTCGGCGAACGCCTGCTGATACATGGGCCGCTTCATTACGGGAAGCCATTGTAAATCAAAGCTTTCAGGTAAAATCCAGCGGAAGGCTTGGAATTCCGGATGAGGCATATCCAGACAGATGGCGTCCTCCTCCCCATGGTAATGCACCAGAAAGAAGTGCTGATCCTTGCCGTGATACCCTTTGACCACAATACCGTCAAATTCGTAACGGTAAGGCCCCGCTTGGTTACGCACCTCGATGTGCTCGGGCCCCACGCCTATTTCCTCGTACAGTTCCCGGTGTAAGGCGCCCTGAAGAGACTCACCGGGATCCACTCCGCCTTGGGGAAACTGCCAGCATCCTCGGCGCCCCAAGCGTTCGCAGATGAGGATACGCCCATGCTTATCCCGGAGAATTCCTGCAACATTCAAACGAAAGCGGGTAACAGTCTGGGAGGGCATCAGATGAAAAAGGGGGGGTTATCCTTCGGGAGTCCCTGCCTTCGCCTTAGCCTTTGGCTTGGCAGTGCTCCCTTTCTTAGGAACTTTAACCGGACGGGGCTCAAATTCAAAGCCAACTTTCTCCCCTTCGAGCTTTAATGCTGCGGAAAAAGGACGGCCCTTTTTAGAAATAAAGCGCCGCATGACGTCAGTTTTTCCCGTGGTGCAAAGCTTCAAGGCCTGTTCCAAAGAAATTGGTTGCTGCAATATCATGCGTCCCATGCGGAACTTGCAGGTTTTTGTGGCCGCGTGTTCGCACAAAAATGCGGCATCGGTTTCAACCACCTGCCCTTTTTTACACACCGGACAAGTCGCGATGCGCGGGGCTTGAGAAAGATCCATTCCCTGCCCGTCGCTGCTTTCAAAATCAAAGCGCTGTTTCCACTCCTGCGCTTCGTCCAGCTGCACGTTGGCGGAAAACGCCCGCCCCAACTTGGAACGAAACCCTTCCAGCGGACCGACTTTGCCCTTGGTCAAGAGCGTTTCAACCTCTTCCCGCTCAAACTCCCGGCCCGCCATCGTCTTCCACACCACAAATTTACATCCGGGACATTCAAAGCAGCGGAAACTCTCCTTAAAGCCCTGATGCCCACACTTCGGACACGCCACATCCAGCGGTTGAAACTGGCCGGAAACTTCCCGCCCCATGCTGGCACGCACCTTCCCCACCAAATCCGTGGTCAGAAGGCCGATCTGGCGCATGAAATCCGCACGCGACAACTGGCCGCGCTCCATCTGACGGAGACGAAACTCCCACTCCCCGGTAAGCTCCGGCTTGGTAAGAGCCTCGGCCTGAAGATCCCGCAACAGCGTAATGAGCGACATTCCCTTGGCTGTGGCAATCAGATCCCGGCCCTGTCGCAAAATATAGCCCTCGGTGAGCAAGCCTTCGATGACCTGCGCCCGGGTGGCGGGCGTCCCCAACCCACGCTCGCTCATGGCCTCGCGCAACTCCTCGTCGTCCACCAACTTGCCCGCGCCTTCCATCGCTGAAAGCAGCGTTGCTTCGTTTAACCGCGCCGGCGGCTTGGTTTCCGACTCCTTGAGCTCAACAGTAAGCGTCTTAGCCTTCTCCCCCGACTTCACCGCAACCACCGCTTTTTCAGAATCCTCCTCCGACTCGGCCTGCTTGCCATAAACCGCCAGCCAACCCGGATCCACGATCACCTTGCCGTCTGTTTTAAACGCCTCGCCCTCCACCCTCGTGATCCGCGTGGTTATTTCAAACTGTGCCGAGGGGAAAAACACCGCGACGAAGCGGCGGCTTACCAAGTCAAAAATGCGCTGCTCTTTATCGTCCAATGTCTTGGGAATGGTCCCCGTGGGCACGATCGCAAAGTGATCGCTAACCTTCGCATTATTGAAAATCCGCTTGTTCGGACGCACCCATCCTTTGGACAGCGCCGTGCGAGCATGGACCGCAAGAGCCGAATCCTTCACCGAATCCAACACGTGCTTTGCTGTTTCGATGTGGTCCTCCGGAAGGAACTTGGAGTCCGTTCGAGGGTAGGTGAGAACCTTATGCTTTTCGTAGAGCGCCTGAGCGATCTGGAGCGTCATGCGGGCAGGGAAACCGAAGCGCTGGTTGGCCTCACGCTGCAAAGTAGTCAGATCGTAGAGCAGCGGCGGAGCCTGTGTCGTGGGTTTTTTCTCCTCGTGAATTTCCCCCGGCTTGCCGAGACATTTCGCGACAATGGCCTCCGCCCGTGCTTTTTCCCAAAGCCGTTCGGGCTTGGAATCCTCGTCGGCGCCCTTTTTCGAGAACTTTTCGTCAAACCACCTGCCGCGATAGTCGCCGGCGGCGACTTCAAAGTCCGCAAACACCTCAAAATAAGTCTTGGCCTTGAAGGCGCGGATTTTTTCCTCCCGCTCTACTAGGATGGCCAGCGTGGGAGTCTGCACTCGACCGGCGGGCGTTTTGTGAAAACCTCCGTCCAATGAGTTAAAGGCAGTCAGGGCGCGGGTTGCATTGATCCCCACCAGCCAATCGGCTTCGGCGCGGCTGATAGCGGCGTCGGCCAGCGGCAACAACTCGGCATCAGGTCGCAATTTGGCGTAGGCGCTCCGAATGGATTCCGGCGTCATGGACTGAAGCCAGAGGCGCTGGATGGGCTTTTGCACCCCGGAGGCGCGCATGATGTTCCGGAAAATCAACTCCCCTTCCCGGCCGGCATCGCAGGCATTTACCAC
>CALQFT020000248.1 GCA_943329925.2 Opitutus sp. GAS368
CCACACTTTCCTCACGCGCCGCCTGGGCGAAGCAACTGCTCGCATTCGTGGAAAAAAATCCGCAAGCCCGCGAATACATCACCCCCTTCCACGCTCGCCAGCTTCGCAGCCTTGGCGATGAGGCATTGAACGAACAGCTCACCAAAGTCTGGGGCGAACTGCGCGACACGCCGATAGCGAAGCAACAGGAACTTGCCAAATGGCAGTCTGTCCTCATACCTGCGGCACTCGCGAAAGCCGATGCGGGCAAGGGAAAGCTTCTTTTCAGCACCGTTTGTGCCGGCTGTCACAAGCTTTACGGCGAAGGCGGCGCCATTGCACCCGACCTCACCGGTGGGGATAGGCATAACTTGAGCTACCTGCTGGAGAACATCATCGACCCCAGCGCCGTCGTCCCAGCCGACTACCGTATCAGCGTCATTGAACTCAAAGACGGCCGCACGCTCACCGGCGTCATCCCCGAACAAACCGAAAAGGTCATCACGGTGCAAACGCCTGCTGAGCGAATCACTATTCAGCGAAGTGACATCGTCAAGTTGCAGCAACTCCCGCAGAGCCTGATGCCTGAAGGCCTTCTGCAAGGCCTCGGTGAGGAGAATGTGAAAA
The DNA here is from genome assembly GCA_943329925.2 of Opitutus sp. GAS368. Lineage (GTDB taxonomy): Bacteria > Verrucomicrobiota > Verrucomicrobiia > Chthoniobacterales > Chthoniobacteraceae > Chth-196. The sequence continues at coordinate 607 of CALQFT020000248.1, forward strand.
ACCTCATCTCGTATCTCATGAAGTAGCCACCCGCTTTTCTTATGCCAACCTTCACTCACCTATGTTTCGCACTTCGCGCGGCGACCCTGCTGCTGGCGGGCATCGCGGAACTTCACGCAGCAGAGCCGCCCATCACACTATGGCCGCTTGGTGCACCCGGTGCGCTTGGTTCCACGCCAAAAGACGTCCCCACGCTCACCCCGTATGTGCCAGCGAAAGCCAACGGCGCGGCGATGCTACTCATTCCCGGCGGCAGTTATTCTGGCATCTACGAAGGACAGGCGGAGCCGTTTGCGCTCTGGCTCAATGAACAAGGCCTCACCGTCTTTATATTGAGATATCGACTCGGCAGCGCCGGTTATCGCTATCCGGCCCAACTTCAGGATGCGGTGGAAGCGATGCGCCAAGTGCGTGGCGAAGCCGCGAAGTGGAAGCTCGACGCGCATCGCATCGGTGTCATGGGTTTCTCGGCAGGCGGGCATCTCGTTTCGACATTGCTCACACATCCAGAAGATGGCGAGGTTGCGCCAGCCAGTGCGGCCTCTCGAGTCAGTGCGCGGCCTGATTTGGCCATCCTGTGCTACCCAGTCATCAGCATGACGACGAAGCCGCATGAAACTTCGCGCAAAAATCTCATTGGCGATTCTCCCTGTGATGACCTTATCTGCAAGACTTCGAGCGAGTTACAGGTGCAGCCAGGGCTGCCGCCGTGTTTCGTGTGGCACACGAACGAGGATAAGTTGGTGCCGGTGGTTCACAGTCTGATGTTCGCCACAGCACTGCACCAGCACAGCGTGCCGCACGAACTCCATCTCTACCAACACGGCGACCACGGCACCGGCCTCATGGGCACCAATCACCCATGGATGCAGGATCTCCTCTTCTGGCTCAAGGGCCAGAAGTTCAGTATGTAAAAAGTGGCGCTGCGCGATCCCACCTCCTTATGAATCCCCAAACGCCGCCACCAACTCAAATTCGGGAGCATTTGATCGACGGCTCTCCGACGAAGCGAAGGACGTTTATTTTTGGAGCTGCGTCATTTGCGTTCTGTGGCAGCTTATTGAAGCCAACGGACCTTTCGGCGCAGCCTCCGCCAGTCCCCAATAGTTCTGGTTCACCCTCTGAGGCGGTCACAGAAGACTTATTCCGAGGCGATTTCCCCCCAGTTGTTTACGGTCAAACGCTCAAGGAAACCGAGGCCACGATCCAAGATGTGGTGGAACGTGTGTTTCGAGACAGTGAGGGCATGCTGCGTAGCAGTGTGAATGGCGCCACGATGAAGCTGCTTTTAGTTGAAGACGTGAAGGATCGTCCCCTAGGAATGGGAACTTTTGCAGAGAACTCATCCATTCCACGCGAGATCAAGCCCCTCTGGACAAATTACGAGAACGCTGGCCAAGCCAGTGGAACTTATCTTGAAGCCCTATGCGCCAAGGCACAGCTGACAGGCGACGCCAACGTCCGTGAACTCGCCCAGAAAACCTTCCGCGCGATTGTCACCCTTTGGGAGAACGGCGCTGCGACAAAGCATCCTTTGGGAGGTGGCGGCAAAGGCTGGTTCCCAAAGCCGTATGACGGCATTAGGAAAGTCTCGCAAATGCATGAGTGCAGCGTGGATCAATACTGCGATGTCACCCTTGGACTGCAAAGCTATCACCATGCGCTCGCGGATGATGCGGAGAAACATAAGATTGAAGAGATCATCCTTTCCTTTGCCGACTGGTGGTATGAACACGACTATGCAGGGGTTTATTTTGGTCAGGCGATTTGGTGGAAACGGCTGACATCGCATTCGGTGGCGGCCTCTTACTTTCTTTATTTGAACGCACTGGCGCAGTCTTGGAAACCTTCGAAGAATTACGAACAGGGTTTCAAGACTTGGTGGGGGCTCAAAGACGCGCTTCAGCCCCCTGGGAAAGCCAGTTGGGTGTGTATGCACGGCATTACGCTCAACTGCCTTGAACGTCTAAGGGCGCTACGGCCAGACCTTGCAACCGAATGGCAAAGCGCCGCCGCCTATCAGGCAGTATTGCTGGTCGCCAGCGTTGAGGGTGAGAGCAATCCTCGGAGTATTTATAACGCCCGCGGCTACGGCGCCGACTATTTCTCCTCCGCCCATCGACTGCTGCCAACGGGTGGCTATGACAAGTTATCTCGTCTTTGTTTGGAGGCCAGCATGACGCGGGAATGCTTTTATCACGTTCAACGCGGTCGACGTTTGGCAGACATAGACAAGCGACTCGTTGGCGATGACTACCGCAATATGTTCATGTGCGAGGATCACACGCATTGGCTCAACGGATTCTGGCAAGGCCAACTCAATGAGTCGCTTGAAAAATGAATGCGATTAGAAGCGAAAACGGCCGCGAGCGGAATACGGAGCAAGCAACAATTCTCACGCATGCACTAACGGCCCTCGTCTGGCCCGAGTTTCTCAAAACTGTACCCATTTCTAGTTTTTTGCCGTTTTTTGCGATGGTGAAAACAACTTAGGTCGCTCAAACCTCCGGTTAAATGACACCACGGAAAAGTACCAGACAGACCCCGGCGCTAGCCCGCCTAGCAAAGTGAGCCTCCCCGATATCACCCCTCAAACTGCATCAGCCGAAAGGACATCCACTTTGGTTGCAGGACGGTAAAGCACGTAAATTAATCCCCCGCACAATGCATTGATAAAGCCCAATGCGAGAATCAAGAGAGAGGACGCAAGCACCCTGTCAGGGCTGACTTGCGTCGCCGGAATGAAGAGCAGAAGCAGATAATCCCGCACCCCGACACCGGCAAAAGTAATTGGCAACAAATTCGAGACTAGAATTAATGGGACAAAACTCATCCAAGCGAGCAGCGACATCTCAACTCCAACTGCCCGCCCTGAGAGCCAAAACATGCCGCAGATTAAAGCTTGGGTAAAAATTGCACCCGCTAAACACCCCAGCACGGCGCTGCGCTTGAGCACCAAAGCACTCGCCACGGCACAAACGTCCTGAATGGTTCTGGATTGAGGCATCCGAATTCGCAGCCAATGGATCAGCGACTCCAAGGGGCGATGAGGAAGCCCGAAAAACGTCAGGCACCCAATGAGAATTACCAGTCCTAGACAGAAAAACGCGCTGCAGGCCCACCGAATGTTGTTCTGTGCGGAAAGGACGGCCCAATTGGAGGGAATCGCAACCATGGCGAGTAAAAAGAGGCTGCTCATTCCAATGCCACGATCAATGACAACGGTCGTCAAAGCTTCGCGGATGCGCTTCGGTGCAAGCCGTGAAATATAGAGACCACGCGTGACATCATCCCCAGCAAGACCAGGCACAAAGAGCGTAAAAAACTGCCCGACATACACAACGGAAATGAGGGATCTCACTGAAGTTTGGATCCCTATAGCCCTTAACAAGAGAAACCAACGACAGCCCGCTATGATGATTGGGCAGGCAGAAAGCAACAGCGCGGCCAGTAAAATAGACGAATCAGCCTTGGCGAGAATACTAAAAACGCCGTGCAGATCCACCTTTTGGCTCAGCCACCAAAGCGCCACCACAAGAAATGCGAGCTTCAAGCCCGTAAACAAAACCTTCCTATTCATGAGTCAAACTGTCCTTCACTAAACCGAGGCGCTCCCTTTGATTCAGACATACTGAGGCGCATTGGAAAATTAATAATGTAGCCGGAGGTCTTTTTCAATGTGTGAGAACCGAATCCAAAAGGAAAAGAAAAACGTGCAGGGCACCGCACTCTAACGCAGAAACAGCTCCCTGCGCCGCGTCCAAATGACATAGGATCCGGTAGTCAACGCCACCGCTCCGCAGGCCCAAAAAATGCGCCCCACGCCCACCTGCGCCACATTTCCAAGGAACAACTGCGCGCCCGACGCACTCAAAATACCCACAAAGCTCCAGACGCTTGCCGCACCC
>CALQFT020000249.1 GCA_943329925.2 Opitutus sp. GAS368
TACGAGTAACCTTCGCCGGGGCCGCACCAAAGCGGAACGTCCAGCGAGGAGCGGTCCAGATCACGAATGTTCTGACCGGGAACGGGTTTGAGAGGCTGGGCTTTGCCGTTGGTGATGGCGGAAGGCGTCTGGCCCTCACCCCAGTAACCGGCGCTCATGCAAAGAAGATGTCCCAATTTGATGTCGGCCTTTCTCGGATCATTGAGGGGGAAGGCCTGGGGCAGAAACTTTTCCGTGAAGACTTTGGTGTCGAGACCATCCGGAATTTTGTCGTGGAACTCCCGCAACATCACGCCGCAGGCGATGCTGGTAAACGCCTTTCCTGTGGAGGCCATGTCGGGGTTACAATTGCGAGAGGCGCGGCCAAAGTATTTTTCAAACACAAGATAGCCCTTGTGCACCACGAGCAGTCCACCGTTCTGGGTACCCCGCGCACACACTTCGAAGGCGGTTTCCAGGCGGGCCAAATCCATCCCCGCTTTTTCGCGGATCTCTTTGGCATCCTTCAAAGTGCGCCAGCCGCCCTGACTGTCCGGCGGTGGAAAATACGGGGCGGCGTGCAGAGTGACGGTACAGCAAAGAAGGCTCGCTTGGAGCCAGGTTCTGAGGGACGGGAGGTACATGAAACGGGAGGTTAGAGCAGAAGACTGCGATCCTGATTGGTGATCTGAACGGTTTGGGTGGGGAACGGCATGGTGAGCCCCTTCTTCTGCGCCTCTAACCAAATGGCTGTGCGCACAGAATCCGCGGCTTCTAAAAGATGCTCCTCTTTCTCGACCCAAAACGACAGCTCATAGCGAATGCTCGAATCGGCAAATTCCTTGAGAACAGCACGGGGAGCCGGTGTCTCCAGGACCCCTTTTGCGGAGCGCGCGGCGTGAACAAGGCAAGCTTTCACTTCCTCCGGCGAGGCCGTGTATTCAAAGCCGACGGTGACGGTGGAGGCTCGTTCGCTGGTTGGGGCCGAGAGGTTTACGATTGTCCCGCCGGCGATGGTTTTGTTGGGTACGTCCACGAGGACATTGTCAGCAGAGCGCATGCGAGTGGAGCGCCAGTTGACTTCCTGAACTTGTAGGCGCCGGCCGTCGAGTTGGAGCCAGTCGCCTTTTCGGAAGGGACTTCCAATCTGCAACGCAATGCCAGAAAGCAAATTGCCAAGCAAGTCCTGACTGGCAAACCCGAGCACGGCAACGGACACCGTCGAGCCCAGACGCAGCCCGCTGAGGTCCTTGTGGTAAACCCCCGTCGCGATGACCACCAGCGCCAGCCCCACAATGCACGCGCTTCCAATGTCGCTAATGAACTTCGGGGCCTCGGCGTCCTGAGTACGCTCGAACCATCCATCCCAAAAGTAGCGGCGCACCAATTTGACCGCCACCAAGGCACCGAAGAGAATCGAGAGAGCCAATAATCCCTGAAGCAATTCATCAGGGAAAAGGAAAGGCTTGGTCGGCGCGGCTGCCCCATCAACAAGAACATCGGAGGGCCCTTTGGCGTGGGCGGCGAACTGAGCCCCCGCCACCCATTGGTACGCACTCAGCGGCAGATAGCTGCAAAAAGCAATGGCCGCGATTCGGAAGCGAATCCCCAGTGGCACATGGCCTCGCTTCACCATCCAACGCCCCAATGCCAACGTGATCGCCAGCAGCACCGGAACCGCACACAAGGCGCTGATCAACTCGAGGGTGTATTGACGGGATAAATCCATATATGTTCCTAAAAACTAACGTTTTAAATGAAAGCCATGCAAGCTGAAAACAGCAGGGACTCAGTGTGTGATTGCAGGCATCTCCGAAGGCTCTGCTAGTCCTCTTAAAACTAGTTTAATGCGCGCACAACCGTGTTCTGTTCGGCGGCGTCTTTTTATTTTTGGCAGTACGCGAACGCTCGCCATTTCTCGGCGTAGATCGCCAGCAATGCCCTCATCTATCGGGTGAAAGGAGCACAGAAATCAGGCGGTGATCGCTTGCCTTGCGCCACTGGGGCGACTGGCTGATGCGCGCCCCGCCCGGCACTAAAACGGATCGAAGCGCCTTATTTGCAAAGAAATAATCGATCCGCGAATAGACGTCGGTGAACTGCCGGTAATGTGTCCAACGTTCCCCATTGGCGTCCTGCGCCGAGAGCTCGCTGAGCGCATTGAGCGTGCCTCGCGATCCCTGCAGTGCGTGGATGGCTGCCTCCTCACGCGTTTCGTTAAAATCGCCATACACAAGCAATTGCACCCTTGGGTTTTCGCCCAAAATACCTTCCACATGCTCCCTTACTAACTGCGCCTCCATGCGCCGCACCAAGGCCTCTCCCTCCGGCACGGGCAACTTGCTTTTTAAGTGCACCCCTACCAACCGCAAAAAATAGCTCGGCGTTACTTGCACCGTCACGTCAAGAATCCCGCGCCGGACCAATTCCGGTAATCCGTTAAGCTCGAAGGGCACCTTTTCCACCGAATCCCGCCGCACAATGGGAAAGCGGCTTAGCAAAGCGACATGGCGATCCGGGTCTGGTCCGTCGACGAATTCCGTGTCGAGGAAGGTGAGGCCACGCCGGGCGAGGCGCTGGCGCAAGTCGGCAAGTGCCTCCAAGGAGCCGAGTTCACACACACCCAAAATGTCCGGATGCGCGTCGGCCACCACATCAGCGATCGCTTCCCGGGCGGGAACGGACTTTGGCCGGACTCGCTCGGCGCTTTGGAGCGTATAATTTTCGAGGTTGTAGGAGGCGACGAGGAATTCCTGCGACTTTGGGGCCGTTCGGGCGGGAGAGGAGAGAGGAATTAAGCCCGAGAAGAGGCAGAAAACCGCTAATCCCCGCCGAAGTTGGGGCAAAAAAAACCCGCCACAAAAGGCGGATTTCTTTTTAAAACCGAGGCGGAGGGGCGTCTTTAAAAACGCTTTGCGTAGCGGTGTTGCAGACATCGGAGACGTTGCGCTGCACCCGGCGCTGGAATTTTGAAATTCGAGGGGAAAACTACGAGGCGGAGGGGGCGTGGGGAACGGTGGTCGTGGAGGAGGCCACCACGGCAGGCGCAACAGGGTGAGTGGAGGGATCCACGCTAGGTGCGTAAGGCGCTGTGGCCGGAGGCACTACGGAATGATCTACCACTTGCTGGCTCACCACGGGGGCAGCCTGGGGCTGAGGAGCGGTGGTCGCGGGGTGGGCGTTGGGATCAGCATAAGTAGGGGCTACCTCAAGCACTTGAGTGGTGCGGTTGAGTTCGCTGTGCATATCGTCCTTGGCTTTGCTAAATTCGCGAACAGCTTGGCCGAGGCCTTTTGCGAGTTCGGGCAACTTCTTTGCGCCGAACATGATGAGGACTATCATGAATATAATCAACATATCAGGACCCGCGAGGTTTGGCAGGAGCGCAAGGAGGTGGGGCGCGAGGGTATTCATAAGCAGGTTTCGAAGATTAGCACACCAAAGACGTTCTTGCAACGCACGATCCCTCAGAATCGAATCGCTTAGGCTGCATTCGTTCCGCAGCCAATAATATTCCGGCCGCTTTGTCCCATGTTTCCTGCCATTCGTGCTCCGGCACAGAGTCGGCCACCACCCCGGCTCCAACGTGGAAATGTGCCATGGCGGGTTTCCCCTCAGCGGCCTCTTCCACGACCACGGTGCGGATCATGATGTTAAACGCGCTTTCGCCGCTCGCCCCAAACCAACCCAGCGCGCCGGTGTACAAACCACGGGGGCGTCCCTCCAGTTCCGCGATGACCTCCTGGGCGCGTTTTTTTGGAGCGCCTGTGATGGAACCACCTGGAAAACAGGCCCTAAGTGCACTGACGGCGTCCACGTTTTCGCGCAGACGGCCTTCCACCGTGGACACAAGATGGAAGACTTGCTCATGCCGTTCGAGTTTGAGGAGTTCGCTCACCTCCACACTCCCCCATTCGCAAAACTGCCCCAGATCGCTGCGTTCCAAATCCGTGATCATGATCAGTTCGGCAACTTCCTTTGGAGATGTTAACAATTCAAACGCATTCCTCTCATCGGCATGAACTTCAGAGCGACGCGGCCGGGTTCCCTTGATGGGTCGCGTCCGGACGCTGCGCCCGGAAAACTTAAGGAAAAGTTCTGGCGAACTGCTCAGAATGCAGCGCCCGGGTTGCCGCACAAATGCAGCGTAAGGAGCTGGGGAGTAGTGCCTCAAGGCCTCGTATAATTCCCACGGATCGCTCTGGTTCCACTCCGCTTCCATGCGGTGGCTGAGGTTTACCTGATAAATATCGCCGGCTCGAATGTACTCTTGCGCCCTCCGCACCGAGTCACAAAAAACCTCCTTTTGAACCGTCGCACGGAACTGCAATTTGCCGCAGTTCGCCTGAAGCGCCTGAAGCGCCTGAAGCGCCTGAAGCGCCTGAAGCGCCTGAAGCGCCTGAAGCGCCTGAAGCGCCTGTTCATCCTCCAATAAAAAGCGCCACCAAGGCGGACTGCCTTCCCTTGCCTCAATTTCATCGACTCCTGCATACCAGAGCTTTTCGCGATGTCGGTACACGAGAACCCGGCGATA
>CALQFT020000250.1 GCA_943329925.2 Opitutus sp. GAS368
CGAGTTTCCTGGGATATTGCTTGCGTGAGTCGAGCGGCAAGGGCGGCGTCCTGAAGCTGCAGGATTTTTTCAAACGGCCTGATCTGCCTCAATGCGGCCAGTGCTTGACGGTTCAGTCCACGTTCCAAAAGCGCGTCTCCGAGCTTTAGCAGCAGGGTTTGGGTGGTTAGTAAATAGCGCGAATCGGTGAGGCGAGTGGCGTCGGTTTGATAGAGTTTAAGGGCTTGCTCAAAGGATTCGCCGTCTATTAGAGCGCGGAATTGCAGCGCGGCTGCGCGCGATTGATTTTGGGGATCGAGAAGTTGGCGGACTTTGGAAAGATATGCGGCGGCTTCTTTTGGGCTAGCTTCCTTAAGCAGGCAGGAGGCAATGAGCAGGTGGATTTGTTGGGCGCGCAGGGGAAGCGTCGCGCCTGATTGGGCTTGCTCGACAAGCGGCGGCAGTGCGCCTTCGAAGACTTTGCGTGCCTCTGCGAAAAGATTGAGTTGCATGGCACAGAGTCCGTTCTGGAAGCGAAGCTCTCCCTGAATTGGCTCTGGATATGGGGGTCGGGTTGTGAGCGCTTTTTCGAGTTGGCTTCGTGCCTCTGCGAAACGGCCCAAGCGCATCAGGGAAAGAGCCAGTCCAGGGCGGAATTTCCGCACTAGCAAAGCGGTTTCCTGGCGGTCTTCAAAATCTTTAAGAAAGCAGAGGAACGCGTTTGCGGCGTCGGCCCAATTGCCGGAGGCAAGATTGCGATTGGCGAGGCGTAGGAGGTCTTCTGCGGTTAGGTTGGTAAGGGGCGCTGGTGCCTCCGTGGAGGGCGGCGGCGTACGGATCGCTGTAGGGGTTGTTTGACTAGGTGTTTGACGCGGTGCGGCGTGGAGTTTTGTTTGCAATAGGAAGATGCAAAAAAGGGAGCTGCACCAAGCTGTGATGGATGATTTTAGATGGTGCATTACGGCATTGGGCGAGGTTTGACGGGGTGTGATGCTTTGAGGTTTTCTAAAAACAGGGCGATGCGCTCGGGGATCTCGAGCTTCTGTGGGGCAAGTGGGGAGAACTTGTAGGTACGGACCTCTTGTCCGCGTTGCAGCATGGCGGGGAGAAGGGAGCCCTCGTGAATGGCTGCAGCGTTGATTCCATCAATCAGGGGCAGTCCGCCGATCGGGTTTCGTTCCAGAAATAAACCGCTTAAACGCCGGCTCCCCATAAGGCTGGGTGAGGCGTAGGCGAATACTTGCATGCGCTCCGTCCCGACGAGGATGGAGCCGCGCAGCAACTCTGGACGCACCCAGCGGAACTCTCGCAACGAGTGCCAGTCTGCTTGCCAGATTGGTAGAGCATTGGTGAGTGGCTGGGGTTGATCCAAAGATTTATTAGCTGCTTTTGAGCCGCTTGAGCCGCGAGCGGGGCGCAGGCGCAACTGACCTGCTACAAAATCGATTTCCGCGTTTGAGAGGTTCCAAAACTCAAAATGTTTTCCGTCCTCGGTATCGAGTCTTGCGACGCTTTCCCTCCCGTGTTGGATGACTGTGATTTTGAGTGGAGCGTCTTTTTGTTTAATGGTTTCTTTGGCGGACTCGGGCTGCTCCGCGAAGTGGAAATTGATTTCCCAGATGCAGTGAGCGGGCGGGCGTCGCCAAGTCTGATTTCGCGGATTTTCCGGATCGGAAGTGGGGGAGAGAAGCGATTCGGCAATGGGGTTGGATGAGTCGTCTTGAGTGTTGCTCGAAGCCGGTACGGAGAGCTCTTGAATCCCAGAAGAGAAAGGAATCCATGAGGAAAATAATAACGGAAAAATGGTGTAACGGCTTATTTTGTGGCGCGAAAAATGAAATGGGTTCTGGCTCATGTCGAAATCCCAGCGTGAGGCTGGGCCGGCAATGCGGCGCAGCGTTGGTGCTGGTGCTTTTGTTGGTCGCGCTCCTGAGCGCTTTGGTCCTCGCTTGTGTTCTCGCCGCATTCCGTGGCGAGGCGATTGCCTCCGCCCAATCATCGCGTTTGATGGGGCGTCTGGCCTTGGAGACGGCCGAGGCGGTGGTTCTGGGGGATTTGCGGGCGGAACTTAAAGCGGGGTCAGTCAGTCCACAAATGTTGCCCTCGTTATATTATCCGGCAACCTCGTGGAGCGTTTCTCCGTGGCGGCCTAATAGCCTGCCGCCCAATCTTGTAAAGCAGAGTAGGTCGGGTTGTGTGTTTTACGATGAAGCGGCGCTTTTTGCCGGGGTTTCAGCGTATCCGCAGAGCGCTAGTAATATGGTTCCGATTAGAGCGGCAGCGGCTTCTACTGGGGTGGCGTCCATCAATGTTCGAGGGGTTGCTGGCGCGCGTTGGAATGCGCCCCTGCTGCTCCCTCGTAGCACGACAGCGGCGGTGGATGACTTGACTCCAGCCGCTAGTGGTTCAGCAAGGGTGGATGGCGTGGATGCTCCTTGGTCGTGGCGCGCGCCTGACTGGATCCTTGTGACGCGGAGTGGTGCAACTCCGACGGCGTGGAGTGGCGCGATGCGGAGTGAGTCGCCTGAACGTGCTGGCGCGAGTGCGGTGGTTGCTCGCTTTGCTTACCAAATTTACGATGAAGGTGGGCTCTTGGATCTAAACGCGGCGGGGTACGATCCCGCGTTTGTGTCGGCCACGACGGCTAGTCGCAAGGGCAGTTTGGGGCTGGCGGATTTAAGGGAGCTCAACTTAGGGGCTAGAGCGTTGGTGGGTTTGGTGGCATGGAGAAACCAGGGGGTACTGAGGGCAGGGGATGTGGCCCCTTTTGGAAATCGAGTTTTAAACTACCTGTTCAACGCTAACAAAAACGGAGCTTTTCTAAGGGTCGCTAACCCAGGGGATCGGGCGTTTTACAGTCGTCAGGCGATGATTAAAATGGTTCGCGCACTGGGCGGTTCTGCGGAGGAAACCGCAGCTCTGACGGATTCATTGCAGTATCTCACGCACTTTTCGAGAGCCTTGGAGCAGCCTTCCGTGCGACCTGGAGTATACGACGCGGTTTCCAAAAGTTGGAAGCTGCCTGAAATTGTGCCGCCTGCAAACGGGCAGCCCGATGTTCTGTATTCCAGCGAAGTGGCGGCTGATTTGGATGCGAAAGATGTGCGCCGATTGCTCAATCTTCCTTACGAGATGGCCCTAGGCAACAACCGAGGTGGGAACGACGCTTGGGGCACATTCGCGCAGCGTGGGCAGGCGGGGAGCGGACGTTTGCAGGATGCAATCAATCCGGGCTTGCTGGAGATGCGGGTCACCGTTCCTTTTACGAGGAGGGATGGCACACAGGCGGTGGTTGGCGAGCCGTTGGTGAGGCAGCGCTTTGCGTTGTCGCGGTTGGCGTGGCTGACTTACAAGGGGCCAAGCGCATTGTTGCCGAAGACGGACCTGCTTTACGATGCGGCTGGAACTGCCGAAGCGATTAAGGCGTATTTCGGCTTGGAATGGACTGCCGAGGCGGGGTTGGCTTATCTCGGTAGCGATGCCCCAAGCACTCCTCCCGACGAGCTTGGGAGTTTTTTTTGGCGCTACGACCACAGCAAGCGCGGGGGTGTGGTTCCCGCAGAGGGTATTGGGCGTTTGCAGCAGGTTGCGGCAGACGGCAGGGAGCCTGATTTTTTTGAACTCCTCAAGGCTGGAATACTTGTGGGGTCGCTGGGAAAAGCCGCTCTCAAACAGCATGTCGGAATGGAAGGCTGGGCCCATGACCCCGCTACCGTATCGCAGTTGCGCGACAAGGATCCCACCAATCAGGTTCTCGAGATCGGTGCAAATATTATCGATCAGTTTGATGCCGACAGTTTCCCTACAATCATCAAGATCGGCAGTGCGACTTTATCTGCTGCGGGAGCTGCGCTGTTTGTTCCAACCTTTACCGCGCGAGGCGTAGAAAATTTGCCTTACCTGTATCGCCTGCATTGGCGGGCGGTAGAAAATGCGGTGTCACCGGCATCGCCAAAGGTCAGCTCCATCAAGGAGATCACTTACAGCATCGCCGATTTTGTGGGAGACGGATTTCACCCGGGAACTACTTCGCTTATTGCATTTCCTGAGTTGTGGAATCCCCATGCTCCACCGGTGCGGTTGGCTTCTGGATCGCTCAAGTTAAGGGTGGTTGCCGTGGGAGAGGATCCCGAGGGTGTGAGCTTTGGGGGGAATGCGCTGCGGCCGTTTTTTCCAGTGTTGAGCACGCGCTGGAAGACGGTGATGCAGACGGGCGCGGCGACGGACCGGCATGCGCACTTTGCGTCTTGGCCATTTGGGGCGTACGCGTTTTCCTTGGCAAGCTCTGGCAAGAGTACAAAGACATTTTTTCACGATCGTCGATTCAGTTCGTCCTATGAGTTTTATGGAGTCAGCTCCGATGCAGACGACAGTCACAGTGCGCGGTTGGCAACCAACGTGCCGGCGGAACCGAGTTCCTATTTGTTCTGGTCCAACGTGCCCGCTGGCTCGACGAACTCGCGCTTTGGTATAGAGGGTTTTGCCTTTTGGAAACTGCTGCCAGGTGCCTTCTATCC
>CALQFT020000251.1 GCA_943329925.2 Opitutus sp. GAS368
ATGCCTCCGGCATCGGAACCAGCAACTGCGTAAAAAGGAGAAATCCACCGGCAAATTAGACCTCACTGCCTACTAGCCCAGCGCGGCGACTTCCCACCCCTTGCGGTAACGGCGACGGACTTTCGCGTTTGCCTCGGGCATGTTCTTGAACTGCATCGCCGCTCCATCCCATTCCAAAGTTGTCTTTGGAAAAAAGGTGGCCACTCCGCCTAAGAGCACCGTTTCGGTCAAGGGGCCCGAATAATCAAAAGAGGCCGAAGGAGGAGCCCCGCCCAAAATGGCATCTGCAAACTGGGCGTAATGACTCGCGCCGCCGTCGATGCGCGTGTACTGGAAATCTTTGAAGTCCGCAGTGGGGAAGAATTTTGGCCAGTCGATGTGAGCCAACAGCATGTTCCCTTTGGTGCCCATAAAAATGGAGCCTTGTCCGGGAAGGGGCATTCCCTCCAGCAAAGCCTGCACGTCGGCTGAGGGTTTGGCATCTCCGTCGTACCAGGTTACCGAAACCTTCGGCCCCTCTGTGTAGGGCGTGCTGGGGAAAACGTAGTGAATAACCGCGTCGGTTGCCCAACTCCACTCGTTGGGGGCTGCGCCTTCGCTGCGCACGCTCAGCGGCGAGCCTAGCTGCAGGGCGTTTACGACGGGATCGTAAATATGACAGCCCATGTCGCCGAAGGTGCCGGTGCCGAAGTCGATCCGTTTGCGCCAGGTGCCGGGGTGATAAGCGCCTTTCACAAAGGGCCGATCCTCCACCACGCCCAGCCAGTTATTCCAATCCAACCCCGGCGGCACGGGATCCACCTGCTGGGGTGCGCTGGCCGAATCGCCCCACTTTTTGTTGCTCCAGGTGTGTACTTCCCGGACTTTGCCAATAGCTCCGGAACGGATCAATTCGACAGCGGTGCGATACTGGCCCGAGGAGTGAATCTGGATACCCATCTGGGTGTGCAGCTTTTTGGCCCTGGCAAGTTCCGTCATTTTGCGCGCCTCGAAGATGTCGTGCGCCAACGGCTTCTGTATGTAGGCGTGAAGCCCTAACGACATGGCGGAGAGCCCGATGGGCGCATGCATGTGGTCGGGCGTACCGATGCTGACCGCGTCGATGTTCTTAGCCTCATTATCGAGCAATTGCCGCCAATCCTGATAAATGCGCACATTGTTGTCGGGAAAACGCTGCGTCAGCTTGCCCAAACGATCCAAGTCCACCTCGGCCACCGTGACCAATTCAATATTGGGATGCGCGAGGTGCGAATTCAGGTCCGCCCACGCCATGCCGTTGGCGCCAAAAGACGCCAAGCGCACCTTGCTCGAAGGTGGCGCAGAAATCAGGTGGCGCACAAAGGCGGGGGCGACCATTCCGGCCGCGCCCAAGTGGCGAAGGAAACTCCGACGTGTGGAGAGCGTTTTCATAGGGGGATTTTTGGTTGTGCGGATTTGAGAGGTTAACCGGGAGCGCCATCATCCAGCGCCGCCAGTTGGTTCATGGCAACTTCAAATAAACCAACTCCCCCTAATTACGTTTCCTTACAGCAATTTGGTCTTTCCGGGCATCGCCATTGGCGCGACGGGCAGGCTCATATCCATGGTCAAATGGTCTGGGAAAATGGAGTTCTGCGACTTGAGCATGTGCTCATAAGTGACCTCCTGCCCAGTTTCACCCGCCATACGGCCCATGATCGCCACCAGCGTGCTTTGGCACATCCACTCGCCATCATTGTGCGCCGCGCCACTGCGCACCGACTTGTACAATTCACGGTGCTCTTCGTCGTACATTTCCACGCGGGGCCCGTCATATTTCCAAGCGTTTTCACCTGTGATACTCATGCCGCCCTTGGTGGTCGCGATCCCTTTTTCGCCCGTGATGTAATCGCTGTTGTCGTTGAAGCAACCAGCCACCTGCCGCTGCGCCATGACGCCGCGCACGCCGTTTGCCCATTCATAATGAACGGTAATGTGGTCAAAAATGTTGCCTCCGGGATTCGGGTTTTGGCGGCCGCCGTTCGCGGTGCAACGCAAGGGGGCAACGTCCTTCATGGCCCACATCATCTTGTCGACGCTATGGCAGGCCTGCTCCACCAATCCATCACCGGAAAGATACACGAAATTCATCCAGTTGCGCAACTGCCACTCCACATCACTCATGCCGTCAGGGCGGGTCTCCGGGGCGGGCATCGGCTTGACCGGGCCGCCGAGGTAAGTGTGATGCATGCCGCGGACCTGACCGATCGCGCCAGAGTGGATTTTGTCAAAAAGCGAGCGGCGGTCGCTGTAGCGCCAGCAGAAGCCGGCCACTACGGAGAGGGATTTTGCCTTCGCCTTGCGGGCGGAATCCAGAAGGCCGCGGGCGTGAACCGGGTCGGTGCCCATGGGTTTTTCACAGAAAATGTGTTTTCCGGCTTCGACGGCGGCGGCGAAGTGGAGGGGGCGGAAGCCGGGAGGCGCTGCGAGCAGGACGACATCGATGTCGGAGGCGAGAACTTGTTTATAGGCTTCCAGACCGGAGAACTGGCGGCTTTTTGGGACGTCGATGCGGCCGGAGGCTTCTGGGTACTTGGCGGAAAGGTTTTTGAGGCTGGTCTCAAGGCGGTCTGGAAAGACATCGGCCATGGCGACGAGCTGCACGCCGGGATCGGCGGTGAGCGCGTTGTTAACGGCGCCGGTGCCCCGGCCGCCGCATCCGATGATGCCAATTTTGATGCGATCGGCCTTGTGTTGCGCGCTGGCAATGGAAGGGAAAGCGAGGGCGCCGGCGGCGAGAGAAGAAGCCGCGAGAAAATCACGGCGTGATACGACTGATGTAGGGGTGTTCATGAGGATATTAAGGGCGGCAATGCTGAAAATTCAACGTACCACTAAATTATACCCGCTGCCAGGCGGGTTTGTTAGCGTAGACATGGCGATAATAATCTGCGCGGTGCAGTTTCCCTGAAGCAGCCTCATCGAGGAGCACTGTGGCTTTGGGATGAAATTGGAGTACCGAAGCCGGGACCATCTGCGTCACAGGGCCTTCAATGGCGGCGGCCAGCGCCTCCGCTTTCCGGGAACTAAAGCCCAGAAGCAGCACCTCCCGCGCCTCCATGATGGTTCCCACGCCCATCGTGATGACATGCTGTGGCACCATTTCACCCGGCGCGAAAAAGTGGGCATTATCCGAGCGGGTTCGCTCGGTGAGCGTTTTAATCCGCGTGCGAGAGGCGAGCGAGGACGCGGGCTCGTTGAAGCCGATGTGGCCGTCAGCACCGATGCCCAGAATCTGCAAATCCAAGCCGCCTGCTTCAGTAATGGCCTGTTCGTAGCGTCCGCAAAACGAGGGAATATCGGTAGCCAGCCCGTCGGGAAGATGGGTGTGGCTCGGGCGGATGTTAATGTGCGAGAAGAAAAACTGCCACATAAAGTGGTGGTACGACGCCGGATGTTCCGCGCCAAGCCCGACGTATTCATCAAGGTTGAAGGTGGTCACCCGGCTGAAATCCAGTCCGTCATTCTGGTGCATCCGAATGAGCTCACGGTACAAACCCAAGGGCGTGCTCCCCGTCGCCAGCCCAAGCACAGCGGTGGGTTTGCTTTGCACGAGCGCCGCAACTTTTTTCGCGGCCTGCATGCTGGCGGCTTCCGCCGTGGGTTGAATGACGACTTCCATAGGGTTCGGGTGGGTGATGTGCCGCGAACTGCGCGTGCCATCGGTCTGATCTTGCTTCGAAAAATAAGTGAGCGGCGTTTGAGTTGCCGCTGAGCCTTGTAGTGCTTTGAGTTTTTGAAATCGAGCAGCGATTTTTAACCGCCGGCGAGAGCAGTCGGGAGCGGTTGTGAATAACGACTCCATGCGGCAGTCTTTTTATTTTTTTACGCCACCTCAAAGCACAGGGGCAGAGCGGTCTTCGCTCCAAACTTCCTGCGCTTGATCCCTTCTCCCTAGCGGGCTCCAGAGTGACCATTGAGTATTTGCCTCGGCTGGCTTGCCGGGGGGTGGGCCATGCCTGCTGGTCTCGTCATGAATTCTTTATTCCTGACAAGGAACCCGGCCCGGGGGCACCGGCCGGGTTCTTGAGCCCACGCGCTAAGTCCCTCGCCACAGTCCGCGCTGAGAATCTGCACAAATCATGCACGCCTTTTTGGTTCACGTTTTCTTAAAAAAGCGGCGCTGTGATGGGTCCCCGCAGGCAGCCTGCATGTCTATTTTGAGCTGCGCCAAAGCTTTTTGCGCCTCCGTAACATTGCCAGACTGAAGCGCCGCGCCGATGTTTTGGATGTCGTTGGCGATTTGGGAATTGGCCGGACTTTGCTTGCCATTGGCGCCAAGCAGGGCGCCTAGCGATTGCTTGTCCTGTTGCCATTGGCCGAACGCTGACAAGTTATCGGGGAGGAATGGGGTGTTTTTTGGATTGAAGGCGCCTTTTCTTGCCAAACCCAGCCGCCTA
>CALQFT020000252.1 GCA_943329925.2 Opitutus sp. GAS368
AGGATTTCAAGGTAGGAACGGTGCCCCTGCCAACTAGCTTGATGCCCAACATTTACAGTCACCCACTTTGGAACCCGAGACTCGAAGTGCTCCACCTTTTTACCATGGGCGATGTTTTCCATTTGTTGGAAATTATGCTGAATAAGCCTCACATGGCCTGCGTCGCCGCCGGCCACTTTCAGGCTCACGAATTGCGTTCCAAGATTGAAATCCGGCGAGCGCACAATTGCCCCGTGCTTACGAGAAAGCCGGTCCGACGTCAGGCCTGGAGCGACGATTCGCTCCACCAACTCCTCCCCTGAGGGTGTGATGGAGAAGTCGCTGCCCGGACGGTGAAGGGTCTCTGGCAAAACCCCAGAAACACTCCAGCCTGAAGGTCCTTTCGAAAAATTGGCGAGCACCTTGAACCCTGCTTGGTTGGCCGCGATGCGTTCGCGAGAGGCTTGCCGCAACCCCTCCTCCTCCGCTTCCAGCGCCTCCTTCCAGTTCCCGTCTCCCGGCCCGCGGCGCGCCTTCCAAATCAAATAGGCGGGATCATCCATGTCCACCATATCGCGTTTTAATAATTTGGCCCACGCGGAATTGGCTTCCCGGCTCGCAGCGGTACCGCCCAGCAAAATGGCATTGAGCGAAGCCCTTTGACGCCCCAAATCCTCCTTCCACAACTTCCCCAGTGCAACTTTGATTTCCCCCTTGAGCCGACTAAGTTCGCCGACACCGGTCTGCCGAACCTCCTGCGAATCGATCACCGTCTGGCTCTGCCGCGCGCTGGCCAGCACCCCGAAGATCCCGTAGTAGTCGCGCGTCGATATCGCATCAAACTTGTGATCATGGCAGCGTGCACAGGCGATCGTCATTCCCTGAAAGGCCTTGCCCAGTGTGTCAATCTGGTTCTCGACCATCTGGGCCTCCTCGAGCGCGATGTCGGTCGCCGTTGAGGAGATTTCCATCAAGCGCATGCACCCGGTGCCAACAGGTGCTTCGTTAATCCGCAACTCCTGATTGATACGCGGTGGAAGCAGATCGCCGGCGATGTGCTCCTGGACAAACCGGTCGTAGGGAACGTCCTGGTTGAAAGCTCTAATTACATAGTCCCGGTACCGCCATGCCTCAGGAATAGGATAGTCTCGAACATACCCGCCGGTTTCCCCGAACCGCATCAGATCGAGCCAGTATGCTGCCCAGTTTTCGCCAAAGGCGGGGTCTTTTAAAAAGCGCTCCACCAGACGCTCGTAGGCGCGCGGCCTCGTATCCTTCACAAAGGCATCCACCTCCTCCGGGGTCGGGGGAAGCCCCAGCAGAGCAATCTTGAGCCGTCGCACCAGCACCGGTCGCGGGGCGGGTGCCGCCGGATTCAACTCCTTCTCGCTCATCTTCGCCAATAGAAAGCGGTCCACGGGATGGCTCGCCCAA
The DNA here is from genome assembly GCA_943329925.2 of Opitutus sp. GAS368. GTDB lineage: Bacteria > Verrucomicrobiota > Verrucomicrobiia > Chthoniobacterales > Chthoniobacteraceae > Chth-196. Next base: position 1,414 of record CALQFT020000252.1, read on the forward strand.
CTCGGATGCTGCACCTCGGGAACCTTTGGAGACTGCACCGGTAGCCAGGCCCAGTGCGTCCGCCGCTCGGCGAGCTTGTGCGACCATTCTTGTTGCGAGGCTTCGACTGCAGTCAGTGGCTTTTCTGGCAAGCCCGGCGCGCCCATCCGGATCCATCGGGTCAGATCCGCAATGACTTCATCGGAAAGCTTCGGCTCTCCCTTTGGCATTTTTTGATCGGCCACTTCGTGCCGGATCGTCTGAAGAAAAAGGCTGTTTTCCGGCCGCTCCTTGTCGAACAGCGCTCCACTGTCTCCTCCCCTTTCAAAACCACCTCGGTAATCTAAACGCAGCCCTCCCTTGCTCTTCTCCTCGCTGTGGCACTCAAAGCAGTTTTTCAAAAGGACCGGGCGAATCCGGGACTCGAAGAAGACGTGGGCATCAGCGTCACTCGAAGCCGCCTGAAGCGCGCCCGCCGCCAAGCCGAACACGGCCAGCGCTGCGAGACTGTGGATGGCCTTCATTGCGTCACCTCCCTACCGTTCAGCGCCGCTGTCGCCATCGAGCAGGCCTGCCGCACGACTGGGACCAGCTCCTTAATACGGGCCTCGTTTAACCGCTGGCTAGTCCCAGTAACCCAGAGGCTCGCAATCGCCGAGCCTGTCGAATCAAAAATCGGACCCCCGAGACAGTGAAGCCCTTCAAGGTGTTCGCTCAAATCTAGGGCGTACCCATCAGTGCGCACCTTTTCAAGGCATTGAAGAAACTCCTCCCTGCCCGCAAAGGTCCACGATTGGAACTGCTCAAACTTCATTCCGCACAACACCTCATCGCGCTCTTCCTCGGGAAGGAAGGCAAGGATCACTTTGCCGAGAGCGCTTGTGTGCAGGGGGAAACGGGTCCCTCGCTCGGTGTAGAATTTAATCTGGGCCTTTCCAAGGACACGCTCCAAAACAATGCCTTCGTACCCGCTGAGGATCCCTAGATGCGCCGCTTCGCCGCTCTGGTCGCTTAGCCAGCGCATGGCCGGCAAGGCCGCCTCGGTAAGCGGCACGTCATCACAAACCGGCTGGCAGAGCCCGAGCAGCCCGGCGCCCATGCTGAAGCGTTTCTGTGCGTCCCGCACAAGGTACTGGTGCCCAAGGAGGGACTGCGTCACACGGTAGACAAAGTTCACAGGAAGCCCCAGCTCGACAGCGATTTGGGAGAGGGTTAATCCGGCCGGATGCCCCCCCAAACACTGCAAAATCGCTAGCGCCCGGTCCAGGCTGGGCGTACTGAAGCCGGAATCCTTCACTCCGGGGACATTTTTTGGGGTCTTGCGCTCGAGGATCATGTTTCTATATCCGATGGTTTGTTCCTGTATAGAAAACCGAAATCCCCTTAGTCCCTTAGACGAAATTCTAGCGCCCCCCCCGACAATTCTGCGCGAGGACAGGCGTCGGACACCGTGCGCGCCCTTCAAAGCGCGCTCGTCATGTCGAGGCTTGCCCTTGCGTCCCTGCATGATCCGTTTTTAAGTCTTACTTTGTGCTATCCGGTGCCCGTCGGCCTCGTCTTTGGCCATCCTTTGCAGTGGTGGCATGTCGCTGACTGGTTCCCTATACATCCGAACCTACCAAGCCCCAAAAGGACGGCTATCAGAGAGACTGGCTCTGGGATTTTCCGCGGAAGTAATAGCGCATCAGCAGAAGGAGCAGTCCGTGTTTTGATCGCCCATTTCGTCCATCAGTCCGCCGTGAATGTCGGTGAGCCGGCGATGAATTCTGCTTTGACCGATAGCGCGCTCGGTGGGGTCAATCCCCTATGGCTGCAACGGAGTGTATTTCGGCGCCTCAACCAAGCGCGGCGAGAGTTTGCCGATACGCCGATTGAGGCATAAACCTAGGGGCATCCAAGAAAGTGCATGCTTCAGGCCAAAGGAATAATTCGTGGAGAGGTTAGAAATTCCATCAGTTTTTTGCCCGGTCGGGAGTCTCTTAGTGAAGCATGTTAGAAAACGAACACAGTCATGAGCGTTTTGTTCGCCTCCTCACTGAACACGAGGGGATGATCCGCGCGTCCATCCGCGCTGTGATACAGCGAAGTGAGGACGTAGCGGAGATAATGCAGTCCGTGAGCGTTGTCATGTGGCGCAAATTTGATTCGCTTACCGATTCCGCTGGGTTTGCCAAATGGGCCTGTGTCATAGCGCGTTATGAAATCCTGAAGTTCAAGCGTGCGAGGGCCAGGGACCGCTTTCAGTTCGATGACGAGCTGATTTCTTTGATCTTAGAGGAAGGTGCTCAGGAAATCCCTGCACGCGCTGCGAGGCTGGCGCACTTGGAAGCCTGTTTGGAGAAGCTCCCAGAATCCCGAAAAGCCCTCGTTTTACAGGCATACGCCGAGGGGTGTACGATCAAACATCTGGCAGCGCGTCTCGGCAGGTCCCAGGACGGCTTGTACCAGTTGTTACGGCGGATAAGGGAGGAACTGCGATACTGCATGGAATTCCAGTTAGGCAGCGACGAGAGCATACGGAAAGCAACCACCCTATGAGCGACGAAGCTGATTTGATCAGGCTCGAAGAGTGGCTAAGGGGATGCATTTCGGATGAAGATTTCGCTCTCTTGGAAAAGCGACTGAGCGAAAGCTCGGAGCTCAGATCACAGCTCCGTGCCATGGCCGATTTAGACGAGGGCCTGAAGCGCTTGGCTCTGACTCCTGAGGTTATCGTCACGGCGCCTCGCTTGCCTGAGGGAGAAAGCACCTTCCGTTTTCCCCGCTGGGTCCCATGGGGCATTGCGGCAGCCGCCGCTTTGGTTGCTTTGATAGCCTGGCTTCCGCACTTTAATTTCGCTCGGTTCAGTGCAGGAGGTTATGTGACGGCGATGTTGGTGGACGAAGCGGAAGCTGTTTTTTCTCAACCACGGCTCCCGGGGGAAGTGCGCTTCGAGCCGGGCAGCTATGAACTCAAATCAGGGATGGTGCATTTGCGTTTTGTGAACGGAGC
>CALQFT020000253.1 GCA_943329925.2 Opitutus sp. GAS368
CAGCACCTTCAAAAGAAGATCAGTGCCGATGTTGCCCGTGCCTAAAATTGCGATGGGTAGCTTTTTGACTGTCATTTTTATCAGCGGGGGAGACTCGCTCGAACTTTGAACTCTGCGCGTTTATAAAACCAATACTAAATGCGGAGTTGCCCCATCTTCAACTGGCTGCATCCACCCAACTCACTCCTGTATACTGAAGCCGATTGCCGATCTGAGCCCGGCTGCATGGTTACGTGCCCGCAGCGCGCCGGCCTAGTAGATCGCCCCGTTGTGGTAGCAGCTTCTGGTTCGGCGGCGATTGGGCTGTGTTTGAGAATGGTCGTGTGGCGCACCGGCCCACAATGTCACAGCCCTCGGCGCCCAAGGAGATGTTGGCTAGGCGAATGCATTTATCGGCCTTTTAGGGGACGGTAAGAAACTTGGGCTAATGCGGTGGTGTAGGTGTGTTCTCTAGTCGATTAAAACGGATGGAGAAGCCATTTTGCTGGGGGATTTCCGGCGGCGTATCGCTATTTGGAAAGCGTCCAGGTGCCCGTGCTCATTGTGGGTACCACACCGGTTTCGATCCAGCCTTGGGCGGCGCGCAAGCCGCTGGTGCCCGAGTCGATGGAGGCTCCTACAAATGTTCGCCGGGCGCCGGAGGAAATGTAGAAGCCCGACCACAGGCCGGTGGCTCGGTCTAGGCGCGGCCTGAATACCGGAGAGATGGTGGTGCCGTCAGAGGCTGTTTGCGGCACCGCGGTGACCACAGCGGAGGGTGAAATCGTCACATTCCAGGAGTAGGTCAGCGGGGTTCCCGAAGTTTGAGGATCAACAACGCTCAGAGTCAGGGTGCCACCAATTGGGAGGAAGGACGGTAAGATGGCGGAACTTGTCCCGCACCAGCGTGCAGCGTCGTTGTTGGTGAAGGATAGCTGCTTGACGCCTGTGGAGTTTGTGCCGAGGGCAAACAGGCTGCCCGTATAAACCGGCACGAGGCTAAGGCTCCCTGGGACAATGCTTCTGAGCACATAGGTGGCTTGTTTTTCGAGGACGCCTGAGTCGAAGGATGCCGCCCAGAGGGAGCCGCTATTGATGTTGAAGTAGAGCTCACCAAGTAAACTGGTGGAGTTGTGCAGTTTGGAAGTGGTGATTTGGCGGCCTTCGTACAAGGAAAGGATGGGGTAGGTCAGGTCGGCGGTGTTGAGATAACCCGCGCCGGTACCGGTATAGCCTTTGAGTCTGGTGTTCCACAGCACCCGCCCGGAGGTGACTACTTGTGCCTGCACAAAGGCTATTTCACCCACATTCGCGGCCAGCAGGTACTTGCCCACTAGGGTGCTCAGGCTGCCGGCGCTCAAGTTGGTGGCTGCTTTTGGGATGTTGCTGGCGGCGCTCACGCTGGTGCCGCTTTGGAGGGAAACGAAGTCCGAGAGTGTTGCACTCAACTTCGGCGCGGCTTGAGACAGATCAAACTCCAAGTTTAAACTTTCTCGCGTGGCTTGGGCGGTGGTTCCAAGCTTTGGGGTGAGCGTCATTGTGGAGGGAGCCCCCGCTTTGGGTAGCAATCTTCCCGCAAATGTCCGTGTCAAAGGCGCATAAACGCGCTCTCCCGAAGTGCCTCCGAGCAGGAGCGTCGCCTCGTTGTAAAGCAGTCTGCCAGAAACCGAGCCGCTACGGCTGACCGTCACGCTGAGAAGTCCCCGGTAGACGGACCCGTCGTTGGGGGCTGTTGCCGTGGCCGTTCCATTGGCAAGCAAGGTTTGGTAGGTGCCCACCGCGGAATCCCAAGTGGCGAAGGTTATGTTAAACGGACTGGAAAAGTCGTAAATCCTGCCCGATGGACTGGAGCGCTCGAAGCGAACAGAGTAAGAGCCGGACACAGTCAACGATTTAAGCGGAATATAAGCCACGCCGTTTGCTGACACGGAGCCGCTCACGGCGAGCGCGGTGGTGGTGCCGGAGTAGAGCGTGTAGGTGGTTTGGGAGACATTAACTCCCGGGGTGAATAGGGTGATAGCGAGTGTCGCTTCGGAGCCTTTTATGAGTGCGACATCGGAGGGGGGGTGGATGGAGACGAGAGAGCCGCTATTGAGACTCACTGCGTTGACCAACAGCGCGACGCTGGTACTTGTGAGACTTGTGGTTGTGGCGGAATCGGTGATTTGTACGCTGTAAGAGCCGGTGTCCAATGTGGCAGCGCTTTGGAGGGTGTAGCTCGAGCTGGTGCCGCCACTGAGGCTGTTGCCATCTTTTTTCCACTGGTATGATAGGGTGCCGCTTCCGACTGCCAGAACTGAGAAGGCGGCTGGGCTGCCTTGGTTTATGGTGAGGGCCGTGGGTTGAGTCAGGATTTCCAGCGAACCGCCAGTGAGCAGCGAGCCGCTTTGCCAGATTTGGCCGCTTCCGCCCACGATGAGGAAGGTGTTGTTGAAGAAGGTTGCGGCCTTTTCACTAACGGCACCGGTTGGTGCGCTAGATTGCGTCCAAGTGGCCCCGTCCGTGGAAAGAACGTGGGTTTTTGCGTTGCTGGAGGATTGATCGATGCCTGCCGCAAGGTAAACTCCTCCACCATAAGCGAGTGCCGGAGTTAACTCGGTGGCCGAACGGGTAGTGGTGAACGTGGCCCCATTGTCGGTGGAAGTTCTCAATTTGGAGTACCATCCGCTTCCAATAAATCGGTTGTTAAGGTAGGCGATGCTGTTGAGGTCTGTTGAGCTTGTGAGTCCCGAACCCGAGGTCTTGGTGGTCCAGGTGGAGCCGTCGGTGGAAGTGTAAATCTGCCCGTCGCCACTAGCGCTGGAGAGATTGTAGGTGTGCGATGTTGCGACAAATGTGCTGCTCCCGTAAGCAATGCCAGTGACCGAATGTGCGCTTGAAAGGGATACTGCCCCGGATGAAACAGAGGTCCATACGCTGCCCCCATCGATGGAGCGTAGCAGTCGGCCCAAGTCACCGCCCACGAGGAGGGTTCCTCCCGAGCTCGCGACGGATCGGAATGCGTTAATCGAGGAGGTGGATGTGCTCGATGTGTATTTTTTACTCCAAGCGATGCCGTCTGGGGATGTGTGAATGACTCCCACCCAGCCGGTCGTGTAATCCAACCCAACCGCGATGAATCGCGTTCCATCCCAAGTAACTCCCTGGAGATACATGTTCGTCGGCGAGGACAGGGTATGATCCGTCCACGTCTTGCCATCTGCTGAGGTCACGACTTTACCTTTGTCCCCCACTGCAACCGCCAGCGATCCGCTGGAGGCAATGCCGTTGAGTGCGATCGTACCACTTGCCGTTGCGCTTCCACCGGAAACTAGCGTGAAGGTCTGCGCCGGGTCACTTACCACCAGCGAAGTGCCGATGGAGACCGAGGCCCCTTTCCCGTCGTTGACCGTTACTGAGACAGTGTAAGTCCCGCCAGCTGCGTACGTATTGGTGAATACGCTCGAAGTGCCGCTGTGGACTCCGTCGCCTGCGTCCCAGCGGTAGCTCAACGAGTCGCCGTCGGCGTCTGTGGCGGTGACGGCAAGCGTGATGGGAACTCTGGCACTGCGCATGGTTTGCGCCACAAGCGAGCTGATGACCGGGGCGTTGTTGCTTGTCGCTAGGGAATCGCTTTGGTAAATCGCGCCGAGGGAGCCTACGCTGATGAGGCGATTATTAAAAAAGACGCCGTCTTTTTGGTAATTCATGCCGGTAAGCGGCGTGGCCGTTTTCCATGTCGCCCCATCGATCGAGTACAGGTTGACCGGCGTGTAAGCGGTCGTGGTGTTATTGCTGACTGTTGTTTGCTTCACCGTGTTTCCCGAGGCGAAGTAGAGTCCCGAGGCGTAGCCCAGCACGGTTGCAAGATCGGTGTCGGTGCGCGACGTGGAAAATGTGAGCGTCCCGTTGGCGAATGTGCCCGTTTTGAGTCCGGAGAGCCAACCGCTGGCGATGAACTTTCCATTGAGATAAGCAATTTTCTGGAAGTCTTCGTAAGTCGAAGAGAAACCAGCACCGCTGGTTTGGTTCGTCCAAGTACCCGTCTCTCCTGTGGGTGAGGTGCAGACCACTCCGTAGCCCGTGATCAGCGACTCTGCCCGAGCGGTGAGTACAAAAAAACCACCCCCGAAGGCCAACCCACGGCAGGACATCGTTCCGGAGCTCACTAAGGGGATTTCTGTGACAGGGCTCCAGCTTGTGCCTCCATCGGCTGAACGCAGCATCGTACCAGAGTCGCCTGCCGCCATGATGACTTCATTTCCGGCGCAAACGGAGTTAATCACCGTCTTGTCCGTGGTAGCGCTGTAGCGGCGTGTCCAAATGAGGCCATCAGGCGAGGTGTAAATGACTCCGTACCAACCGGCGGTTTCGCTGAAATCCTGTCCCCCTGCAATAAAACGGGTTCC
>CALQFT020000254.1 GCA_943329925.2 Opitutus sp. GAS368
GGGGTTCTGGGAATTCTGCCGGGGGCGTAGAGAAGGCAGTTGGAGTGACGTCAAATTTAGGAGGCAAATTTCCGGTGGAAGCAATGCAGCAATGCAATATCTCGAAAGTAAGCGCTACGGGGTGAGAATTTTGTCGAAAGAACGGCCGTCGGTTTACTGGGCTAGCGCACGCACTTCGACGTCCGTCATGGCGCGGGAGAAAATGCTAAACTCATCCATGCAGCCGATAAAATTACGTACCGGTTGCTGGCGGTATTCCGTCTTTGGAGGGGAGTTCCAATTACCCAGTTCAAGGAGGCCCGGCGTGAGCACTACGGGCAGCTTGATGGTGTGGCGCGAAATTCGTTTTCCATCGACGTAATGCCGCACTTCGCAGGCTGCAGAGTCGTACACAATGGCGAGATGAACCCATTGTCCAAAACGCTCTGGAGTGAACACCACCGGACTGATGAAATCCTCCCAAACGGGCTGGTTGGGCTTTACTCCATGGCCGATGCCGAGACATAGCGACCCATCGTGCAACACCTGCCAGTGGACGTAGCCTTGGTCAACCCCTTCACTCATGCAGATGGAACCCTGTCGGATATTAAGCCCGTGTAGTTGCACCCAGCAGGCCACCGTAAACTGCCGATATTCTCCGGGCACCCGCAGCCGAACCCGATCGCTTAGACTCTTAAACTGCAACGCGTGTTTGCCCGGCCAACGGCCCTCCGTCCAGCTGCAGCCCACAATACTCGCCGCAGCAATGTCCTGACCGTGAAGGGCCGTGTTACGCAAAGAGCGAGCACCAGGACCGTCCTGAAAGTCGAGCCGCAGACGCAGGTCCGCGGATTGATTTCCTTCCGCCGATGTAGCTTGCCACTTCTCAAAGGAGAGGCGCTGAGAGGCATTCACGCCCGCATCCAAATCACTGAAGGCGAAGTTAGCGGCATTTGCGGCCAGCGTCCGGGCGGCACCCGGTTGGTTCAATGCCGCGGCGACGCCACCGATGAGTGTCTGCATTTGAACTTTTGGCTGATGCAATTCCACCTCTCCTTTGAAGACGTGCACTTCTGGGGAGCTCTGGTTTAAATCCAGCCCGAAGTCCGTGCCCAAATCTACAATGTCGCCCTTTGGAGTTCTCAGACGGAAGCCGCGCGCCTGAGGTGGCACATGCGCTCGGAAGCGGCCGGAGCGGCAAAAGGCCTCGCCGGCAGAAATCAATTCAATCTCCGCCGGACCTTCGATGCAAAGACGTGCGCCTTGGAAAAACTCGATTTCTGCCACGCCACTTTCCAAATGCAGCAGGCCCGGCGAGAGCGGCGCATTCACCGCGGGCGCGCCGGTCGTCTGATTCCATTTCATATTCACCCCCCGGGAAAGCACCGCCACGCTCGGAGTCGTGGACTCGACATTTGCACCGGCGCTCGACTCGCCGTGGAAAAACCGTACCGGCAATCCGGCCCATACACCCCAAGCGACAAGGCCTATTGCAATTCCTGCTGCAAGCGCGCCAAAGAACTTCAATACGCCGCCACGGGTGAGCGCGGGCGGGGCGCCACTTGAGGAAACGGAAACAGGCGCCGCGTGATTCGCCAAAGTCTCTCTTTGCGCCCACGCCAACAAGGCCGCCTCGGCGTCCTGAAAGGCAAACCACGCACTGCGGACGCTTACAGAACCGTGCAGCATTAGGCTCAGGCGCGCATGTTCCTCGTCGGTGATTGTGCCATCGGCTTTGGCTAAAAAGAGCCGATGCATCTCTTTTGAGTCAGGTTCTTTATTCATGTGAGTGAATCATGCCCAAGTCTGCGTTTGACGCACTCCCCCAGCAGGCGGCGAAGCGTATTGAGTCGGTTGTAAAGTGTTTGTGGAGCGCGCCCTAGCCTCTCAGCTAGCGATGCGACATCGGTGTTGTTTATGTAAAACTCGCGCACCAGCTCCCGTCCGGGCACGTCGAGCTCCTCAATGCACTGGTCCATCGCGGCAAACCGGGCATCTTGGTTATCCAGATCCGCCACCCGCTCTTCCGCGAGGCGCTCCATGAGAACCTCGTCGAAGTGCAATCTGGAGCGCGCCGTGATGCGCTGAAAATTCTTGGCCTCATAAAAGGCGAAGCTGCTCGCCCATGCAAAAAAATCTCTGCCTTGATCGAACTCCGAAAACTTCCTCCAAATTGCGAGGCTAGTGCGCTGTAAAACGTCCTCCGCGTCGGCGTTGTTTCCAAGCAGCGTTCGCAAAAATCCAAGCAACCGTCCATGCGTCGCGTTGAGTAACGTGATGAACTGTTCCGAAGCGGCCGAGTTCTCTGCGCTATTGGGCATTTTTTAGTGTTGTACGGGCGGCGCAGCTTTTACCGAAAAAAGATACAAGCATGCTCGGCTCGCGAGGAAACCTTACAGAATTGCAAAGGGATATTGCATACCACCCTCCAGGGGATGCAAATGCTGGCGTTCCAAATTCGACTTCTTTTTATATGCAAACTTCCTCACTCCCCGAAATTCCCGCATGGAAAGGCCAGACGGCTCTCATCACTGGAGGCGCCGATGGTCTGGGCTTTGCGTTGGCGCAACGCCTCGCCTCGCGCGGCGTGACGGTGGCCGTCCTAGACATCAACCCGGCCAAGCTCCAGGGCCTGCCCGCCTTGCTGGGTGCTGGGACGCTTGCCATTCAGACTGATGTCTCCAACCCCGAGGCCGTGCGCGCTGCCGTGGCGCAGATCGTCGCCCAAACGGGCAGGGTTGATATTCTGGTAAACTGCGCGGGGATTACCGGGCAAACGAACATCAAGAGCCATGAGGTGGATTTGGCCGACTTCGACCGCGTCTTCACCCTCAACGTTCGAGCGAGCCTTGTAACGTTTCAGGCCGTGGCACCCCACATGCTGGAGCGCAAATACGGCCGTGTGTTGCACATCGCCTCCATCGCGGGCAAGGAGGGCAACGCAGGAATGCTCGCGTATTCCGCCTCCAAAGCGGCCGTCATTGGCATGACCAAGGTCCAAGGCAAGGAGTACGCCGGAACGGGTATCAGCATCAACGCCCTGGCCCCGGCGGTGATCCGGACTGCGATTCACGACAACATGCCCGAGGCGCAGATCACCTACATGACGGACAAAATCCCCATGAAACGCTGCGGAACAACCGCGGAATTCGCGGTCATGGGAGAGTTCATCGTCTCGCCGGAAAACACCTTCAGCACAGGCTTTTGTTTCGATCTCTCCGGCGGCAGGGCGACCTACTAATTACACAAGGTTCTCGGGGTTGAGGCCGTGCAGGCTCTTGGGCACGAAGCGGCCATCTTCCCGGATTAACTTTCCATCGAAGTGGATGGTGCCCCCGCCCCAGTCCGGGCGCTGAATGCTCACCATGTCCCAATGAACTTGGGAACGGTTGCCGTTCTCAGTTTGTTCGTAGCACTGGCCGGGCGTGAAGTGGAAGGAGCCGCTGATTTTTTCATCAAACAGAATGTCCCGCATCGGCTTGAGGATGTGCGGATTAAACGCTATGGCGAATTCCCCGATGTAACGCGCGCCCGGATCGCTGTCCAGGATCTCGTTTAACTTCAACGTGTTATTCGCCGTGGCCTCCACGATGCGTCCCGCCTTGAAAACCAGTCGCACGTTGTCGAAGGCCGTCCCCTGATAAATCGTCGGCGCATTGTAGGCGATGTAGCCTTCCACGCTGTTTTTCACCGGGGCGGTGAACACTTCTCCATCCGGAATGTTATGCCCGCCGCCACAAGGGATCGCCGCGATGCCCTTAATGGAGAACGTCAAATCCACCCCGGGTCCGCGCAGATGCACCTTGTCGGTCTTCTCCATCAGCGTTTTGAGCGCCTTCATTCCCGGTGCCATTTTAGCGTAATTCAGCGTGCAAACGTCGAAGTAAAACTTCTCAAACGCCTCGGTGCTCATCCCCGCAAGCTGCGCCATTGAGGGCGACGGCCAGCGCAACACGCACCACCGCGTCTTTTTCACGCGCCAATCCAGCACGGGCTTCATCTTGCGCGCCACCAGCTTCATCTGCTCCGGCGGCACATCGCTCATTTCAGTAATGTTCGCCCCGCCGCGAACCGCAATGTAGGCGTCCATCTTTTTCATGCGCGCCAACTCGACTCCCGAGGAAATGTCGAGGGCGGCCTCCGCGGCGTGCATCGCCAATTCGCGGCTGACCGCGCCTTGGTGCAGTTGCACGAAGGGCAGCGCCCCGGCGTTGCGGACGGCGCGCACCAAGGCGATGGTCATTTCAGGTGGAATATCGAAGGCGTCAATGAGGGCGCGTTCGCCTTTTTTGAGCGCGGTGGAAAAAGAAACCAGAAGGCTGGCCAGCTTGTCGAAGCGGGGATCGTGCATAAGGTGACAAA
>CALQFT020000255.1 GCA_943329925.2 Opitutus sp. GAS368
CCATGGTCTGCGATGAGCTTGGGTTTGTAGTCGAAGGAGTCGGTGTGCGAGACCCCTCCGCTCATGTTCAGGAAGATGACCCGCATCGCACGAGGAGCAAAATGGGGCTGCTTGGGCGCAAGTGGATCCTCCGCGGCCGACCCTGGTTCCACAGCCTGAAGGAGATTGGAAACAAGCCCGCCAAATAATGCGGAGCCGCCCACGAGCGAACCGAGCACGGTGCGACGAGTCAAGGGGTGAGTCAATGAGGGCATGTTTAGTCGATGTAAAGAAACTCGTTGGTGGCCAGAAGGGAGCGGGCAAGTGCAGACCAAGCTTTACCTTGAGCTTCGGCGGAATCCGCAGGGAGAAGCGCTTTTTGGTAAACTTCTAAAAACTCAAGGGCGTCCCGCTCTTCGGTTGGGGTAGGAGAGCGGCCCAAAGTATTTACATACGCGGCGCGGAGTTTGGCCTTCTCGTCAGCGGCGCCCCCGAGCCGGTGCAGTACAAACGCCTCGCTACATTGGTGCATCAAGGGGGAGTTCATGCTGAAGAGCGATTGGAGCGGGGTGGTCGTGGGCCGCCGGACTCCGGTGCTCGAACTGGGGTCCGCCCCGTCAAAAAGGTTCAGATAAGGGTTTTTTCGCAGCCGGGATTGCATGAGATAAACGCTCCGGAAATAGCTCTCGTAGGTTTCTGAAAAAGGAGTGTGCTGCGTCCATTTCCAAGTGTGCCGCGCTGGGAATGGGTGCGCCCCAGCCGGCGTCAATTGGAGTTGTCCCGACACAAAAAGAAGCGCGTCTCTGAGCGACTCCGCATCCAGCCGCCTGCGGGGGGCGTGGGAAAGTAGTTTGTTGGAGGGATCTTTTTCAAGGGCTTCTACCGTGGCCGCAGAGGAGAGTTGCCAAGTGCGCGAAAGCAGAATGGAGCGATGCAGCGCCTTGAGAGACCACCCATCAGCGATAAACCTGCTCGCGAGGTAGTCGAGCAACTCCGGGTGGGAGGGCGCCTGCCCCTGCCGACCAAAGTCGTTTGGCGTGGCCACAATCCCAGCGCCAAAATGCTGTTGCCACACTCGGTTTACCAAAACTCGCGCCGTCAGGGGATTGGTGGGAGAACTCAGCCACTTCGCCAGTTCCATCCGCCCGCTGCCCTTGGTTCCCTCCGGCAACTGCATCCCCCCTAATATCGCTGGAAACTTCCGTCGCACCTCGGCCCCGAGATTTTTAGGTTCGCCGCGGATCTGGATTTTGGCGTTGCCCGAGGATTTTCCATCCACCACGGCATAGGCATCTGGCCAAATAGGTGCGCGTGCGAGCACTTCGGCTAAGGCTTTTTTGGCCTCCTCAAACTTGGCTTTGAGCCTCGCGGTGGCCTCTGTTTTTTCTGGCGAATCCGGGGCCGCTTTGATGGGCTCCTGAGCGGCTTCGAGGGCCTTGCTCACGGCTTGCGCCGCCGCCAATTCTGCCTCAAACGGCGCGCTGATTTTGGACACTTCAGCCGCTGCTATTAGGGGAACAAACAGAGTCTGACGCGGGCCACCCTCCCCGCCAGGGTTTGGATAGCGCGTGCTGCTAAAGAAACCGTACAGCCCGTAATAATCCTCCATGGTGAAGGGGTCGAACTTGTGATTATGGCAACGCGCGCAGGCAATGCTTGAGCCCAAAATAGCCCGGGACAAATTGTCGATGGTGTCGTCTATGGTGAGGTGAGGTTCACCGCCTACGCCTCCAAATCGGCGCGCCATCGCGATGTATCCGGTGGCCACAATCTGATTGGTTCGGGTCTCATCTGAGTCGCTGGGAAGCAGGTCGCCGGCAATTTGTTCCCGCAGAAACTCGTCGTAGGGCATGTCTTTGTTTGCCGCCTTGATCACCCAATCCCGGTAAAGGGCGGCCTGGGGGATGGGATAGTCCGACGCGTTACCACAGGTGTCCGCATAACGCACCACATCCAGCCATTGCCTCCCCCAACGCTCGCCATAACTTGACGATGCCAAGAGACGATCCACCACCCGAGCGAAGGCGTCCGGCGCGGAGTCTGCTAAAAACGAGTCGGTTTCTGCGGGACTCGGGGGCAGGCCGGTGAGATCAAAGGTGGCCCGTCGCAGAAGGGTGCGTTTGTCGGCTTTGGGAGCCTGGTTCAAGCCGGCGGCTTCGATCCCAGCAACCACAAAACTGTCGAGCGGCGCTTCTACCCACTCCGGATGTTTCACGTTGGGAAGGGCTGGGGTCGACACCGGTTGGTAGGACCAGAACTTGCGGCCTTCTTCCAGACTCATCCCGAACCCTGGCTTAGAGGCGGCCACACCTTGGCGTGGCGCAGGCAGGCCGCGACGCACCCATTCGGTGAGAACCTCAATCTGCGCCGGACGAAGCGGCTTTTTAGGGGGCATTTCCAAATCCTTGTCGTGCCCGCTCACCGCCGCCACCAACCGGCTTGATTCAGGCTCGCCAACCACCGCCGCTGGTCCTGAGTCGCCCCCGCTCAAAATCCCCTCGCGGGAATCAAGGAGGAGACCACCTTTGAGCTTTTTGCTGTTGGCGGAGTGACATTCGTAGCAATGCTCAGAAAGAAGCGGACGGATTTCTTTTTCAAAGAAATTGATTCCCTCGTCTGCTTCCGCGCCGATAACGGGCAAAGTCCAGATCAGCAGCACACTCCTTAAGATGGAGCCGGAGGCAAAAACGCGCGAACTGGTGGATTTGCCGGTCATTTTTTTGGGGTGGAAACGTCTGTCTTTTAATGGCTTCCGTATTCATGTTTGTCAACATAGAAGCGCCACGCTCTGAAGTGCCAGAATCGCGGGGGCATCACTTTCCACAGCACTTCTTGTACTTTTTGGCGCTGCCGCACGGGCAGGGGTCGTTCCTGCCAATCTTCGGCTCTCTGAGATGGGACTGAGAGGCAACGTAGTCGGAGTCCAAATGCGGAACCGTAAGCGGCACACGAGCATCGCCCTTGGGCAACATTTTTGGGCTGGAATCCTCAGGCTTAAACGAAGCCCACCACTCCATTTCGGCGATGGTATCTGTAATCAAATGCAGCCGCTCGCGCCGCCACGGTTTGGTTGCGGTAGCATCCCGCTCGATTCCCTCAAGGCTAGCAAACGTGGTGTCCACCAACCCCTCGGCGAAGGCCTGCCGCACCTCCTTTAGTAACTCCGGCGCGGGCAGATCAGCGACCGTGCAAACCAAGCTGTTCCAAATATAGCATGGAGTGCGTTGGAGTTTTCCATGGAAAAGGCTGCTTAAGTACTCAAGCACCTTCTCCCGTGGCATCTGGCCCGTGCGCTCCAGCACCAGGAATGTATCAAGCGCTGCGCTGCGCACATAGTCATTAACCCCATCGCTCTCCACCAACCCATGCAAGGGTGCGGCATCGCCGTCGTAAACTGAGGCCAAAATCTGGCTCAGACCTTCAGTTATCGTATCGCCGAACAAATCGAACGGAACCTCCCCCGGCGTACTGAGAATTTTGACCAGTAATGGGGAGGCAGATTTTTCACGGAACTGAGCCAGTAAGAATATGGCGAACACGGGCAGCATGTTATCCGTCCGCTCGGCCCAGTTGGCGGGATCGGCGGCGACAGACTCCAGTACCCGCAGTAGCTCCGGGGTGAGGGCCTCGCGCTGCTCGATGCCAGTCCGCATCGCCTTCATTGGGAACTTTCCTGTGTAAAGCTCTAGTTCTTTTAGGATTTCGGGAATCGTCATGTTCTGCTGGTTACGGTGACGGAGTAAGGATTAGGAGGGATAGACGACATGAAGGTGTCTACTTGCGCGCGATCCCTCGATCTTAAAAGCGGTATCAGCGCCAACGCCAATCTCGGACGCAATTTCGCAACTTCATCCACCCTACGGCAAGGTAAAGTGTTACACGGCAGACTCTCTACTCTTCCGTCATGACGCTTTTTCAGCTTGGGTGCGGGATGTTATTGAATCAGGCCTTTGCGATTTCCTTGCTGAAGCCGCCCACAACCGTGTGATAACTGCCCCAGAGCACAAGCACCCCGCCCACCGCCTGCGCTAGCGTGAAGGGTTCGGCAAACAAGGTGATGCTGGAGAGTGAGATGACGACGGGAACTATCATCTGGAAGGCTCCCCCCGCGGCGACAGAAAGAAAGCGGAAGCCCTCCGTCATCGCCAACTGACCGACGCTGGCACACAACGCCGCAGCCGTGAGCAGCACCACGTCCATCGTGTTCAGCGACGTGAAATTGGCAGCAGCCAACGGCAGAGAAAGCAGCAGTGCGTAAATGCACTGCGAAGAAAAGATGGTGGCGCTGGTTTCCGTGCGCGTGAGCTGACGAATCACGACGACAACCGCCGCGGCCAGC
>CALQFT020000256.1 GCA_943329925.2 Opitutus sp. GAS368
CAAGAGCAAAGGAGTTTAACAGGCTTGCTTGGTCGATCCCCATGCTCTGCGTTCCATCTTGAGAAAGGAAAACAGTCAAAGCGGTGGTTGTAGAACAGAACAACGAAATCCCGTTGAACTGATCGGCGGTCAACTTGCTGAGTTCTGCCTTCAGGTTGGTGAACTCCGTATTGTAGTTAGCAATATCCGTAGGAGCCTTGGTCACATCGCCGGCCAAGGTTGCGAGTTCGGAGATACGATCGAGAACCGCAGATGCGCTCTTCAAAGAACCAGCTTGAGTCTGGAGGAAAGAAAGAGCGTTGGAGACGTTGATCGATGTGTCATCCGTACGTTTGATCGCGGCCTGAAGTTTCATGGAAACAGCAAGACCACCTGCATCGTCAGCAGGGTTTGCAATTCTGGAACCGCTCGAAAGACGGGACAGGCTCTTTTGGAGGAGATCGCTTGACCTGCTGAGGTTGAGTGAAGCGAACGAGGCCGACTGGTTGGTGTTGATTACGACTGCCATAATACTTCCTTGTTTTTGGTTTTGGTTTTCTAACTGAACACATCAGACGTTCCGGACCCATCCTGGATAAGGACGCTGACGAATAAGTGATCGGCAGACTTCCGCCGATCTTTAGGTTTTTTTTCAAAAAAAGCAAATTTACCATCCGCCCTACAGACACCTTGAATCGATGGTGTCTGCAAAGTGTTCGGCAAACCCTGCTTTTCATTGAGATTCCTTATTTATCTCAGAGTCGCCTGCTTCGTCCAGTAAACTGTAGCAAAGACTCAAAAAAAGTTCCCCGACTTGAAGTAGGGAAAAGCAGAGAGCGATGCTGGAGGCAAACTCCCCGCCAGGCCGGCGTAAACTCAGCGCGCCGGGGTTCTGGAGAGGCGCCAGACCAACCCTTCGACAGTTCCCCCGTGACGCCGCCAACAACCCCGCCACCACAGTCTTACGAATGCTCTCCCTGTCAGCTTAACTCACCCCTCTCCCCCCAGACTAAGACATCCTGAAGTCTCGGGAACTGTGAGGATCGTCCCCGATCTCACCCAGATCATTCTGCTGTGTAACCCAGTGGAGAAAACAGAAAGTTGAGATCAAGAAGAGGCCCGGTCTTTGAGTGATCTCTTCACAGAGGTCAGGATGTCTGAGACTACTGGAGCAGCTTCATTGCGATCTGTGACGCGGCGTTTGCTTGCGAAAGCATTGAGGCGCCCGACTGAAGCAAAATATTCGCACGAGCCAACTTGGTGGTTTCAGCCGCCACATCGACATCAAAGATCCGGCCATTGGCAGCTTCCAGATTGACCTTATTGGAATGCAGTGATTCCAATGCAAACTGGAGTCGGCTTGCCTGGGCCCCGTTGGCCGCCATCATCGTGGCAAGGCTTTGAACCGCATTTGTAAGGATGCCGATGTTGGATCCTGAAACAGCGCCGATGCTGCTGACTGCGGAATAAGCCCCGAGTAAAGAAGCCTGGTCAATCGTCATGCTTTGCGACCCGTTTTGAGACAAATACACAGTTAAAGTTCCCGTGCCGTTTGCAAAAAGAGGTTGGGAATTAAAGGAATCAGAAGACAGTTTTCCGAGTTCCGTGACTAAATTAGCGAATTCCTCATTATAATTGGCGATGTCCGCCGGCGCCTTGCTGACATCACCACCCAGAATAGCCAGTTCAGACAAGCGGTCCAAAACTGCAAAGGCGCTCTTCATCGATCCCGCCTGTGTCTGCAAAAAGGAAAGCGCGTTTGAAATATTGATCGCGGCCGCATCGGTGCGTTTGATTTCTGCAACAAGCTTCATGGAAACAGCTGTTCCCCCAGCATCATCGGCCGGTTCGGAAATCCGCGAACCACTTGAGAGCCTAGACAGGCTTTTTTGAAGTAGACTGTTTGACTTCAGGAGGTTGGCTGAAGCAAACGAGGCGGCTGGGTTGGAATTAATGACGACGGCCATAGGTGTGGGGTGTTGGGCGTTTTTGCACTAAGTGAATGCAGGGCAGTCTGAAATAAATACAAATACGCAATTTGTATCTTTCATAGATCGGAAACCGAAGCTGCCTTCTTTAATTCTTTTTTGAAAATTTTTATCCCTGCATGAAACCTCCCCCTCCTCAGGGGGGGCACGCACAGAAACGATCAGCAGCCCGTGTTGAAAAAGCGCATGGACTGGCCCATTCCCGCTTGAAACTCCGAGTGAACTCCTCGAGGAGTCAGAAAGCTGCGGTGCAATGAACAGGAGCCTGATTAGAACATAAAGTACGCCTTCACTCGTTGAGCCTATGCGCTTAATGTTCTCGCTCATTCCATGCCAGATTCACCTTCCTCCCCATCTAAAGTTCAAAAAACAATGGCACTAAGTCTTAACGCTGGGGCGCTGGTTGATGAACTAGCCTCCCCTTCGTCCGAAATTCCTTCCGCGGAAGAAATCATCGCGGAGCTAGACCGGATTTCAGGCGATGTTTATCTGGAACTGCGAATCAACCTTCTGCGCGCTGCAAGGCAGCGGTATCCGAAACGCAGAGACTTTGGTTTCCGGCTGTTAAAAGACCTTAGAAGCCTGAAGACTCCTCCAGATTGCCTGCCCTTGGCACGAGAGCTGGCCGAGGAGCCTCTCGGGACGGAGGATGACTGTGTGTCTTTGAGCCAAACGCTGGCAGACGGACTGGAAAATGCGGCGGCCGCTTCCGTTTTAGAGCGCGCCGTGGCTCTTCATTCAGAATCAGTCACCCTGTGGCACAATTTTGGGGTTAACTTATATTCGCTAAAGCGCCTGCCCGAGGCGCTGCGGGCATTTCGCCGCGCGATCGAGCTGTGCCCCTTTTCAGAAACGAGTCTGACGATGGCGGGGTCGGTTTTGCGAGAATTGGGGCAGTTGACCGAATCCTTCGAGTTTCACGGGGCGGCGATCCGCGTAAACCCTAAATCATGCCTAGCGCTCTATAATTTAGGGAATGCCCTCCAGGAGCAAGGTTCTGTTGAGGATGCCATCACCGCGTACACCCAGGCTCTGGCGATCCGCCCTGACTGGCCAGAACTCCTCAACAACCTGTGTTCGGCGCTTTTCAGAAAGGCTCGCTTCGAATCGGCTCTGCCGCTTTTGCTCAGGCTGGCCAAACTGCGTCACAATTCACCCGAAGATTTGGCTCGGGTTGCTGTGGCGCTTCGAGAATTAAACCGCCCTTCGGAGGCTCTCGAGATCGTTGAGATTCTTATCAGAGAATTTCCAGAAAACTCCAGTTATCGATCTCTTAAGGGAAGCTGCTTGACGCCGATGGGCAGAAGCGAGGAAGCCGCCCTGGAATACAAAAAAATTATCAATCTCGATCCAGACAACCTGGCGGCTTACAAGTCCCTTGCCTACGTTGCCAACTACCTGCCCTACGAAGACCCGCAGGAACTTTTCGCCTTTTACCGGAAGTTCGGAGAATTGGCCGAAGGGCCCCTGGGTGGAGAGCGATGCCTCCCCCAGAGGACAGCCCCCTTTCCTCGAAAACTGCGCATCGGCTACGCTTCAGGCGATTTCTGCCAACATCCCATCTACACCTTTATCAAGGCGGTGCTTGCGCACCACGATCAGTCCGCCTTTGAGGTTTATTGCTATTACAATTATGCGAGGACGGATTGGGCGACCAAAATATTGCAAGCCCAACCGGTTCACTGGAGGAACGTTGAATCCCTGACGGACAAAGCGTTTTGTGACCTGGTCAGGGAGGATAAAATTGACATATTAATCGATCTTTCCGGGCACACTTCGCGCAATCGTTTGAGCGCTTTTGCGCTCAAGCCGGCTCCGGTGCAGGTGACGATGATTGGATGTATGCAGACCACCGGTCTGACAACGATCGACTACCGGATCACGGATGACATCCTGGATCCCCCGGGGCAAACGGAGGGGATCCATACTGAAAAGCTTCTCCGCCTCGAATCTGGACCTCTCTGCTTTGAGCCGTATCCTGCCGCCCCTGAACCAGGACCGGTCCCCTCGCTTGCGGGGGTGCCTTTCACTTTTGGTTCTTTTAACAATCTGGCAAAGGCGACCCCCAGAGTTCTGGATGCTTGGAGCAAAGTTCTCAGGGCCGCGCCCCATACACGCATGCAGGTTGTCTCGGACTCGGAGGAGATGTTTTTGCGTGACATGGAAAAGAGGGGGATTCCAAGGTCCCGATTCATTATTTTGCCCCGCATGGACGAGGCTGAATATTTGGCTGCCCACGCCTCCGTGGACCTGATTCTGGACACGTTTCCCTACTGTGGCCTGACCGTCACGATGCACGCCCTGTGGATGGGCGTTCCCAACGTGACCATGA
>CALQFT020000257.1 GCA_943329925.2 Opitutus sp. GAS368
CCTCGCACATAATGGCTCGATTTCGCTGGACGCCCCGCGTGGAATCGGGCAAAAGCAATTATCCCTTAACGCTCCCGCGTCCAGGCAGAAGAAATTGTGCCGAGGGGTGAAAAGCAATTTCCTACCCATAAGATCGATAGCGTTGCTCCTGCCGATCCTGCCAGGCGTAGTCCGCTACGCCTCCGCTTATCGCCGGGCCAAGGCCCAATGTGCTTCCTCGTAAACAACCTCCGATCATTCGAAAAAATGAAAACATTCCGCATGGTGCAGTGGTAACTATTGGCAAAGCCGGGTCAACCGGTCGCGCGGCCCCAATTCAGGCACCCAGCCAAATCATTCCCGGCTTGCTTGCGGCCGCAGAACTGGAGGGGAATTGAAAGGACGTCGGCCCGCAGTCAAACTACTTTGTACGCCGCCTTCGCATTCTTATAAAATACCTTATCACAAATCTCCTGGCCTTGGAGTCGAAAATACCCGGTGACCACGTTGAAGACCCCGGCGTAGTCAGCCCCGTTGTCACTGACCGGCCAATTGCTACCGTAGAGCAAACGATCCGGGCCAAAGCATTGCGAGACGTGATCCAAAATTGGCAGGTAGTGCTCAGTGGAAGTGAGGGCCATCCCAGACGCCGCCCCACTTTGTTCTACAAGACCGGAAACCTTGCACCGCACATTCGGTTCAGCGCTGATTCGCTGAATCTCCTCCCTCCAGCCCACGCGCAGCCGATCCGGCGGGCCAGAACTTCCGACATGGTTTAACACGACCCGCAAATTGGGGACCGTCGCCAGCATTCCGCTGATGGCGCCGAATTCCCCATTGATGTCCAACGCCAAATCCAGTTCTGCCAGCAGCTTCAATCCGTCCCAGAGCTCGCGTGTGGCGATCACCGCCGCCAACGCTTTACCCGACAACCGGACTCCGCGAAACAGCGGATTGGACGCCAGTGCCCGCAGCCGGCGACTAAACTCCGGATGCCCAAACTCCAGGTTCCCTACCACTCCCACGATGCTCGTCTCCTTTGTCGCCAAGTCCAGCAACCACTGATTATCCTCAAACCACGGACTTGCCTCGACCACCAGCGTCTGCCGAATCCCCAGCGGTCCCGCCAAGGCCGCCCAATCCTTCGGGTACACCGGTCGATAGAGCGGGCCGCCCTTGCCCGGCCAGGGAACCCCTTGCGGCCGACTCGGATCATAAAAATGCGTATGGGTATCGATGATCCGCGCCGCGATCGGCTGGCTTTCAGCGCGGACCGCTCCGACCCCCAATCCAGCCACGGTCCCAACTAAGGTTCTAATCGATTCACGACGCGTCCACATTCTCAAAATTCTCCCCGATCTCCCACCGATCAGCGAGGCAAAAACGCTTCAATCGGCTCGCCAAACAGGTGACTGCGGGTTGGGCGTGAGCCGCGCCGCCGCAGCAACCCACTGGACTAATGTTATCGGGCAAACCGGCTTTACGCACTGGGCCGGCTAGCCCCCCCAGAGCTATTTCCCGAGTTTGAGCTCGATGTCCTTGCCCTTCGGATGCTGCTCGGCGGCAACCAGGCGGAGCGTCCCATCAGCAGATTTGCTCACACGCAACGGCTGCCCTTCAAAAGCATCCCGAAAACTGGCGGCACTGGCCTCATCGAGTTGCGCGCCATGCTCCAAGGCCGCTTCGAGCATCGTGCGCTTGGTCACGATGACAAACGACTGCTCAAAGACCGATCTCACCGCAGAGTGTAAGGTTTTCATCAAAACAAATTCACTTCGTTTGAGATCCGATTCAATTCTGTCCAGTTCCTGGGCCGCCTCTTTCCAAGGCTTGGCCAGCGCCGTCTCCACCCGCCGGTGAAACTCGCGGAGGGCCGTCAGTTCTTTGCCCAACTTTTCCGGATCCAGCACCACCCGCATGAGTTCTTCCTGCTGCCCCTTATCCCCAGTGCCAGACTCGCCAAGTACCGCTCTTAGTTTTTCAGCTCGCTGAGGCTCAGCCAATTTTGACGTGCGTTCAAACCAATTGGAAATCCTCACCTCCCCATGATAACTCTCCTGCAAGCTGTGCAGCGGCGGCAGCGCCTTCAATTTTGCCGCATAGCTATGCCGTGCCGCCAAATCCCAGGACAAGCAATGCCGTGCCGCAGCCCCGGTGGCCATCGCTTCAATCGCCGTCTGCACCAAATAGCTGATCAAAAATTCGCTGGCCCCCGCATGGCGGGCCAGCCGGTGAGTCATCAACAGCCAGTCCTGCGCTTCCTCCGTTTTGCCCTGCGCCAATGCGCCCTCCACCTTCAGCACAGCCATACGGCCCAGCTCCATCATCTTGGAAAGGTGTGGCATCACGGTCGAGGGTCCCTCTTCAATCGCGAGACCCCAATCGCATGCTGCCGCTGAATTCGCAGCTTTGCGCAGGAGAATTTCCGAGGATCCAAAACCCAGAGCCTGAGCTTTCACGGCATCATAGGGCGCCCGACCAGTAGCAAGCTCACTTAATGTTTTTGCCTGCTCACTACTGAGCTGGGGTAGTTGCGCCGCCACCTGCCAGTAGAGCAACGCCGGATTAATCTGGCGGACCGACTCTTCCTGCGCCTGTAAGGACGGCAACAGTAAGACAAAAGCGACAACTAGGGTGTTCATTTTCATATATAAAAACTTCGTTAATTGATCAGGCTGGCAACAATGGGAGTGGACGTGGGGAGTACGCGGCGGGCATCCTCGGCAAGCCGGTCCAGGAGCGCGTCTTCGCCCTGTGCGACCACCTGGCGATAAGCCCAGACCGTAGTCGACGGAAGACTGGCCACCGATTCGACAGGCTTTACCAATGGCGACTGAATTGGGCGGGCGGGGAAATGGGTAAAAACCATTGCCAGCACGAGCACGGCGGCCACCGCGCTGAGAGCCGGCCACCAAGCTGGTTGTTGCGGTTTGGCTAAAGCCCGGATCCGTCGGATTGCCGCGTGGTGCAAAACCGGATCAAAAGGCGGCACTGGAATGCGGGCGGCATCCCGCTGCAATTCTTCGCGCAACCGACTTTCATCATTATTTAAATTCATGGCCGTTTCATTGGGTTAATACCCCGGCCTCCTCAGCCGGTTCACTTTTTCTTTCATCTGTCGGACTTTTTTCAGGGCGTTATGAATCCGGCTCTTGACCGTGCCCGCTGAAATCCCCAGGGCAGCGGCGATTTCCGCCTCGCTCGCATCCGCATAAAACCGCAGGCGGAGGACCTCGCGATGCCGCGTCGGCAGCGCGATAATCATCGCCCGCAGGAGTTCGGCTTCGGTGGCCTCCGCCGCCTCCGTCCCCTCCTCGGTGGCGGGCTCAAACCGTTCCGCCACCAACTGCTGTTGGAGTGTGGCCAGCGGCAAGCGGCGCGAAAACCAGCCCAACGAACGCCGATGCTGCCGGAGCAAGATCACATAGAGCCAGGTAAAGAGGCGGCACGAGCCATCGAAACGAGGCAGGCTCTTCCACGCCGCGATCATCGTCTCCTGGACCAAATCCTCCGCCTGGTGCCGATCCTGACAGAATGCCAACGCTTGCCCAAGCAACCGCGGCTGCTCCGCCTCAAGCAATTCCGAAAACGCCGACATCTCCCCGGCGCAGGCCCGTGCCAGGAGTTCAGGAAGTTGATCCAACGAAGATTCATTCATGCGGCGTTTCCACTTAATGCCCCACCCCAAGGCGAGGGTTCACTTTTTTTCACCGGCCCCCCCGCTTTTCTCCCCCATCTCCACAACTGACAGAAATTTGATTTGTCACGCACCGCGAGTCGGCAGGCCGACGCCGGAGGACACACAACGGCCACACCTCCTCCGTAACTATTCAAAATCGGGCAGTAGCCACAGACACTCCTCCCCATGTTCCTTCTGCCACGGGATATGCCGGCATCTTATAGGGGTAGGGCGAGCGGGATTAGCGCTCACCCTCCTTCCAAGTCCGCTTGCGGTCGGCTTTGAGCACCGCTTCCACCGCCTTGGCGCAAAAACCTTTGCGGGCCTGGGTGCCATCGGGGGAGGAGTCCCTGGTGATGCCATTCTTAAAGAGAAAGACGCGGGAGGTCTCCATCATCCGTCGGATCGATTAACGCTCCCGCGTCCAGGCAGAAGAAATTGTGCCGAGGGGTGAAAAGCAATTTCCTGCTATGAGGTTGGTCAAGCTTGAGCTTGGAATTTTCCGCTGGGGTTTAGTTGTTTTTCGTTTTGGTTGGTGTGTATCGGAAGCAGAAGGGCGCCGTATTTGCGCAACGCCCTAACTCAAGACAGCATCC
>CALQFT020000258.1 GCA_943329925.2 Opitutus sp. GAS368
CGGTCTGAGTGGTTGCGTGGGTGCAAGTTGCAATTGCAGGTGGGGAGTGGCGAAGGCGCGGCGGTGCGGGGAACCACGGGGGCGGCGCGCGTCGACCTCAAGGCGACTGGCACGGCCGGCGCGCCGGAGTGGGTGGGGGAAGTGCGTTTGGCGGTGCGCGCTTCGGCGGCGGGGGCGGTTTTGGAGGTGGCTCCTTGGGTGGTGCAGTTTGCGCCGGGGCAGGCCGCCCCGGAGTTGGAGATACACGCGAGCGGGACGGTGGAAGGGCTGACTTTTCAAGCGGGGGCCTTGGGGCACTTTGGAAAGACGGTGAAAGAATATCAGGCGCAGGCACCGTTGTCTTCGGATGCGGTGCGCGGGGTATTTGAAGAGGGGAAGAGTTGGTAGAGGCGGAGCTTTAGGGATGCGGATCTCGGAGGCTTTGCGTCGGTGGCTATTTTTTGGGTGGAAAACCGCTCGTTTTAACGGAGGTTGTGGCTTAAAATTCACCATGCTCCACCCGACTCAAATCCCCTGTGAATTGGTGTCTCCAGCGCCTCTTGGCGGCTGGCGGGGGTTTCGTTTGTGGGGCTGGGTGTGGTTTCTCGGACTCTGCTCCAGCTTGCATCTTCAGGCCGCTACTGTGGTGTTGGATCCCGGGCACGGTGGCTACGATCCTGGCGGGATTCCCCGGCAACGTTTCATCGAAAAAAAGGTCACCCTAGAGATCTCCAAACTGATTCAAGCCCGCCTGCAGGCCGCCGGTCACAAAGTCATCATGACGCGCACCAGCGATGAATTTGTCGAACTTGCCGATCGCGTCGATATTTCAAACGCCGCTCCTTACCGCGCTGTTTTCGTCAGCATTCATTGCAACTCAGCCCCGAACTCCTCTGCGCACGGGATAGAGACGTATCATTACAGTTCGCGAAGCCAGCGTTTGGCGCAGGCGATTCATGCGCGTGTGGTGGCCGCGACTGGCGAAGAGGATCGCGGCGTGCGGAAGGCGCGGTTTTATGTGCTGCGCAACAACCGCCGGGTGGCTGTGTTGGCGGAGCTGGGTTTTCTTACCAACTCGAAGGAAGGGGCCAACCTTGCCCGCAGCGCCCGCTATCAGCAAAAAGTGGCTTCCGCTGTGGTGGCCGGAATCCAAAGCGTGGTGCGGTGAGTGATTTAGTGATTTGAAAGGCGCAAAGCTGCCATGCGCGGCAACTCCTTTTTACACGTGGGGGCGCTCTGGCATCTTTCGCCTTCAACAAGGAATCCAATATTTCATCGTGATTCTCACGGGGTTCTTGGTTAGCACTGTATTTCCAATAAACCTCCTATGAAACGTCGCCACTTCCTTCTCGCCCTTCCCCTGCTCATGACAACCCTCCACGCGGCTCCCTCGCCTGATCTTTTGAACATCCCAGTCAAAGACATCGCGGGCAAGGACACCACCCTCGCCGCCCTCGCAGGCAAGGCTGTTCTCGTAGTTAATGTCGCAAGCAAATGCGGCTACACCCGGCAGTACACAGGGCTGGAATCCCTCTACAAAGCCTACAAAGACAAGGGCTTGATCGTTGTCGGGTTTCCCTCAAACGATTTCGGCGGCCAAGAACCCGGCACTGAGGCGGAGATCCTCCAGTTCTGTACCTCTAAGTACGCCGTGACTTTCCCGCTTTTTAGCAAAGTGACAGTCAAGGGCGACACCGCACACCCGCTTTTTGCCGCCCTCACGGGTGCCGCAGCAGGTTCACCAGGTCCTGTGAAGTGGAACTTCAACAAGTTTCTCCTAGGCAAGGATGGGTCGCTGGTGCAGCGCTTTGATTCCAAAGTTGAACCGGAATCCGAAGAGCTTAAAGCCGCCATTGACAAGGCGCTTGCCGCCGCGAAGTAACCGTCCTGCGTTTTTCTCGCAGGCGCACCGTCTCCTTCCCTTTATTTGGGGAGGAGAGGGGTACATGCCCCGTCCGCGCCGCAAGGCTTCAGCTCATTTTGTGACGGGCGGGCCTGCCTTCGGTGCTGCCTGGGCCCATTGCGCCTGAATCGCAAGCAGGGTGCGCTCGACGAGTACCTGACCGCCCTCGGGGCCGACTTTGTTTACATGCGGCGAACCACTGTAGCTGCTGCCTTCAATCGCCTTAAGTGTCGGTAGATACATGCCGCAACCATTGGTAAGCTGGAGCACAAAAGTCTGCAACGCGGGACTGCGCCCCTTGAGCTGAATCCCGTAGTCGAGGAAAAGCTCGAAGGGGTTTGAGGTGAGGGCAATGTCACCGATGCGCAGCACATGAAGCTCCATGCCATAGGGGGGCACTTTGTCGGCCTGCTCGAAACGACTCAAAATCCCGCGGTCCAGTTTCAGCATGGTGATGACTCTGTTATCTGGTTTCTTGAGTGCGCTGTACTGCTCAATGTTTTGCTTCGCCTCCTGATACTCGCGCTCCAGGATTTTGCGCGGTGGTAGGTCCAGGTTTTCGACAGAGTGCGAGAAGGGGACATCTGAGCGAATATCAGCTTTGGCGGCATCCAGCGTGTCTAAAACGGCATTGCTGATGCGTCTGCCGAGCTCTTGCAACCGGCTGAGCCCACGCAGCTTGATCATTCGTGCCTCGGCGTCTTTCCGATACATGGGATGTGGCGATTGATCACCCGCGGCACTACACCAGCCAAGGATAACGAGCTCTGGAGCGGTGAGTTTGGTCTTTAACTGCTCGCGTGCGTCGTGCCAGAAATCGGCGTTGATTGCGCTACGGCCCTCCACCTCTTGGGACGGGCAGGCGACATTGATGGCGACGGCTTTGAGCTCTTTATTCGCGTTCCAAAAGAATAAACATTCCACACCAGAATCCGCGCCGGCCTCCAATTGGCGGAAGCTTGAGTTGTTAGTCTTGCCGTATAATTGGGCATGGCCGTCAGCATAAACTGGGCGGCGATTCTCCCCCACCATCGCATATCCGAGCGTCCAACTGACGCCCCCGGGCTTGCGGCTTTTCCAGGCTTGCACGGCAACCTTGGAAAGTTGCTCAACCAAAAATTCCACATATTCGGACGGTTGCATGACGCCATCCTTGGGGACTGAATAAATGATCAGGGTTTCCTCTGGGATCTCCGAAGTTACCGGCGCGGTGTGGGTGTGTGTCGCCGAGACAATGAGCTTTCGCACGTCGAAATCAGGGATGAGCGGCTGCAAGTGCGTGCGCAACTGGGCTAGCACTGAGTGATGAATTCCCACGAGATCGCAGGAAATCAGAATGGATTGCTCTGTGATATTAGCGCCGGTGTTGGATGAAATGGCCACCGCCGCCGCAATAATCGGCGTCTCGGGTGTTGTCGAAATCCGTGTGTTAAACTGCCCCGCAAGAGCCGCCGGGCGAGGCGGGGTGATGTCGATGGTTGCGGAACCAATAAGTAAGTCGCCACCAAATCCGGCCGTTTCAAAAACGGCGAACAGGAAGGTCAAGAGCAGCCAAGAGCGGAGTTTCATATGGGGGTTCTAATTTGCCCGCGGGAGCGACAGGCTGCTGGTTTTCCTTTTCAAACTAAACGGATCGCCGACATGAGGTTGTCAACTTATGAGAGTACTCTCGATCTTAAACGTGATGACAACTCCAAATCCATCACAATCAAACATCACGCGTCACTCCAACTCGTTCGGGGCGAGTGCCTAGATTGACTTTAAGAAACGAACCACTTCCAAAACCCAAGAAATCAAAGACGAAAAGCAACATGACGCAACCGAGGTGCCCCGCTTCAATTCGCGCTGCCCTTAAAACGGCATCTCAACATTCGACCTTGGAACGACAATTTACCGCGATATAAAAAAATCAGGGAGCCACAGTCATACCAAATCTTGAAGAAAACTGGTCCTTCTCTCCCGGGACCGCGGAGCCCGCTTTGACGCTCCAAAAACTCAGACAGTCATTGCGGTGGGGCTCCGCGTTCCTAGGTGCTGAGGTCTTTTAATCATCCATAAACCTAAAGAGATGGTATCAGAGCCAATCCGGCCTTTTCCACTCCTGCCCAGAGCGCCGCGTGGGATTTTTCCGCGGCGACCTTTGTATTGTAGCCAAGCTTCTTAAATAGCATTGCGCTGACTTCCGCTGGTGCCGGCGGCTTTTATGCGCCGAGGCATCGCCGGAGTGCTGCGCAAGGCGCCGGAAAACCTGACCGCTTCACCTCAAACTTGCAAAACGCCCCTCCAAAAAACCTTAGCATAAGGGCAAAAAAATTGCAGCCCCCCGAGGCCATCTGGCACTCGGA
>CALQFT020000259.1 GCA_943329925.2 Opitutus sp. GAS368
AAGCTGTGGGCGAATCATTCAGATTCGCAAACCGAGCCT
This sequence comes from Opitutus sp. GAS368, assembly GCA_943329925.2. Classification (GTDB taxonomy): domain Bacteria; phylum Verrucomicrobiota; class Verrucomicrobiia; order Chthoniobacterales; family Chthoniobacteraceae; genus Chth-196. The sequence continues at coordinate 40 of CALQFT020000259.1, forward strand.
GCCCGATGCAGAGCAGCAGCGGGTTTACGACATGTTGGGAATCGACTGGAGGCAGGCATTTGCGGCGGTGAAATCAGAACTGCCGGCGTGAGGGTTTTGTAGTGCTTTTTTGGGGAAGCCGCGATTCCATAGGCCTTTCAGGGCGCTGGTAAGAAACTTGGGTTCAGGGCTTTCTGGAAGGGATCTGAAGGTTGCAGCGTCAAGCCTTCGGTCAGGGTGCAAAATTTTGCACCTTCGCGTTGGGCGCAATTGTAAGACTGGTGGGGCCAATTTTGACCAGCACCCTCAGAATTTCCAGAATTCCGGTTTTCCACGATTCCGGGAACATTGATCAGTGAGTAGATCGGAAAATATCGCAGTCACAGGTTTTATCATCTCGCTGTTTCAATTTCACCGCCGGAATCTGGAAAGGCGGAAAACCGGAATTTGCCAGAGTATCCCGTTATCTCTGAGCAAATCTTTCGAATTTAATCGCTTAAATAATCAAGCGTCGCTGATTGAGCGCAGCATCGGATCCAAATCAAACCAGGGAAGCACCCGGCCACGTTCCCTGTCTTGAGGGGCGCGGCCGCCGTAAACAACCCATGGTGTGATCGACTCACCCTTGAGTGCGTCACGCCAGTAGTCCAGTCCCCTGAAAAAATCAGTCGCAACCGTCTCTCCTGATTTAACCTCTACCGCATGAAAGCACTTCGGAGCGGTCTCAACGAAGGCGTCAATCTCATGCCCTTCCTTGTCCCTGAGAAAGTGAAGCCGTGGTTTGAGGCCCCTGTTGGTTTGGGCCTTGAGAAGTTCGCTCATCACCCAGTTCTCAAATAATGCTCCCCGCTGTGGATGGGCGATCAAATGATCAAGGCGACGAACCCCCATAAGCCAGCTAGCGAGCCCCGAATCAACAAAGTATAGCTTTGGCGTTTTAATCAAACGCTTGGATGGATTTGTGAACCATGGTGGTGTCAAAAAAACAAGGTGGCTGGCTTGTAACACTGAGAGCCAAGCATTCGCCGTAACCCGGGTAATGCCTGCATCGGCAGCCAAGGATGAGACATTTAGAAGTTGCCCAACCCGTCCAGCGCACAACTGCACAAAGCGCTGGAATGCACTCAGGTCCTGGATGTTCAGAATATTCCTGACATCTCGCTCCAGGTAAGTACTGATGTAATCTTGAATCCAGACGCTGGGAGCCACCGGGCGGTCGTGTACCGGAGGGAACAAACCGCTAAAAAGAAGTTCATTAACAGAACCAGGCGCGCGTCCGGAGCTTTGGAGTTCGCCTAAAGAGAAAGGGAGCAGCGTCATGATTGAAGTGCGTCCCGCCAGCGACTGGTTGATTGACTGGATTAAATCAAACTGGCTTGAACCTGTGAGGATGAACTGTCCAAAGCGCTTCTCTGCATCCACCACCCCCTGCAGGTAGGAGAACAGGCTTGGGCACCGCTGCACCTCATCGAGAATTGCTCCATCGTAGACTTGCCGTAGAAATCCCCGTGGATCCTCGGATGCATAGGCACGCGTGTCCGGATCCTCCAAGGTCAGGTAGGGCAGATGCGGAGCCAGCAAACGGGAAAGCGTCGTTTTACCGGACTGCCTGGGACCAGTAATGGTGAGAATCGGGAAACTCTTGAGTCGCGAAAAGGCGGCATCAAAAGCCAACCGAGGGATGGGAGAGGCAGTCTCAGACGCAGGCATGACCGAATGCTATCCCTGATATACAATCAGTCAACAATCCGCTCGGGAATACCGATTGATTCCGTGGCAAAGAGTTCCCATAAGAACGTAAACTGAAAAATCCCCCAGCGGTAGAAGCGCTCCCAGTCATCAAAGGCTTCCACTGCTGGAGGATTGCGTCCCATGAGTCAGCCAAAAGACGGTAGTAAGTCTGAAAGTTTTCCCAACCGCGGTTGATCTATAACTTTCATTTCGCAAGCATAAACTATCGACATAAGCTGCTGCTACGAGTCCTTCTCTCAATATTTGGAGGTGGCAGACTTCTGCGATGTGCCCAAAGAAGTAGAGGCGGGGCCTGTTGGAGACCTCGACCACTTGAAATCTAAAGAATCCGCGTGTTCAAAGTTACTTTGGATTTCAAAGAAAAGTGCGCCAGACATACATTCCCTGCGGCTAGAAGCCTTGGAGCTCAGTATGGCACAACCCAGGCGAAGATGTGCGGCTAGATGACAGAAACCGCGGTTACCCCTGGCCGGGCGACGCGAAGCACGCAGGCTTGTAAAAACTCTGCGCTGTGGATAAATTACACGGATGATTGCCCGCTCTGTTCTTGGCGTATTGCAGCGCGCCCTCGCCCGCCAGCCCGCCGCCGCAATTCTGGGTCCTAGGCAAGTGGGTAAAACCACTCTCGCTCGCCAATTCGCCCAGTCTATCAACGGCCTCTACCTCGATCTGGAAAATTTCAGGGATCGGGAAAAGCTCACTGATCCGCAGCTTTTTCTCTCTGCCCATGAAGACCGGTTAGTCGTTTTTGACGAGATCCAACGCACGCCCCACCTCTTTGAATCCCTTCGGGGAATCATAGACGAGGGCCGCGCCAAGGGCCTTACAACCGGCCGCTTTCTGCTGCTCGGTTCCGCATCGCTGGAACTGCTTCAGCAAAGTGGAGAAACGCTGGCTGGGCGCATTGCGTTTCTTGAAATGACTCCCCTGCACGCTTTGGAAGTGCAGGGAGACAAATCCGAATCTTTGTGGACAAGGGGCGGCTTCCCAGAAAGTTATCTATCTAATTCGGATGAAATGAGTTTTGAATGGCGGGTTGATCTAATCCGCACCTATCTGGAGCGCGATGTCCCCCAATTCGGACCACGCATTCCGGCGGAAACCCTCCGGCGCTTTTGGACTATGCTTGCCCATAATCAGGGCGGCCTGCACAACGCCTCAAAAGTGGCAGCAGGGTTGGAAATTAGTCCTCAAACCGCAGGGCGCTACACGGATCTTTTAGTGGATTTGTTGTTGGTTCGACGCCTTCAACCCTACCATGTGAACGTGGGGAAACGGCTGGTGAAATCCCCGAAAGTTTACATCCGGGACAGTGGTTTACTCCACGCTCTGTTGAACATTCTCGACCGGGACGCGCTGCTGGGACATCCAGTCGTGGGAGGAAGCTGGGAGGGTTACGTCATTGAAAACCTCCTGGCGGCAGCCCCAACGAGATCCGTGCCGGGATTTTACCGCACCAGCGGGGGCGCCGAGGTAGACCTTGTTCTGGAGCTTCCCGGTGGGGAACGATGGGCGATTGAGATCAAAAGAGGGCAGAGCAGCAAACCCTCGCGTGGCTTTTATGAAGCCTGCGCCGATCTCAAGCCCGCGCGCAAATTTGTGGTGTACACCGGAGTGGATCGGTTTGCTCTTGGGGCCGATGTTGAGGCGATCGGATTACGAGAATTGATGGCGATTTTATCGGGACCTGGGAAATAGAGTTTCCCCGTTGAGGAGCAAGACTGCTGCTGAGCATAGTTGGCTAGCGGCGACTTGAGTTTGCCAGTCCAGCTTGGATAGGGAGGCAGGGAGGCTAGTTTTTATCTTTGCCAAAAATCCTTAAAAAAAATAGCAGTGCACCCAGCCGATCCAATGTGGATTCCTATTTTTCGTAGATGCCCGAACTTCCCTCCCCGCCTCCCCAAGCTAAGCCGTCTTGACCGCACCTCAGTTGGCAACGAGGCGCACTTACGCGGCTCCAAGTCCCCGCCCATTTCAATTCAACCACCACCGTGGAAAAGGAATCTATTAGTGTGGTTACATACAGGTTACCCGTTAGGGGATGGCGTGTTTTTCTATGTGTCGTCTTTTAAGTGACAGGTGACAAATATTGACATGTGACAAATAGGTGTGCCGAAACCGAATCCCCCTAAAAAGAAGAATCCAATCCCAAAAACTGCAGCGGTATGGGGCGTAGGGCGTCCATATGTTTACAAATTGGTTGACCTGGAAACGTCGTCGATAGCGGCACCCGCAGCAGTGCGGCGAGGAATGCAGTCGTGGGGAGATTGAGCTCAGTCTTTCAGCGGAATGCCACGCAGAATGAGCGGATCGAAGCGATAAGGCGACTCGGCCGCGGCCCAGGCAATGCCGCGCAGGAGGATCGCGCGGAAAAATGGGTCGTCAAACGTCCAGTCGAAGTGGCCCAGGGTCGAGGCCACAACGCGGCCTTTCCC
>CALQFT020000260.1 GCA_943329925.2 Opitutus sp. GAS368
AGCGGTTTCTTGGACTCGGGGCGGCCCGCTCTGTCGTACCAATAGCGGGCATTCCACAAGTCGCCTTCCTCCCGGTGTAAATAAGCATGAATCCAACTGCCGTCTTTCGTATGAATGTCTTGCGCGATGTTGTGGGCTGAATGCCAATCTCCCTTTTCCGCCTGCCACAAGGCAACCAACGGCGCTGCCAATCCGGCGGGAGGTGCTTCTTCTTCTGCGGCCGACTGAATAAATTCTTCGAGATTCATGGCGCGACACTGGCAATTGCAAAACCGCAGCAGCCCTCAGCTCAACCGATAAAACTTCGTCGCATTTTCGGACCAAAGCCTCTTCTGATCACCTGCTGCACGAGAAGACACAATCTGCTTCAACGCATCAACCCAGCCCTGGAGAGGGCTGCCCAATAAACATACGGGCCAATCCCCTCCAAAGAACACCCGCTCCGGACCGAACGCGTCCAAACAGTGATTCACAACAGGCGCAAGATCCTCCGTTTGCCAGCTCCCGGGGGGAAGGGAGGCGACAATTCCGCTGATTTTGCACATCACCCCAGGAAGGGCGGCGATCGCATCAATGCCTCGTTTCCATTCATCCGCTCCACAAGCCCGTTCGCGCTCGGGAGCCAATCTGGGATTGAACGCCTTGGGATCCCCGTTGCCGCAATGGTCCAAAACAAACCGAGTCTCCGGACAGAGCCGGATCAACTTCGCGGCGTCTCCGAGCTCCTTTGGCCGCATGGTAAGTTCAAAGTTGAGATCGTATTTTCCTAACGTCTGGACTCCGCTCACAAACTCTTTTTTCAAACAGAATCCAGCGGGCGTTGAATCGCCGTGCAAAACCTGCCGAAGCCCTTTCACAACGCCATTTCCAGCGTATGCTTTGATGTAATTTTCGAATCCCAAAGATGTAGGCCGTCCTCCAATGGTGGCCGCCATAGTCGCGGTATTACGCGCACGACACACAGCGATGATCTCGTCCGCCTCACGCGCATGGTCCTGAGGAGCCACATCCACTTCCATGTAGATGGCCTTGATGTTAAGCCCGCGCGTTGCTTCCGCATACTCTTGGCTTCCGTAGTGATTCCGCAAAACCTCAGGCGCCCGCTGCAGCCAGGGAGGACTCAGGCGAGTCCGGTCCCAAAGGTGTTGGTGCGTGTCGATAATCAACGCATCCGGTCTCCCAACGCTAAACGTCGAGCACGAGGAGGTTGCTGCTGCTAATAAGGCGGAGGCGGAGGTTTGTAAAAAATTACGACGGTTCATGGGTGGAAATACAAAGTCTTTATACTCTAACACAAGGAATAGGAAAATTTAGTCTCGGAAAGAATCCAGTGGAGTTGCACGACTCTTTTTCCACGGGAGAGCCGGGAAGAATATCTGAATTTGATCCGGCAAAGCGTTCTCGTTTATTCCGCTGATGCGGAAGTTTGCGGGCGTGAACGTTAAAATTCCTCACACCGTCTCTCCGGTAATAAGCTTGGGGATGAAGCGGATAGCCTTTGGGATGAGACTGCCGCGCTCCGCCAGTTCTCTGACTGTTTTGCACACTTTCTGGGTAAAGTAATTTGGATCAAGTGCGTAGCGGCTGAGCGCTGGGCTGGTGTGTTGGAGGTAGCTTTCGTCGTCACGAGAGAGAACCGCTGCATCTTTGGGTAGGCTCACATTGCGTCTCATCAGATGGGTGACCACCGTCAGCGCATGAACGGCCCTGATGACAAGGTAGCCGGTTGGCGGCGAGGGCAGGCGTAGTGTCCTGTCCAACAGCGCGCACAGATGCGCCGGAGTGCCGTCATGACGGAGCGCGTGGAGTTGCGCCTCGGGGTGTTGACTCAGCGCTTCTTGAAAACCTTCTTCGCTGTCTAGGTCACCGCCATAGGCATCCTGTTGCAGCACGAGGGCGAGGCGACGATGGCCTCTGCGCCACAACACATCCGCCGCATGGCGGCAGGTGGCGCGAAAGTCTATATCAATGGAGGTCAGTGGGATTTCGGCTCGGCAGGAGCCCAGCACAAGCAATGGCAGATGATGTTCAACAAACCAGTGTTGCATCGGTTCCTTAGATCCCCACGCCACCCAAGTCGCCCCCGGCCTCGCCTGCACTAGCTTCTCCAATGCGCGAGCTGGACTGGAGGAAAAGCAAACCGGATCCGAATGGAGATCCACCAGGTATCCCGTTTTTGCGAGCTTCTCCCTGAGGGTGTCGATCACGAAGAGCGAGGTGTGCGGCATTGCGTGAAGGGGGCAAGGCGTGAGAATGGTGACCACTCGCGTGTTTGTTCCTCGCGTGTCTGGGCTTGGTGTCTCGGCGGTGGGTCTACGCGTGCGTCCGGTCAATTTGATGAGGCCTTGGCGTTCCAAATCTCGGAGCGCGGCCCGCACGGTGGGGCGGCTTACTTGGAGATGCTGGCAAAGTTCACGCTCGGCGGGCAGGCTTTGCGACCAATGCCCGGCTTGAAGGTGCGCGCGCAGCGATTCCGCCGTTTGATTGACGAGCGAATTGCGTTGCGGGATTGCTGCAAGCGGCGGATTTGAAAGGGGTTGGTCAGGCAAAGTGACCAAAACGCTACGCTCGGCGGTTATGCTTTTGCAAACCAAACATGGAAGGATGCAGTCTGGGAGACTCGTTACTTCTTTTCGAGGAGCCAGATGTTCCGATACAGAACCCGCCGACCGAAGGCCTCGAACCAGATTGGGCCGCTGGCTGCCTCGGTTTTGAAGCCATGCGGTGTGGGCCGCTCCACCACTTGTTGATCGACGGTTACATGGCCGTTTAGTTTGACCGAAATAATCGCGGGCGAAATTTTTGCCGCCGCCCCATCGAACCGGGGCGCTTTGAAATCAATATCAAGTGTCTGCCAAACGAGCGGGGGAAGGCAGGAGTTCGGCACGCGGGAGGGATACGTAAAAACGCTCCCGCAAACACGTGGCGTACTGGAATGCTTGGTCCCTTTGAGCACCGCGAATTTCTGTTGTTGAAGTTGCGAGGAGAAGAACTTTGGGGCCGTGGGTCCGGCGCTGCCGGTCAGGTCAAAGTCGAAGCCAAAGCTGTCTCCGATCGCAATTTCATAACTGGAATGAAGATAAACTCCGGAATCAGCGCGACGCCACGGGATATTTTCGGGTTCGAAGTCGGTGAAAAACTCCACATGAAGAGCGTAATCAGTGAAGCTCTGTTTTGTGACGGCGCCGGCCATTAAGTTGCCTTCATAGAGCGTGGGCACGGTCATTCCTTCGATGTCTTTTCGTGCCTCGAAGGAAGCAAGGCTTTGCGTCCCATTCTTGGCATCAAAGAGCACAATGGCACCGGCTGGCGCAGGCAACCCCAGAGTCGGACTCTTTCGCTCCACCCGGCGCAGAGTCGCGGTTTTTCCCGAACGCGTCAGAGTGAATCCAGACTGCTCCAGAACAGCGGACGAACCGTCGTCACCAGCGGAATGGAATGAAGCGCGATCTCCAGCGAGGGGCTCACTTTCGAGCAGGAGGTAGGCGCCGGCATCCCATCCGGCCCCTGGCAGTCCACCGTCAAGCACCAGCGCGTGAAAGCTGCGATCCCCGCGTGCAACCACTTGCACCGCGACGGTTTTTCCATCGAGTATTCCCGTATATTCACCCTGATAGGCGGCCTCAATGCCGATGGTTGTAGCATCAAAGAGCTTTTTGAGGGACTCCGCGCTAGCCTCAGGTTGCTGCGCGAGTGTGGTCGTCAGCAGCGGCAAAAAAAGAGCCAAGACTGGCAAAAGGGAGCCGGCCTGGCGGACATAGCGGGGAAGGGATTTCATAATGGATTAAATAGGGGAAGTGCTCGCGCGGAAGTTAAGGCCCGCCCGCGTGTTTGAGTATTTTAATTAGCGACTCGTGAGAAGTGAATTAGACCATCTCTTTTAGGTTTATGGATGAGTAAAAGACCTCAGCACCTGGGACAGCGGAGCCCCAGCTCCGCAATGAGTGCCTGAGTTTTTGGAGCGTCAAAGCGGAGCTGGGAGAGAAGGATTAGTTTTCTTCAAGATTTGGTATAATCAATATATTGGAAATTAATTTTATTGTTAGCTGCTTTTGTTGCGTTGGTTGTTGTGTTTGGTGCGCGATGCGTGGTTTGGGCATATTTCCTGCTTCTTTTAGTGTCTAGGCGGCCGTCCTTTTTTTTGGGCTGCCCCAAGCTCCAATGTCTGGCTCCCCCACCATGTACCTTCTTCGCGCGGAAGCGCC
>CALQFT020000261.1 GCA_943329925.2 Opitutus sp. GAS368
ATTCCGCCGTGGACGATGGGTTGGTAGCTCAATGGTAGAGCAGCGCCCTTTTAAGGCGTTGGTTGAGGGTTCGAGTCCCTCCCAACCCACCATCACAAACAACGGACAGTGCGCCCCTCCCATGATGCTATGGAAGAGTGCCCTTCCATGAATTCATCAATTCCCGCTCGGCACTGGCGCGAGCAGAAAGGTGATCAAGTCGGCCATACCTTGCGGAGGAATCGCGGCTTCCAGACCATCGGGCATCAAAGAGAGCCCAGAGCCGGTGATCTTGGAGATGTCGCGGCGGAGCACAGTTTCGCTCATGCCATCAGAGCGCTTCATGGTTAGGCTTGCACCGCTCTCCTCGGCGATGAGCCCAAATACCGTGCGGCCATCTTTGGTCTCGACGGTATAGTCGATAAAGGCCGGCACAACTTCGCGATTGAGATCAAGGATGTTGATGAGGACTTGTTCGGGATTCCACGCGCGGATGGTGGCGAGGTTCGGGCCAAGATCCTGTTTGCCGATGTCACCTGCGCGATGACAGGAAATGCACACGGTTTCAAAGACCTTCCGACCGCGTGCAATGTCGCCGTTGAGGGAGAGCGCAGGCGAATGCGACCTATCGGCTTGTCTGTTGGGTTCTCCGGAGCGGGCTTCTGATGCGCCTTGTCGGTGTAGGGGTAGTCGCGCATCTCGCAAACATAGGCGCGGCCATTTTCGTCGTAAGTCATCGCCACTGGACTGGCGACGAGCGGTTCGGCGGCGAGCAGGTCCATGCGGAAACCATCGAGCACGCGGAAGGTCTTCGCCGCATCTCGGGCGGCGGTGGGTGGAACACTGGACAGTTTTTCGGTGACTGCGTTGTTGGCCGGGGCAACCATGAGCGAGATAGGTTCAGCAGATCGAACTGGATCGCCTATGACAACAGCGAGGAGCAACGCGACGAACCGCAGAAACGAGTGGCCTTTCATTTTCAAGCGCGGGAGATCAGACGAAAGGCGTTGTTGGAGCTCAAAGCTCTCATTTGAAGCTCACTGAGCAAGGACTCCTGCAGTTTCAGCTTCGCGGACTCGAAGTAAAACAAGGGCGCGTGCGAGCCGAAGCAGAGGCGGTCGGCGGGGAGTTTCTCGAGGAGATTTGCAACGCCGTTTACTCCTTCGAGCATCGCGATCTCAAAGCTCACACCGTGGGCCGCAAGGGAGAGCACCGGCAACCCGCGCAGAGTGCGGAATGCGTTGAGTAATTGCAGGCGAACCTTCGGAAATTTCGCAAGCGCGTTCGATAGCGGTGCGGTGTCCGTCGCAGGCACATTAACAAGCGGATGAATGGTGCGCTCATCTTCCATGATGACGGAAATCTGAACAAGGAGGTTTCGTTCTTCAGCGAGCTGCAACACGCGCTCGAAGATCGCATCACCGAGCTTGTAGCCATGGTAGTTTGGGTGGAGGCGGATACCGGGCATTTGGTGGACTTCAACGCAGCGGCGAAGATCCTCCTCCCAGCCGGGAAGCATCGGATTTAACGCGCCGACTGGTGTAAGCAAGCCCCCTCCGGTCTGCTTGCATTCCTCAGCCAGACGGACATTTACGGCGGAGATATCCTTATGCAAGAGCGCATCAAGACTGCCGACCCAGGCTTGTGTGGCGCCCTGCTGACGCAGCTTGGCAACCAGTGCGGAGGTGTCCGCCAGATTCTCGTGACGGAAGGGCCACTGGCCGAGGGAGACGTTGGTATCGATGATTGTGATCGGGCCCGCATCCGCACTTTCACTCGATGTTGTTTGAATAATCGTCGCTGCCGTAACGGTGGCGGCCGTCTTGATGAAACTGCGGCGGGAGAGCGCGAGGCGGGAAGTTTCAGGAGAAATCATATTTTGATGCCCTTCGCTTTGAGGATGGGAAGCATAAGTCGTTTAAGATTTTCACCGAGGATAAGCTTCCTCGCAGCTTCGGGAATGTTAGCTCCGTAAACTTTGCCTAATTGGGAGGCGAAGCTGCGGCCACCAGCGTCGCTACCGTAGATGACGCGTTCCGCGCCGAGTTCGCGCACCGCCATTTCAGTGAAACCCGCGACGGGATCGGAACCGGCAAGGTCGGCATATACACTCCTTAAATGACGTATGGCTCGAATGCCGCGCTCCCAATCGCCACCGGTGTGACCGCATATAAACGGCACTGAGGGGTGACGTTCCGCAAGTTCAACAAAATCGCTTGGCGTAGATTCACCAGGATAATTTGCACCGACCTTAAACCATGTGTGTTGGAAAATCACGGCCTTCAACTCGGCCGCCCGTTTAATGATGGGATCGAGTTCAGGCGCATTGCAGTGCTTCGCGACCCACAGCTTCACACCCACCATCGGCCCCTTGGCGACGCAGCGCTCGAGTTCGGCCAGCGATACTTCGAGGTGTTTTGGATTGAGATAAACAAAGCCAAATGTGCGATCTGGAAACCTAGTGATGGCCTGGAGTACCTCGTCGTTTTGTCTGCGTAAGTCATCCGGCTCGGGGTCTTGCGACCACTTCATTCCCATGTAAACGCAGAGACGCTCGATGCCCATGCGGTCGGCAATGGCGATGAGTTGCCCCATACATTCCTCGGGGGTGGCGCCGGTTACCCCGGATAGATGACAGTGAAGATCCCAGATCATAAAATATCGTTTTTAGTTCCCTTGCTTCACTCATCCTTTGGGCCGCTAAAGCCTAGGCCACCAGCGCCGACAAAGCCCCCGCTCGCGCCTCGTTCGTCCTTGCTTACCCAGAAGGCGTAGAGAGCTCCATCCGACAGGGTGAAGCGGAAGTGCACGGGTTTACCAGCGAGAGAGGCAAGGTCTCTGGCGCCAGCCCATCTGATCTCGGCTTTGGTCGTGTCAGCATTCACCGGCTGGCATCCGGCGCTCGTGAATGGAGCGATGACGGCACCCGCTTCATCGAGGATTTCGACGGTGAGTTTTCCATTTGGCGCGGATGCATTTACAAATAGATGCTTCCCACTAAAAACAACTGGGCGAGTGGTGTGTGCGCCGGAGTGTGGTTTGTTCAATGAGAAAATCGTCGACAACCAATTGGCGTCCAATGTCGATGGGGACGACCTTGGGCGGTTGTTTTAGATACGGTGGCTCTAGGAGAGGAGCACGCGTGAGTTCCTTCGGATGCGGCGGCCAGTTTTCCGGCAGCTCGATGCCGTTGGAAAGTGTCTCAACGGCAAAGGCGGAAGACGCGGTATATAGCAGAAGGGCGGCGAGGGGCTGCTTCATGGGGGGAGCCGGTTGACAGACGGACGGGGCGAGGAATTGGGGGTGAAGGTTCGAGACCTTCGGCTTGCTTTGCTCTTTGGAAAAACGGCCTATAATACCCGCAACAAACTGAGCACCGCTCCCCTAGAGCAAACCAACGCTAAGATCAAAGCGAAGTTTATCCCCGCTTGTGAACGGAGCAGTGGTGTCGCCGCGACTAACGGCAAGCATATCGTCCACCGCGGCAGCAGACAGTTGAGCTCCAACCTAATGGACAGAATGCCGAAGGACTCCAAAAGCGGGCCCTTGGAATGATGTCGGATTTCTATCGGTCGTCCATGGCTTTATAAATCAGCCCAGAGCCGTACAGATACCACTTTTAGGAATCCGCCGCTTTCGTATTGATCCATGTTCACACAGAAAAAAGCCCGCCCCTTTGAGAGGCCGCCAAAAGAGGCCGCCAAAATAAGAGGTAGCCTTCGATTCCTCAACTTGAAACCGTTGCCACCACGGCAACCAGTTCCCCTCGGAAATCAATGGTCCTGCTGGGAGGTATTCAAGGAAGCAGGTATCAAGCAGCGCTTTACTTCAAACATCACCCAGACCCGCCCGCTATTCCTTCTTCGACTTTGTTCCTCTGTCACTGAATTCAATGACATCGGCAGTGATCGTGACTTTGGGAATCTGGAAAATGATTAAATTGATGCCGGAGGTGTCTTCGGTCTGATTGGCGAGGGCGATGGAACGGCCCGTTAGATTTTCTCCCGTGTTTTGGTACAAAGCAGCTTTGGCGTCAGCATAACTTGGGGAAACCAGGCTGATACAGCCAAGCAACTTGAATCCGGTGCTCTCCCCCCGGACTCCCGCCTTCACCATCTTGTAATTGTTGCTATCCAAACCGACATTCGTGCCTGTCTGCTGGCGGAATTCGCCTTTGCTTGAAACA
>CALQFT020000262.1 GCA_943329925.2 Opitutus sp. GAS368
CCGTGGTGTTCATGGCGTACCACCAAAAATGTTTGAGAACCTTCCAGGGTTGGCCTTCCCAAACATGGGGTGCACACACCAAGCGCTCACTCTGTCTCCAGAGCAGTATTTCGTTGAGATCCCGAAAGTACCAACCGTTGCCCACGATGCCGTGCTGGGAGGGGTCAACGCCTGTCAGCATCGTGGCTTGAGCCGTAGTCGTCACTGCAGGAAGTGCCGCCTCAAGGGGCGTGTGGAAGCCACCCTCCGCCAAACGGGTGAGGTTGGGCGTGTCTGCTCCAAGGTGGGCGGTAGTCAGTCCAACGCAGTTGAGAACAACAAGAGGGCGGGTTGGGCGTGGTCCGGGGGCAGTCATTGAGAAAAGGGGTGAAAGAAAACGATGGCCAAGGCAAATAAATTAGTGAGTTCGCCGAACGTAAACGAAAGCGGAGGCTTGGAGGCGATGTTGTGCTATTCCCATTGAATAGGCGCTCTTGAAATTAAGTTCGATTTGCTTAATCGTTGCCCTTCGCGATGTACCTAACTCTCCTGAAATCCAAGATCCACCGAGCAACCGTCACCGGAGCGAGCCTCCATTATGAGGGCAGTCTCACGATTGCCTCGGATCTTGCTCAGAAAGTGGGGCTTTTACCCTACGAGAAAATTTTGGTAGGTAACATGGCCAACGGCGCACGCTTCGAGACTTACGTCATTTATGGGGAAAGCGGCAGCGCCGAGATTCAACTGAACGGGGCGACCGCTCACCTGGGAAAAATAGGAGATCGGTTGACCATCATGAACTTCGCGCAGTTCACCCCCGAAGAAGCCGTAGGACACAGGCCCCGCGTGATCTTGGTGGATGAGCACAACGCGGTGGTGAGAACCGAGGCTGCGATTGCGGAGTACTCCGGGGTTTCCATTCAGCGCTGATTTTCAGCTGTTTTGAGGACCAGCTGGGCCGTGCGTTTGCTCGACCCTTGATGCCTGGAGAGCGCGGCTTTCGCATTCGCGCCAAGCTGACTCCGAGCAGTCGCATCCGAGAGAAGTGTGTCCACTAACTCCGCCAGGTGTTCGCTGGAACGCGCCTGTCGCGCGCCATTTCCTTCGAGCAGGAGGTTTACGATGGATTCGAAGTTTTCCATGTGTGGGCCGAAGACAACCGGTTTGCCTGCCAGGGCTGGTTCGACCGGGTTCTGGCCGCCCGTGGCGCTCAGGCTTTTTCCAATAAACGCGACCGTCGCAAGAGAGTACCAGTGACGGAGTTCCCCTGTGGTATCCAGAAGCAGGACGTCCCACGGAGAAGGCGAGGGCAGGGCGGAGCGGAGGACGATTTTAAGGCGCGTTTTTGCGAGTTCCTTGAGGAGAGTCGGGACGCGCTCTACGTGCCGTGGGGCCACAAAGAGGCGCAGCGTCGGATGCTTTTCGCGCCATTGCAGGAGGCAATGGGCGAGGATTTCCTCCTCGCCGTCGTGAGTGCTGCCCGCGATCAAAAGGGGATCGTCGTCGTGCAGTCCGGACTGGCTTAACAGACTTGCAAACTCCGTGTGACGATTGATTTCCACTCCAGCATGATCGAATTTGATGCTTCCCGTCAGAATGATTTTTTCCTTCGGAAGTCCGATGGAGAGCCAGCGCGCACGATCTTCCTCGTCGGGAATGCCGACCCATTGGAGCAACTTAAAAAAGGGAGAAGTCCAGCGTTGGAACTTGCTGAAACGGCGGGCAGACCTTGGCGAAAGACGGGCGTTTGCCAACATGACCGGTATCGTGTCGTGCAGGCAGGCGCTCATGAGGTTGGGCCAGATCTCGCCCTCGATGAGAATGAGCCGCGTTGGGCGCAGAAGGCTCAGGACACGGCGCACTGCGGAGCGCGTATCCACGGGGTTGTAGAAAACAAAAAGCCAGTCGTTCGCTTCTTTCGCTGCGACTTCATAACCGGTTGAAGTCGTGATTGAGATGGCGATCTGAAGGGTTGGGTTTTCTGCCCGCAGCGCTTTCGCTAATTTGATCGCCACCAATGTTTCTCCAACGCTGATCGAACGGATCCAGGTCCAGCGATGCGCCCTTAGCCGCTCGCGCTCTGCAGGCGTGAAGTGGCCAAACCTTTGGCCAAAGTGCGCTTTATAACCGCCGCGCTTAAGTAACCGGCGCAAAAAACCGGGAGCCAGCAGGGCGGTGACAAACGGCGCCGCGAGTCGATACACTTGCAGTGAACGGCGAAGTGCGGATTGGTCGTCGGGGGTAAGGGACACGCGCGTATTAAATGCGGGAAGATGCCGTTCGAGAAGGCTGGATCAGGGGTGGCAGGGAGTAGGCAAGTGTCTTGCGGCTTTACTCCGTCTCAATCAGTTGGGAGGGTGCTGGCGTGAGTTTGGCCACATGGGCGGCGACCGCCTTGCGCATTTGAGAGATGACCTCGGGGTGTTTTGCGGCGCGATCCCAGTGCTCTCCCGCGTCCTCGCCCAGATGGTAAAGAAGGGGCGGATCGTGGGCCTCGGGTTTGTCGGGACCGTAGGAACTGCGCGTCGTAAAATGCGCTTTCCATAAGCCGATGCGGACGGCGTAAAGCTGGCTGCCGCGATAATAGAAAAACGGCTCCCGGTTTTCCACGTGGCCCGCGCCGAAAAGCAGGGGGGAAATGTCAGCGCCATCAATCTGGCGTTCTTTGGGTAGCGTTCCTCCGGCGAGGTGGGTGACCGTGGTGAAGACATCCATTGTTGTGGCCAGTTCGTTCTGGACCTTGCCCGCGGGAATACGCCCCGGCCACCAGAAGATGCCGGGCACACGCATGCCTCCCTCCCAGGTGGAGCCCTTGCCTTCGCGAAGCGGTCCCGCGGACCCTCCATGGCTGTCAAAAAGTGTCCATGGCCCGTTGTCGCTGCTGAACACGACTAGAGTGTTCTCCCGCAACCCTTCGCGTTGCAGGGCGGCCAAAATCTGGCCCACACTCCAGTCGATTTCCTCGACAACATCCCCGTAGATTCCAGCGCGGCTTTTTCCCCGGAAACTCTCGGAGGCAAAAAGGGGAACGTGTGGAAAGGTGTGGGCGAGATATAGAAAAAACGGTTTTTCGCGGTTCTCTGAAATGAACTTTACGCTTTCTTCCGTGTACCGCCGGGTGAGTTGTTTTTGGTCGGGTTGTTCTTCAATCACCTCAACGCAGCGGATGAGGGGTGTTCTCCAAAGCGCATTCTCCTCAAGGTACAATTTTTCTCGCCCTTTTGGCGCGTCCGGAGCGGGCATCATATCGTTTGAAAAAGGCAGGCCGAAGTACTGCTCAAAACCATGGTTTGGAGGTAAATGCTCTTTTCGATGTCCGAGATGCCATTTTCCAACGCAGGCCGTCCGGTATCCTTGTGTTTTGAGAATGCTGGCCAGAGTGACTTCGTCCTTGGGAAGGCCGTTCTTGGAGTTGTTTCGTAAAACTCGAAACTGATCGTGGCACATTCCACTGCGAACCGGATACCGCCCCGTGAGAAGGGCCGCCCGGCTTGGCGTACAAACCTCCGCCGCCGAATAAAAATCGGTGAACCGCATTCCCTCGGCGGCCATTCGGTCGAGGTTTGGCGTGCGGATGGTGGGACTGCCGTAGCAACCCAAATCTCCCCACCCCAGATCATCTGCGTAAATGACGATCACATTGGGCTGGGTGGGATTCTTCGCAGCAATCGTTTGAGACGGGGTGAGAAGCAACAAAATCCAGAGAATAAGCGCGGGGTAAAAAGAAGGGATCATAGAGGGGAAACTTTGGAAGATTCACGGCCATCCTTTCCAAAAGCTCAAAGGAATTTATCAGGGATGTATTCGATCTAGGGTGAATCTAACGCAGACTGGGAATCTGCCGTCGTTGAGAATCGGGACAGAAGCATTAGCTCGCCCTCAACTGGAGAACACTTTAAAAAAACCTAATCTTATGAAGTCCAAATCGTTTCCCTTCCCCGTTTCAGGCATCGCCGATGAAGCTGCTGACGATATTGGGGGGCAGATTGCAGCGCACCTCGAACTCGGCTGGAGTCTCATTGAATTGCGGCAAATTAATGGAAAACAAGCTTCTACGCCGCTTCTCTCCGACGAGGAATTCGAAGGCGCCGTCTGTGCCATTGAGGCCGCCGGGCTGCGTGTCAATGCATTCGCCTCTGCAATAGGCAACTGGAGCCGGCC
>CALQFT020000263.1 GCA_943329925.2 Opitutus sp. GAS368
CCGGGCGAATACGATTTGCGGGAGCACTCAACCAAGTCTGGCAGCAGTTCTGGTTCTCTGAGATGGCCCCTCCGGCAGCACAAAAAACCGCGCCAACAGTGTAAATCTCATGGGACAGCATCCACACAGAAAAAGAAAAAGACGGTCGTCAAAGTTGCAAATGCCTCTGATCAGAATCCGCCGCCGTTACTCTGTACCATCCTCCTAAATCTCACGTTTTCCTCAGGCTGTGGGATGACTGTGAATTCCGGACTCGGACCTGTTTTGCCTCGATGAAAACGCGCTTCGGCTAAAACAAACTCACCTCGTCGGGAGGCGTTTTGCGCGCCTGCACGGCGCGAGGGGCGGAAACGGAAGCTGGGGCTGAAGCAATTTCGGGCGGCGCGGCGAAAGGGTCAAAGGGAGAAAGCTCGGCCTCCGCGGAGGTCTCGGAAGCATTGCGGGTGATGAGTTCGATGCGTTTTTCCGCCGTGTTCAGCCGCTCCTGACACACTTTGACAAGACGCGTCCCCTCTTCATAACGGCCCAAGAGCTCTTCGAGAGGAAGGCGATCGCCTTCCATTTCCTCCACAATCTGCTCCAGGCGTTCCAGAGCAGATTCAAAGGTTGGTTCAGTTTTGCCGGTAGGTTTGGCCATGAGATTGTCCGAGAGCTTAAAAGGGACTGGCATCAAGCTCAACCCCGCGTTTGTAAGGACTCAATCACCCTACTGAGCCTATAGCGAGCGCCGGCGCATCACCGTGGAAGGCAGGGCGGCACCAGGCAACCCCATTCCTCCCCAGTAATCCATCACCCCAAGCGCGGTGAAACGAAACACCATTGCCTGAGCCTCCGCCAAATCAATCCCTGTCCGTTTGGCCAATGAAAGCAGAGACTCAGCCCCATTGACCCCTCCGGCAAACCTCAGCTCCCTTTCCGTCAGACGCAGACGTTGCACAATATCCGTCCCCCGGCGTGTGTAAACCGGAGACCCGTTCGGGCCGATGCGCAGGGACAGCGGCAGTTGATCCATCCGCAAGTGCCGCAAGCACACCAATACCCAATTGTCCGCGTCATCTCCCGAGGCGGGGAACTTCGCGGCAAACTCGGGGAGTACCTCCAAGCGCTCAAATTCAAAGGCGACACGACCCACGCTCCAGAGAGAGGCGAAGACGCGCTGGCCGTGCTCCCGAATCAAAGGAACCACCACTTTCTCTGGGAGCAAACCTTTCAACCCAAGATACAGAAAGAGCGGGCACCCAGACACTGCCTGCCCCAACTGCGCCTCCATGACCTGTCCGAGGCTGGCTTCTTCCAAAACCGCCGGCGAATCCCGGCAATAAAGCGCAAAATTACGCGTCGATGCGAAGACAAAGCGCCCCTTGCTCACGTACAACTCAATCGGCGTACGGCTCACAAAAAATCGCAACACCCCCGTGAGGCGGTCGCCATGAGCCATCTGCAGGGCTGCTTGGATCTGGAAAAAACCCGTGTGCCCGCTGAACGCAGAGCGCGCAGGGTCCTGAAACTGCGAACCAACGGTCGCCGCCGTGGGAGTCGCCACCAAACGCGCCAACAGATCCTCCAAAGCATCCCGGCCCAGTGGACGCGCGATTACCTTGCGAATATTCGGAAACCGATCCTCCATGGAATCCGCCTCCCCGGAGGAATTCACCAGGCAAACCGGAATCGAAGCCGTCACTGGGTCGCTTAAAAGGCGCGCACACACTGCCTCGGCCTTGAGGTCCGGCAGTGCATCCGAGAGCAAAATCAGCTCGGGCTGTGCCACCTGAAGCCGCTCGAAAGCGTCCATCCCACGCTGGGCGTACAAAACATCTACCGCCGCACCAGGGTATTGCTGGGCAAGAACCTTCTCCGCCAAATCGGCGGAGGCGGGCGAATCGTCAATTACGAGTACTTTCTGGAACATGACCGGGGTGGGCGGCCGACGCAAAAAAGAGCGTCGAACCGTGCGGCACATTAAACCGCCACGGAACAGGGTCAAGGTTGCTCCGCGCTCCAGCGCACCAATTTAGGGCCAGAATTCGACGGCGGACCCAGATCCAGCCCCGGCTTACCCGCCTACCCGCTCCGTACTCTTTGTTCCCTAGAGCTAACGTGTTAGAAATAAACGATCGAAATCCCCCGCCAACACTCCCCTTTTGCCGTGCTGGTTTGGGACCAACCCAATTCCAATCCCTTTTCTCCGCAGATTACCAAACCCGCTTGCTCGGGGGCCAGCGGGGAGCCCGGCAGCCGGGGTTTTGCGTTGAGCCGAAGTTCTTTTACCCAGCCACACTTCGAACCGCCGTTTGAAACATAAAAATCGGGGCGTGCCCGACTGCTCCCCGCTCTCATTCGCGCCGCCTCCGGACCGCCGCCTTGTCACAGATCATCTTTTGCGCGGGTTGTGACGCCGTCCACCCGACGCCCTACCAGTATGTCTTCACGCGCGCGCCTCTCGACAACCTCATGCCAGCGATCAACTCCATTTTCCGCCGATGGGGAGAATCAGAAGCACGCGAGTGCGGCGGCCGCTCGCAGGGATACAGAATGGCAGATGCGCGTGCACGAAGCTGCTGCTGACTTTCCTTTCTTACATCACCCTGACTGCCGGGCTTGTTGCGCCGTCCGATACTCGGTCGGGGTGGAACCGGTGCGACGTTTGAATTGTTCGGCAAAGCTGCTGGCATCGACGAACCCGGTTTTGGCAGCGATCTCAGCGGCCGTGAGGCGCGTTTCGGCCAAGAGTTGCATGGCCGCTAAGACGCGGGTTTTGATCAGGAATTCCTGGGGGCTCAATCCAAAGGCAGCTTGAAAACGCCGCTGTAGATTGCGAAGCGTCAATCCACAAGACTCGGCCAGTGCCTTCAAGGAAATGTTTTTTGCAAAGTCGCTGCGAATGACCCCCACGGAGCGTGAGACGGTCTGCATCAGGGGGAGTCTCATCTCGTGCTCGGCGGCTCGGCGGAGGACGCCCATGATCCCGATGGGACGCTGACTGGCGTCGAGCAGCGGCAATTTTGTCACGAAGAACCAGTCGGGAAGCCCCTGACTGTCAAACCACAGTTCTATGCGCTCGATGAGCGGCGCTTCTGCGGTGAGTAGACGGCGATCGTCGTGAACATAAGCCGCCGCCATGCTGGCGGGGTTGATGTCAAAATCGGTGAGGCCAAGCATCTCTTTTTCATCCTGCATCCGATAGCGTTGCAGGATGCCGCGGCTCACGAACATGGTGCGTCCGAATTGATCTTTCGCGAAAAATTCCACGCCGGGGATGCAGTCAAAAATCCGGTGGAAGTGGGCACCAGGATCGAGCTGATCCAGCCAGGCCTTCCGCTCCTTCTCCAATCCTTTGATTTCGCGCGCCGACCGAAGCCTCCATTTGAAACGGGGCTGAATAAGGCGCGCATTTGGCATAGACTTTGTCGCCACGTTGCGAGGTCATTCTGGTAATATCAAGAACCAACCATGATTTTGACTCTTGATCCCATTTCCGCTTTCCTGCTACGCACGAAATTGCAGTTGGTCGTGGGCACTCGTGAGGCCTCGATATTAGCAGAGCAGCGGTTCGCCGTGGAGAATGATCACGCGGCTGAGGATTGATGCCGGCTAGACCCTGATGCCCGCCGACGACGCCCATGAAAATCACTCTACTCCTTCTGATGAGCATCGCCGCCGTTTCGCCAGCGCGTGCACAGAACACAGATGCAGAACTTTTGTTTGTGCGTCGCATCGCACCAATTTTCCATGAGAAGTGTCTCGCTTGTCATGGAAACGATGAGGCAATGATCAAAGGTGGGCTGGATATGCGGACACTCGCCTCCACGCTGAAAGGTGGCGAAAGCGAGAAGCCGGGGATTCTCGCGGGCAAGCCAGACGAAAGCCCCCTGTATCTAGCGGTGACGCGGAGGCACGATGCCTGGGAGCCTATGCCTCCAAAGGAGGCCGACAAGCTTTATGCGGAACAGATGGCATGGATCCGTGACTGGATAGCAGGTGGTGCACCGTGGCCGGATAACGCTCGTATAAACGCGATTACCAAAGCGAATGAGGCTAATTGGTCGGCAGAAGATGGCGTGGGGGTAAAGACATCCGGTGGCCTCTCGCCGGAGTGGACGAATCGCAAATACAAACCTGAGGGACTGTGGGCTTATCAG
>CALQFT020000264.1 GCA_943329925.2 Opitutus sp. GAS368
CTCCGGGTGACATCTGGTTCATCACATACGCAAAGCCCAGGCCGCGCTCGGGATCCGCAAACGCAACGCTCCCACCTGCACCGGGATGCCCAAAGGCAAATGGTGATGGTCCAAAGGTTTGGCGTTGTTTAGCTCCCGCCGGTGTTTGGGGATCTAGCATGAAGCCGCATTGGAAGGCGGTGTTAATTTGAAGAACACGATCCGGACCGGAAACATCGGCGGTGTGGAGGCGGCTCAGAGCTCCGGAGGGGAAAATCACTTTGCCTTCAAGTGAACCGTCGCAGGCGAGCAGTGCGTAAAATTTGGCGAGGGCCTCGGCCGTCCCGATTCCTCCAAAGCCCGGATAAGAGGCCACTCGCGCCGCGGGAGAGTTCATGGCGTCGGCTGAATGAAGGCCTCTGGGAGAGGCAAAAGACCTGGAGGTTAGCGATCCCAGGGACATAAAGGCGTTCAAAAATGGATCGTCCTTGGGCGGCAGATTTCGGGAAGAGAAGACTGGAGCCACTAGAGGCAGTACTTCTTCCGGGACGCCCATCCAAAATTGGAGCTTCAGCGGTTCGGCAAACACGCGGCGCCAATAGTTTGCAAGCGTTTCGCCGCCGGTAAGACGGCGCACGACTTCGTCCAGTAGAAAGCCGAAGGTGCGTGGATGATAGCCATGGGCTGAACCCGGCGTCCAAGCGGGAGTCTGGCGGGCGAGCGCGTCGACGACGGCCTCGCGGTCCTCGACTGGCGGGGCGGCGTCCAGTGCGCAGAGGCCGGCTTGGTGCTGGAGAAGCATTTGCACCGTGACGTGCGCCTTTCCGGCTTGCGCGAATTCGGGCCAGAACCGGGCCACAGGGCAATTTAATGGGGTGCGGGATTCCAGCAAAGCATGGAGGGCGCAGGCGGCGGCGGGCCCTTTAGTTGCCGACCAGACTAGAACGGGGGTGGATGCGCACCAGGGCTGAGTTTGTGTTCTGTCCTGAAAGCCACTTGCAAGGCTAAACAGGGGACCAGTTTGCGTCCAAACAGCGACGGAAGCGCCAAGCTCCTCACGCAGCGTAAAGTTCTCGGCAAAGGTTTGGTGGATGGCGGCTGGGTTCATCAAAAGGGATGAGTGAATCGTCTTTCGGGGGAGAAAAAGAATCTAATCCGGAGTAAGAAGTCGAAAAACGCTTGACGAATGCTAGGCAATTCAAGCAAGTTCCCGCCCCAATTTGTAAGAGAAAGAGACTATCATGAGCCGACTTTGTAGCATCACTAAAGCCAAGCCCACACGGGGTTCCGTAATCCACCGTCGCGGGTTAGCTAAGAAAAAAGGCGGTATTGGCCAGCACGTGACCAAGATTGTGGGCCGGACTTTTTTCCCCAACCTCCATACTAAAAGAATCTGGGTGCCGGAAGAAAACCGCTTCATTACGGTGAAGCTCACTGCGCGAGCCCTCAAGACAGTCTCTAAAAATGGAGCCTATGCCACGCTCAAAAAAGCGGGCATTCTCTAGTATTTCCGAGCAGTAACCAGTTTTCCTCACCCCCACCACCTAACCCCAAAAAACATCATGTCTTACAGCGTACAGAGCAAAAAATCCGGCAAGACTTACTTCCTTCATGGCCGCAAGCAGGTCCTTAAAGGCGGCCAAACTGTGACACTTTACTACTTCGGTGGTGAAGCTAAGGAAGGCGCAATGGACGCAATGCCTGCAGGCTACGAGATTTCTGAGAATCCGTCCACTGGCCTCCCTCTTTTGAAGAAGGCCCAGAAGCCCGCCTAAGCTCCGGCATATCAAATTTAAAAAAGCGGCTCCGTGTTGTGCGGTGCCGCTTTTTTTGCGTTCTTAGGACGCCTCATTTTCCGCCATTTGAACATAAGCACGGTTGCCATTGCCCCGCTGTTTCGCGTTGAATGTTAGTCTTCTGCACCCTGATGAAACTTCGCAATCAACTGATCGCCCTAGCTTGTCTTTTCGCGTTTTTGGGACTGGGCGTGCTCTACGTCCGCATGTGGGTGGTCCAAAAGCCGCGGCAGATCATCCTCTTTGTCAGCGATGCTCTCGCGACACGCCCTCTTACCGCAGCGCGGTTGTACGCTGGTGGAGCTAAATATCAACTTGCGCTGGAAAAGTTTCCATACACAGCCCTGTTGCGTAATCCCAGCGAGGAGTTTGCCGTGCCAGACACCGCCGCCGCTGCGACGGCATTGGCCACGGGCCGCCTGACTCGGCACCGCGCGGTGGCTGCAACTGGGACGGGCAAGGCGTTTGAGACTATTCTTGAACATGCGCGTTCCGAGGGGCGCGCCGTGGGTCTTGTGACAAACTCTTTGGTCACTTCGCCTTCTGCGGCAGCGTTTTACGCTCATACCGCTCGACCAAATGAAACAGATGGTATTGCCCTCCAACTTTTTGAACGTGACTGGATTAAGGTCGTCCTAGGCGGCGGACGCAATGACTTCCTGCCCGAAGGCGAGGGAGGGCGGCGCAAAGACGGGCGGGATTTGATTTTGGAGTGGAAATCCAAGGGGGTGGATGTTGTTCGAAGCAAAGCAGATCTGGAGCGGAGTCAGGGCGGTGAAGACGGTCGTGTCGTGGGGCTTTTTAGCGGCGGTCCGCTGGCGTTCGCCAATCAGATGGAATCCGGCAGCGAACAGCCATCCCTCGCGGACATGACACGGCGCGCCATTGAGCTGCTGCGTTCCAATCGGCGCGGCTACGTGCTGGTGGTCGACGCGGCGCTTTTCACGGTGGCGTGCGAGGCAAACCAAGCAGAACGTGCCCTGCGGGAAGTGCTCGCGCTTGACGAGGCTGTCGCCGTGGCTTTGCGCGAGGCGGGCGACAAGGCGCTGGTGCTCGCCGTTGGTCGTCACGGAACCGGCGGCCTGACGATGAGCGGCTACCCTCTGCTCAAGACGCAACGCGGCGAGCTGTTCGGGCCGGATCCAGCCGGTTACCCGTACATCAGCTGGGCAACCGGCCCCAATGGCCCGCCCCCGGGTGGCTCCATGCCGCGTAACGAGCCGGCCGCTGTCGCGCAGCCTTCGGCGCTCAACACTGCAGAGGACATGATTTCGGTTGGACGCGGCCCCGGAGCACAGCGGTTGAGCGGCTTTTTGGACAACACGGTGATATTCTCCATCTTAAAAGAGGCGTTGTGAGCTGGAAGTCTGTTCCACTCCCCCGCTTTGATTGATCAGTACGAATCCTAGTTATGGCTATCCTTGTAACCGGCGGTGCCGGATTTATCGGTTCAAATTTTGTTCTGGATTGGCTCGCGCACGAGCAGCGGCCCGTGGTGGTGCTCGATAAGCTCACCTATGCCGGAAACCCCGAAAACCTCAAAAGCATCCAGCAGGATCCCCGCTTTACTTTCGTGCGCGGCGACATTGCTGACCGGGCGCTGGCTGCGCGTCTGCTGGCGGAACACTCAATACAAGCGGTGGTGAACTTCGCGGCGGAAAGTCATGTGGATCGCTCGATTCTCGGACCGGGCGAATTCATTCAAACCAACGTGGTTGGAACTTTTGAACTACTGGAAGCCGTGCGTGCTTATTGGGGCGGCTTGGACGCTCCAAGCCAGGCCGCGTTCCGCTTCCTTCATGTTTCCACGGATGAGGTTTATGGATCACTGGACGCCAATGCGCCCGCCTTTACGGAGACTCACCGCTACGAGCCCAACAGTCCGTATTCCGCTTCAAAGGCCGCCAGTGACCACTTGGTGCGCGCTTACCATCACACCTACGGGGTGCCGGTGTTAACCACGAATTGTTCCAACAACTACGGCCCGTATCATTTTCCTGAAAAGTTGATCCCGCTCATAATCCTCAACGCGTTGGCAGGCAAGCCGCTGCCGGTGTACGGGGATGGTAAAAACGTGCGCGACTGGTTGTACGTCACCGACCATTGCTCCGCCATCCGGCGGGTGCTTGCGGCCGGCAAGCCTGGTCAGGTGTATAACGTTGGCGGCAACAACGAGATGACTAACCTCGAGGTGGTGCAAACCCTCTGCTCTATGCTCGATGCATTGCGTCCGCTTCCCGAGGGCCGTTCCTACTGGGAACAGGTGACATTCGTCAAGGATCGCCCCGGCCACGACCGGCGCTACGCCATCGACGCCTCTCTCATCGAACGCGAACTCGGC
>CALQFT020000265.1 GCA_943329925.2 Opitutus sp. GAS368
CCACACCCTTCGCGAACTCATTCACCTCATCGCTAGCTGCGATCTGATGAGGCAGCCATAGGACTTGGACTTCGCTTCATGGCACAGTCCGGGATCACCCGAGTCGCCACTGTGCTGCTCGCACCGCATTTTGCTCTTTGAAAGGTCCGCAGGAAGGCGCCGTCTTCCTGCGTTTTGAAAGACCCGAAAGGTGCTCATTGCTGTTTTGGTCTGTGACCAAATGTACCTCATACTGTTTCAGGTCACCACGAACGCGAACAGGAGGGGTAGGCTACGCGTTTGTCCAGATGCTATGAAGTAAAAACAAAGGACTCACACGGTGCCTCACAAAACCTCAATGGCTAACGTTTTATCGAGAAGCATTGCGAACTCCTTCCCCAATTAGGCAGTTCATAGACATACTCATTTTCCAAAACTGCCTCCTAAGTCCGCCTTACCCGACGGATAATACTTAGAAAGCTTCCGCCCCATGAAACCATCCCCACTCTCGCGCCGTCATTTTTTGCGGAGCACCGCGGGCTCCCTCATCGCATTGCCCTTTCTGCCCTCATTGGGCTTCCTCGCATTCGCGCAGGAAAAGTCGGCCACGCCTCCAAAACGAATGGTCTTTCTAGGATTCGGATATGGCGTCACGAATGAGACGTGGTTTCCGGACCTCACACAAACCGGATCCGATTACACCCTTCCTCTGGGCCTAGCCCCGCTGGAACGCCACCAGAAAGACTTCACCGTCGTCCAAGGGTGCACGAACAAATTCGCCAACGAGGCGCATTGGGGCAGCACGTTCTGGCTCACCGGCGCCAACCGTTACGCGGAGCCGGGCCAGAGTTTTCACAACTCCATTTCTGCGGATCAGGTAGCCGCAGGCCTTCTCGGGAACGATACGCGCTACGCCTCCATGCAACTTAACACCCCGGACGTCCAAAATTCCGGCCACGGACCTGGGCTCTCTCTGGCCTGGGATCAACGAGGCAAACCCGTGGCTGGTCTTGATAATCCTGTAGTCGCCTACCACCGCCTGTTCTCCGACGACACGCTCCCTCTGGAACAACGCCAGGCCGCCCTCAAGCAAAAACGCAGCGTACTCGATACCGTCCTCGAGGACGCCCGACGCGTCCAACGGGGACTGAGCAAGTCCGATACTGACAAACTGGACGAGTATTTCCAAAGCATCCGCGACATCGAGACACGTCTAGGCAAAGACGAGCAATGGCTCACGGTTCCGAAAGCAAAAGCGCCGATGCCAGAGCCCAAAGCAGGACTCGCCGGCCGTGAGGAAATTAAAGTGATGTACGACCTGATCGTGGCCGCAATTCAAGCCGACGCCACACGAGTAATCACCTACCGACAGCCCGTTCAGACACTGCTGGCAAGCCTCGGGTCCAAAGTCGCGTCCCACGACATGAGCCACTACACGCCCGGGGAACGCACAGAGGCCTCGCAAAAACGGGACGCCGCCCAGAGCGAACTATTGGCCGGACTTTTTGATAAACTCAAGGCCGTTAAGGAAGCAGATGGATCTTCTTTATTTGACCACTGCTGCGTTGCCTACGGCAGCAACATTCGCTCAATCCATTATCTGGATAACTGCCCAACCGTCCTTGCCGGCGGAGCCGCGCGCCTCAAGCTCGGCCAACACATCGTCCTGCCCAAAAACACGCCCCTCGCCAATGTCTGGCTGACGTTACTACGCGGCATCGGAGTGCCGGCAGAACGCCACGGCGACAGCACCGGAGTCGCGAAGGAACTACTCGCCTAAGACCTCCATTCCCGATCCACCCAGACGATGAAACGCGCTTCTTGGTTTGCCGCCTTTTTCCTGACGGCTACAACGGCCTTTCCCGCGAACGAAGCAGTCATCCCAGACAAACACCGTCAGTTCTTCAAGAGTTACTGCACCACGTGTCACAACGCCGATAAACAAAAAGGTAAACTGCGCCTCGACAACGTTTCGCTAAAACTCGACTCCGTAGAAAGCGCCGAGCGTTGGCAGAAAATTCTAAACCAGATCAATTCCGGAGAAATGCCTCCGGATGACTCCAAACAACCAGAAAAAGGAGCGAAAACCGAATTCCTCGACTCCGTTGCCAACACCCTCGTGGTCGCCCGGAAAACACTCAGCGATCAACACGGCAACATCACGATGCGCCGCCTCAACCAGCGGGAATACAGAAACACAATTCGCGAACTACTGGGCGTGGAAATCGATATTCATGATCTGCCCAAGGACGGTGGATCCGGAGCCTTCGACACGGTGGGGGCCGCTCTGTTTATGTCATCCGATCAGTTCGAACAGTACCTGGCACTGGGCCGCCGAGCTGTCGATGACAGCTTTGCTCGCGCACTCGGGGTGTCATCGCAACCAAAGGGATCCCTACCTAGGACGATCACAGAGCGCCGCGAGGTCGAGTTACACGCCAACGCAAAAGTTGGCGGCACCTACAACGGCTATTACAAAGGTGGGTACAGTGTTGCAAAAGCCTACCTCGACAGCGACCGGAGCAAGCCACCCAGCGCTTTTGGCAAAGGCATCGCCGACGAGGTAGAAGCAAAGTTCCGGGTAAGAGTCTTCGACGAACACGGGCCGTCCTTTGAGCGCTATCTCAACGATCCTCTCACGCAGAAAGGTGCTTACCTCACTATTTTCGACGTCAACACCGAGGAAAAAATAACGCTCCCTCCTGACCAACCTTCGGGATGGCTCAAGACAAAGCATGAAGTCGAAAAAGTCGAGCCTGGCAGATACAGATTGCGCTTCCGCATCGGTGCTTTGATAGGCACTCCGCAGGAGAGGCATTTTGTGGACATCGGAAGCCGTTCCTCTGGAACAGAGGACTTCAGCTTGATGCACACCTTTCAGATCAGCGGAACAGTCGATGAACCGCAGATCATCGAAGTCCCAGTAAACATCACAGGGAACGGCCCGCGCACTTTTGTGGTCCGCGAAAAACGCGATGTGAAGCTCGACAATGAACTCGACACCGCTGCGCGGAAGGCCACTGGTGTCGGCCCTCAACCCGCGCTTTGGATTGATTGGGTGGAATGGGAGGGACCACTCGCGGAGCCCAACCCTCCTGCGATTGCCGAGTTGTTCGCGGCGCAGAATCCGGAAACGCCAGAGAATCAGACCGCGCGAGCCCTCTTCGAGCGCTTCGCCGTTCGCGCCTTCCGTGATATCAAGCCGGAACCCGCCTACATGGACCGGCTCATTGAGTTGTTTCAGGTCCGGCGCAAGGCTGGTGACTCGTTTCGTGATGCGCTGAAAGAGCCCCTGAGCGTTGTCCTCGCCTCTCCCGGATTTTTGTATCTTGCCGAACCGAGTTCGGGTCCAACCCGTCGCCGCCTCACACAACGCGAATTCGCAAGCCGTCTCGCGTATTTTATCTGGAGCGCTCCACCGGATGCGGAGTTACTGGCCCTCAGCCAAAAGGGAGACCTGGCTAAACCCGAGATCCTCTCGAAACAACTCGACCGGCTGATAGAAGACCCCCGGAGCTCAGCTTTTGTGAACGCCTTTGTTCACCAGTGGCTCGGTCTGGACCGTCTCGACTTCTTCCAGTTTGATACGAAAGTACACCGCACTTTTGACGAGGGCACCAAAGCTGCCGCCCGGACGGAGGTATACGAGACCTTTGCGTCTCTTTTGCAGAACCATCAAAGCCTGAATTACCTGCTCAAGTCCGACTTTGTGGTCATCAACGGATTACTAGCGAATTATTATGGCATTCCAGATGTCCGCGGGGATGCTTTCAGGCCTGTGAAACTAGCACCAGACTCCCCCCGTGGGGGGCTCCTCGGCATGGCGGCAATCCAAGCGATGGGCAGCAACGGCAGGGACTCCAGCCCGGTCGAACGCGGAGCTTGGGTCCTTCGGAAACTCCTACACGACCCCCCGCCTCCTGCTCCGCCGAACGTGCCGCAGCTTTCGCGCCTCGAGGGAAAACTCCTCACCACGCGTGAGCGCCTGCTGGCGCATCAGGAACAACCACAGTGCGCCTCTTGTCACCGCAAAATTGACCCCATCGGTTTTGGTTTGGAAAACTTCGATGCCGTCGGCAAGTGGCGAACAGAAGACGGGTACGAAAAGAAGGGCGTGGGAAATAAAAAGTGGCC
>CALQFT020000266.1 GCA_943329925.2 Opitutus sp. GAS368
GAAACGGGCCGCGTCGAATTTGATCAGGCCACTGTGGCCGCAGCGCCAAGCACGCCAGCTGCCCCACCTCACCCTGGGAGCAAAAATCCGGCCTCAGTCAAACCAGGCACCAACCCGAACAAAGCAGCAGCGCCAATCCCACGGCCCGGCATGAGCGCCATCCCACGGCCCGGAGGAGTTCAGGCACCTGCGCCGCCCCCGGGAGGAACGCCCGGAGCCCAAGAGCCCCGCCGCCGTATCCGCACGATCCCAGACGCGCCTCCTGCGGTCCCAGTGCAGCAGTAGCCTCGGAGCTAGGTTGGCCGCTGTCGCAGGCGAAGAATAGCCTCGGCCATGTCTGGGGCACGAAACACAGAAGTGCCTGCTACTAAAGTGTCTGCGCCCGCTAAAACGCATTGCATTCCAGTCTCAAGATTCACTCCCCCATCAACTTCAATGCGATAGGACAGCCCCAACCGAGCGCGTGCATCAAACGCAGCCCGTATTTTTTCCAACATCGCGGACTGAAAAGACTGGCCACCAAAGCCAGGCTCCACGGTCATCACCAAAACAAGATCCACCTCGGTAAGAAATGGTTCCACGGCGGTAAAAGGCGTGCCGGGACGTAATGAAAGACCAGCAGTGCAACCCGCGGACCGAATTGCGCGCAGTGTCTCGGCCACGTCGCATTCGGCCTCCACGTGGATGGTGATGTTTTGGGAACTCTTGGAAAACCGGGGCCAATAGTGATCCGGCCGCGACACCATCAAATGCGTATCCACCGGCACGGTTGCCACTGCAGCGGTGGCCTCGACGAAGGCCGGACCGAACGAGATGTTGTCAACGAAATGACCGTCCATCACATCGAGATGAAGCCAATCAGCGCCAGCGGCTTGCACTCGCTGAATTTCATCATGAAGACGGCCAAAATCGCAGGCCAAAACTGAAGGAGCGATGAGGATAGAATGCATCGTGGAAAGCAAGGGAGGTATGATCATTGGACTGCAGGCTGGAGCTGATAATCAGTTAACCCACGCGAGGCCCAAACATTAATCCGGTTTCCTCCATTAAGGAAACCTCCACCTTCCTGCTCCGCAATACTGAGCTGCGGCCCCAAGCGCTTTGCCTCCTTTGAAAACAGGAGGATAGTCGTGATGGGAAAATAACGTTTGTGGTAAGAAAAATTATTGCTCAGAGGTAATTTTAGCAGTTAGTATTCTCACCCCTTTAGTGAACATTCCTGGGTAGCTCAGTGGTAGAGCGATCGGCTGTTAACCGATTGGTCGTAGGTTCAAGTCCTACCCCAGGAGCCACTAACCACACACCGGATGGATGCCGGAAAAGTCAGATCTCTCAGAGGAGCTTCCAAAAGCTGCTGTTTCTGTTTTGATTTCCTAGGACTCCCAGTGAGCGGAGATTTAACCTGGTTGGCCGGACTCGATGTCGTAGAGCATGTGCCAGATGCGATCGATCTCTCCTCGCTCAACAACCTGAATCGGAGTCGAGCCATCAAACGCGGGATTGGGCGCTTTGAGCCAGTGAGCGATCTGTTTAGATTCCAGCACACGCGACAGGCCGTCGAGAAGCCGATCCATCTCTACAAGGGCCTTTTCCTGCTTGGGGGAGGGCGGCACTCCCTCGCTCCATTTGGCGACTGAGCGCGGCGAAAAGCCGGTCAAGCGCACTACGAGGGGTTGGCGCATCCTGAATGTCCTTAGGTAGTGTTGGAGTAATTCGGCGTAATCCTTCACCCCTCTGTGGCTGAAGCGGAAAATCGTCAGGGCCGGGACGGAGGCTTTGGTTTTCTTGGTAATTGTTGGCATATTCTTATGCGTGCAAATATGCCTGCAAAAATGCACTAATCAAACCTTCGTTTTTACTCTCATCTTCTCGAGTTTTTCACCTTCTACTATGGTCATCCAGATCGCAGCGCATTGGCTCGGGAACACTACCACATTCACGCCGCGTGGCACCGCGGCCGAGGGGACCAGCAATCGCTTCCCTCAGAATTCGCCACGGCCCGGCCAACCACCTGTGTCAGACTCTCCTTTCCCGCCGCCAGCAGTTTACGCCAATCTTCGGCGGCGAGTTCTTTCAGGGTAAGACCTAGTTTGCGACGGAGGACGGGATTCGTCAGGTCAAGCACCCGGAGTAAATGCGACTTGATGGCCACCAGAAGCCGTGGGCTTTTGTTTTCCACGCCATATTAGAGCTGAGGTAGGGAAGGGGTGCGGCCACATCCCCAAAATTGGCGATCTTACGCTAAGATCGTACTGCGATTCAGTAACCGCACGGACGGCGCCTTCGCGCCATTCACCCAAGAAAAACCAGCGGCATCTATGAGCAGCGACTTCCAAAACAGAACCGAAGCAGGACGAATTCTGGCCGAAAGGCTCGGGCACTATGCTAATCAACCGGATGTTATTGTCCTCGGGTTGCCTCGCGGTGGCGTGCCCGTGGCCTTTGAGGTTGCCAAGCGACTTCGTGCCCCGCTGGATGTCGTGGTGGTGCGCAAACTCGGCTCGCCGAGGGATAGTGAACTGGCCATGGGCGCCCTTGCTGAAGGTGGTGTGCGGGTGCTCAACCAGCCAGTCCTGCGCGGGATGGATGTCCCAGACGATGCCTTAAAAACCGCAACGGAAAACCAAGAAAGAGAATTGGAGCGGCGCGTGATCACATACCGAAAAGGATTCCAAGCTCCAGTGTTGCGCGACAAAACGGTGATCTTAGTTGATGACGGAATTGCCACCGGTTCGGTGATGCGAGCCGCCATTCAATCCATAAAGGCGGCCCATCCCGCGCGGCTAGTGGCGGCCGTTCCAACCTCCTCACGGGAAGCTGCATTTGAGTTGCGCCCGGAGGTGGACGAGTTGGTGGCGTTGCTTACTCCCGAGCCTTTCTTTGGCGTGGGTGGCTCATATGCGGACTTTCGCCAGACCAGCGACGAGGAGGTTTGCGCGCTGCTGCATCAGGCAAGGAGTTCACGGATGGCGATGAACTTGTGAGGTTTAAAATGGGAAGTAATCGGAGCGAAACAGTTTTTATTTCGAGGAGAAGCGCGGGAAAAGGTCGCGGCTAGAAACAGTGCTCCCACCAAGGTCGTCCGAGCGGCGCAAGAAAATGCGGGTGCGGTGGCTGGAATCCTCCTGTTCACCGAGGCCACATTATGCGAGGAGCCTGAGAGGCGCGACAATCTCCGGATTGAACCAGGGATTGAAGACGAGCCGTAATCCGTCATGAATGCGGAGACGTGCGCAGCATTACCATCTCCAGAAGTGACATTACTGTGCGTTTCCATTAGCCAAGGGCAATGCGCCCCCTTCGCATTCCCTCGACACCTCTGACTACCGCCCTAGTGGTCCTGAGTTTCGCGTGCGCAAAACTGGTGGCGGCCCCGGTGGACTTCAGCAGGGAGGTACTGCCGGTTCTCTCGGAGAACTGCTTCCACTGTCACGGTCCAGACGTTAAAGCGCGCAAGGCGGAGCTCCGGTTGGACACGCAATCCGGAGCATTTCAAAAAAACAAAGACGGAGCCGCAGCCGTTGTCGCCGGAAAACCCGAGGCGAGCGGGTTGGTGGAGCGCATCTTTTCCCATGAGTCCGATGAACTCATGCCACCTCCAAAGTCCAACCGAAAGTTAACGGCCACCGAGCGCGATTTGCTCAAACGCTGGGTGACAGAAGGCGCGCAGTGGGGAACGCACTGGGCCTTCAGCCCATTGAAAAAACCACAGCTACCACAGAGCGGCAACCGAAATCCAATCGACGCGCTGGTTCGTGAACGTCTCAAACGCGAGGGGCTCGAGCTTCAGCCCCGCGCCCCGCGCCGCACGCTACTGCGCCGCCTTTCACTCGACCTAACCGGCCTCCCACCCAGCCTCGAGGAAGCCGCTAACTTCGACGCCGATACCGCCGACGATGCCATCGAACGTGTCGTGGACCGGCTTCTTGCCAGTCCACGCTTTGGCGAGCGCATGGCCTGGGACTGGATCGAAGCAGCCCGCTACGCGGACTCCAACGGTTACCAAGGCGACAACGAACGCTCCATGTGGCCTTGGCGAGATTGGGTCGTGGACGCGTTCAA
>CALQFT020000267.1 GCA_943329925.2 Opitutus sp. GAS368
ATGTGCGCCTGAGCCAGTTTAATACAACGACTGCTATTGAGTTGAGCAACGCACTCGCGGAGTTGGAGAAGCGTGGAATGCAGGCGCTAGTTTTGGATTTGCGAAACAATCCCGGCGGATTGCTGGAGAGCGCCATTGAGGTCGCTTCTCAATTCTTGCCCCCAAGTTCAATGGTGGTTTCCACCGAGGGCCGCGTTCCATCACAAAACTGCGTGTATCGCACTCCTGATAAGGCAGTTCCTAGACCCGAGTATCCTATTGCACTGGTGGTAAACGCGGGTAGCGCAAGTGCAGCAGAAATTTTAGCCGGTGCTTTGAAGGACCTGCGCAGGGCTATCGTGGTGGGGGTGACAACTTTTGGTAAGGGCTCGGTTCAAAGTGTGATTCCGCTGCCCGACGGTAGTGCGATCCGTCTAACCACCGCTAAGTATTTCACGCCGAGCCGACAACTGATTCACGAAAATGGCGTCCAACCCACCATTCGTGCCGTTCTTACTCCTGAGCAGGAACGACTTCTCTCCATGCGGCACCGTTCTGATCAGCTCGATGAAAAGGAGCGTGCAGAGCTAGCGTCCTTCCATGATCCGCAGCTTGATCGCGCTTCCGAAACCCTCAAAGCGGTGGTGTTGTTCGCCGCTCGCTCCGCTTCGAGCACTTCGCTGACCCCTCAAAAATGAGCGGTGACCTAGCGACGTCTTCTCCCCAACTTCCAGCCCAACCCTTGGTTCTCGCGCTGGAAACCTCTTGCGACGAAAGTGCCGCCGCTCTCATGCAAGGCACTGATTTGCTTGCTGCAGAGGTGTTTTCCCAAGTCGCAATTCACGGCGAATACGGCGGCGTCGTCCCGGAAGTTGCCTCGCGAAGTCATCTGCGCGCCTTGCGTCCCGTGCTTGAATCGGTTCTCTCCCGCGCGAGCTTGCGCCTCAGCGATTTGGACGCGGTGGCCGCCACTTGCGGCCCAGGGTTGGCGACCTCCCTGATGTTAGGACTCTCTTTGGCAAAGGGCATTGCGGTGGCACTTCGGAAACCATTCATTCCGGTTAACCACATTGAGGGGCATTTGCTTTCCCCGTTCTTGGCGGAGCCGGAAGGACCGCGTGCTGCCATTGGCTTGGTTGTGAGTGGGGGTCACACCCTGCTGGTGCGCATCCGGAGCACGGGGGACTACCGAATTTTAGGAAAAACGTTGGATGATGCAGCCGGAGAAGCGTTTGACAAAGTTGGAAAGCTGCTCGGTCTGCCTTATCCTGGCGGCCCTCATGTCAGCCGGACTGCGGAGCAGGGGAGTGGTGCGCGCTTTGACCTCCCTCGCAGCATGTTGCACTCTGGAGACTTTAATTTTTCCTTTAGCGGGCTCAAGACTGCGGTGCGATACCTGCTCCCTAAACATGTTCCTGTGCCTGTTGCGGATGTTTGCGCTAGTTTTCAGGAGGCTGTAGTTGACGTGTTGGTAGCCAAGACTATGCGTGCTCTGGAAGTGGAAGGCGTAGATACACTTGCTGTGAGCGGTGGAGTTAGTTGTAACCTTCGGTTGCGGGAGCGGTTCAAGGCTGAATGCAGTGCCGCAGGGGTGCGCTTGTTGCTGGCCCCCAACGAGCTATGCACTGATAATGCAGCCATGATCGCCTATGTTGCGGCTTTGAAGTTGCGCGCAGGTTTTGTCTCCCAATTGGATGCGGAGATTGAGCCGAATTTACGAACAGCCGATTGGTTGCGCTAAGAATCCTTTGGCAAAGGACTTGCGTTCGCAGTGGTTAATACTCCCTCACCAATAGAGACTCGGCGATTGCTCTCATTAAAACTGCCTTTTTGCCAAATGGTTTGAGCGCCGCTAACGCCTCCGCCGTGAGTTCAGCTGCTAATTTCCGGGATTTTTTTAAACCGAACAACGCGGGATACGTCGCTTTGACGGCCGTCACATCCTTGCCAGCAGTTTTGCCCAGTTTTTCAGTGGATTGCGTGACATCGAGGATGTCGTCAATGACTTGGAATGCCAGTCCAAGCGCCTGGCCGAAGTCCGTGAGCGCCTTGAGCTTCGATGGCGTGACATCGGCGCTCATGGCCCCAAGTCGGAGTGCGCAAGTGAGCAATGCTGCGGTCTTTGCTTGGTGGATGAATTTCAGGGCGGCCTTGGAGACGTGTTTGCCCTCGCCCTCCAAATCAAGGACCTGACCAGCAATAAGCCAGCGGCTCCCTGAGGCCACGGAAAGTTCTCGTACAAGGTCTGCAATACCATGCCTGGAAGTCGGTTGCGCCTGCGCAAGAATCTCAAAGGCGAGCGTCAAAAGCGAATCCCCAGCGAGAACGGCGAGCCCCTCGCCGAAAACGACGTGGCAGGTGGGGCGTCCGCGCCGGAGATCGTCATCATCCATGCAAGGCAGATCGTCGTGGATGAGCGAATAGGTGTGAATGCACTCCACCGCACAAGCGGCGTGGAGCGCCGCTTGGACGCTTCCCCCGCACGCTTCCGCCGCGGCGAGCGCGAGGGCGGGACGGAGGCGCTTGCCTCCAGCAAACAAACTGTAACGCATGGCTTTGTGAATGCTAGCCGGCTTGGTTGCCGGTTTAGGTATAAACCTATCAAGCGCTGCGTCAACTTGTTGGGCGGCTTTGTGTAGGTATTCTTGAACTTCCATGTGCCCTAAAATTGAGTGACAGTGTTGTGTGTGGTAAACTTAAAAACTCACCAAAGTTTTTAGCAAACTTTCACAGGCCTTACAGACCTTGTTCCAACGGTTGCGGATCTAAACCTGCTCGGCGAAACAAAAAAGGGAGGGGTTAGGCAGTGTTTTTGAAGAATTAGTAACTTTCTGAGGCAACTTCCTTGCGGATTCTGTTGACACTCGGTCCCCCTTTGTTAGGTTGCGCCTCCGCTTTTTTCTGGAAGCACAACCCACCATAGTATGTTGGGGAGTGTGGAAGGAGAGATGCTAGCCTTGCGCGAGTGCGACAAGTGCCTGGGTAGCTCAGTTGGTAGAGCACATCCTTGGTAAGGATGAGGTCGCCGGTTCAATCCCGGTCCCAGGCTCCACTTGTTGCAGTCACCGCTTTCATCAACCCCGTATCAATAAACAAAACCACTGACCTGACCCTATGGCCAAGGCGCAATTCGAACGCACGAAACCGCATGTTAACGTTGGCACTATCGGCCACGTGGACCACGGCAAGACCACGCTGACAGCAGCTATCACCACAATCCTTTCTAAAAAGGGCTTCGCGGAAGCGAAGAAGTATTCCGAAATCGACGCTGCTCCCGAAGAGCGCGAACGCGGGATTACGATCAACACTGCTCACGTCGAGTACCAGACCGAGAAGCGCCATTACGCGCATGTCGACTGCCCCGGCCACGCTGATTATGTCAAAAACATGATCACCGGCGCCGCTCAGATGGACGGAGCTATCCTCGTAGTGAGCGCCGCCGACGGCCCCATGCCCCAGACCCGTGAGCATATTCTGCTCGCTCGTCAGGTGGGTGTGCCCTCCATCGTCGTGTTCATGAACAAGTGTGACATGGTGGACGATCCCGAACTTCTCGAACTCGTCGAGATGGAAGTTCGTGATCTGCTTTCCTCCTATGACTTCCCAGGAGACACCATCCCGATCATCAAGGGGTCCGCTAAGGCCGCCCTTGAGTCCGGAGATCCCGCTTCCCCACAAGGTGCCTGTATTCAGGCCCTTATGGACGCAGTTGACGATTTCATCCCGCTCCCTGAGCGTCCGGTGGATCAGCCCTTCCTCATGCCCGTGGAAGACGTTTTCAACATCGAAGGTCGCGGCACTGTCGCCACCGGTCGTGTTGAACGCGGTATCCTCAAAAAGATGGAAGAAGTTGAACTCGTGGGCCTTCGGGACACCATGAAGACGACTGTCACTGACATCGAAATGTTCCGTAAGTTGCTGGACGAAGCTCGCGCAGGCGACAACGTTGGCCTGCTCTTGCGTGGCATCAAGAAGGACGACGTTGAGCGTGGTCAAGTTTTGGCCAAGCCAAACTCCGTTAAGGCACATAAAAAGTTCAAG
>CALQFT020000268.1 GCA_943329925.2 Opitutus sp. GAS368
AAGAGCAGGTGCCGTGAGCGAGCTAAGCGGGTGAGACTCGGGGGGCGGCGACTCAGCGTTGGACGAAGGGGGCGGCTGGCTTTGTGGATTCAGCGCACTAAAAGGTGCGTTGTGCGTGTCCTGAAACCAAAGCAGGCCCGCCACCAACGCGCTCAGAGAGAGCATGCCGATGGCGAGTCGTTTGGGGTTGGGTCGCAATTTCATAAAAACAAGGCATCACCTTGGAGGTAATGTTTGTCGTCTGGAGGGCTACTTCGGCGAGACTGCTACTGTAATCTCTGTGGAACTCACGGTCCCGAACAAGTTCATTGCGGATAGCTTGTACTTCCCTGCTGAACTAGCACTGGCGTTCACTTCCAAGGTCGGGCTGGCGAGCCAAGGCCCGACTGCTCCGTTTTTTTTCCACTGATAATACATGGGCGTCGCCCCAGAAACGTTCGCAGTGAGAACCAGTTTTCCACCCACCTTCAATCCCAATGGAGCGATTGGTTGCGTCGTGAAAACGGGGGGTGCGGGGACGACGACTTCCACATGTTTACTTTCCACGGTTGCAACGGCATTGCTGGCCTGCAGCCAGTACATCCCCGAGGCGCGACCTGTTACGTTGGTAATACGAAGACTGCCCGTATCCGCGCCCGAAATGACGCTGGAACTCGTCCCCGTGGACAAAGTGCCATTCGATAATTTGACGCCCTCTCTCCAAGCGCCGTTGCTGCCAATCTCTGCTTTCATCCAGCATATGGTGCCCGAAAGTAAAGCGTCTACGCCTGAGGCGCCGGATTCCAAAGCGAGTGTTCCACCCGCCGCCAAACGCACTGGACTGGGAGCTTTAGTGATCAGCGGTGGCTGGCCAATTGCGGTAACATAAACCCAAACGCGGTCCTGGCCCGCCGTCAAGCTGGCGTCCTTGGTGTACACGAACTCAAAGGTCCGTAGCCCTGTGCCCGCAAATCGCACTGTATGGGCCGTCCAACTGGTTTCGCCGCTTACCACCAATTCTTTTGCCGTGACAGCATCCCGCGCGACCACGCCGTCAATTTTGCATTTGAGCAAATCGTGACCGGCTTCCGTGGAAGTTTTACAATAAAAGGTTAATTGATTCCATGGAGCCATATCGCCGGCTCCCTCATTTGTGCGACACTGGTAGGTGAACTTCACCGAGCTTGTCCCATTATTGAGAATCGCACCGGACATCGCAGCTATCCCCAATTTGCCCGCAGCCAGTTCGGTTCCATCAACGCCTTTCCAAGGAGCGGCCTCGGAGGTGGAGACGTTACCGATGCGTCCAATCATGGTGGGGGAACCAATGCCGCTACTCAGGCTCGGATCGAACGTCGTTAAGAGAGAACCTGCCTTTGTAATGTGAATTGTGAAGTTGGCGTCGGTTGTGCCAAGAGCGTTGTATCCGTGGAGCGAAAGAGTGCCATCAGAAGTAGATATTGGCGTGCCGTTTAAGATGCTTGTGGAGGGGGTGAAATACAGGCCGTTTGGCAACGTCGGACTCGGTAGCATGGAAACGTTCGTGCCTATGCTGGTGTTAATCTTGACGCTCATTGGGACGCCTTGCTGCGCGGGAATATCCAGCGGCGTGATAAACACGGGAGTTAAAACTGCACCCTCAACGGAGCCCGTCAGGGTGTAACTGCCCACCGAGCCATAAGCTGAATAGCCCGTAGTGTAGCCCGTGAGAGGGCTTGTCGCCGGTTCCGGTCGGGCTGACTTTGAGCCGGTAGGTGCCCGGAGCGCCAATGTTCCAGCTTAAGGTGCTGCTTAGAGAACTGATATCGTTGGCCGTTTGTACGATCGTCCCACTGGTGACATTCACGAGGTCCAGGCGAGTGTCCAAATCGGAATAGGTTGTGTCCGTCACCGTCGGTCGCACGGTGGCAGTGATCCGTCCCCCAGAGGTCGTGAACTCGTAGAAGTTCGTGCTCTCGGCAGTGGGAAGCAGACCTGTGACGGAAAACGTACTCCCGGAGGTGATCAGGGGATTTATCGCCCCTTTCGCGGGAGTGGCTGCCTTGTAGCCGAAATTATTGGCGGCCTTCGCGATAATGGCGAGGTCGTCCTCTGTGTTGTTTGCAAGGTAATACTCGCCCTTGCTGAACTGAGTGAGGTTCACATAATAACCGGCCCCCATGATAGGGCACCAACTCGTTGGCGTACTCAACCCGCCGCCGTGGCCATTATAATAGATGCCTCCGGCTAACTGGCCGTCGTGTGAGAGTCCTAGGGTATGCCCGAGTTCGTGGGAAAGAGCCTCCGCCGCAGATTTAGCGCTTGTATTGAACACCCAGCACTTGCGAATAGAGGACGTTGAATTGGCCCAAAAACCAACGCGCTTCGCAACGCCCCCTGCCCCTGGAGAAGCCGTGTCAGTAGGAGTGAACATCACCATCATACGACTTGTTGCGCTTGTTGAATCGTAGAGCGCGGAGTCTGTGGTGAAGGTCAGGTCAAAGGGGGCATAGTCTTCAGCTGCCCTTGCCAGCACTTGGGTGATATCTGAAGCGCTGAGCGCTGAGGGCAGGACAGTAAAGGCAACCCCGCTGTTCCAATCCGGGTCAGTTATCGTTTCTCCAAGCGAAAAGCGGCAATAAACAACGCCTTTTGCGCCGGGGTTTGTATTGATAATCGGGATGGTTCCCGTAGCGGCTGCGGAGCGTTGCGGGGTGGTGCCGGAGGAATTTGCGTTTGGCATGGCGGCTGCCGCATTCCCCTGGTTTGGGGAGGGTTTGATACCTGGCCAGCAGATGAGACTGCTCAGTCGCCGCTCGATCAGCAGCACCTCGGTGCCGTCCATCACTATCTCGTAACCGATCCCCTCGCTTGGGATTAAAATTCGTCCATTCACCTGATCCCCACTCGTGTTGAGCGTAAAACTGCCCTTCTCATTGGAAAGCGCGCCACCCATGCGCACCCAACCGTGATCCTCCATGACGAGGTTGACGACGCCTTCCAGCGTTTCACCCGTGGCGGTGGGTAGAAGAATCAGCGTCCCTTGTTTGAGCTCACCCCAGTGTTTGAGGGCGACCGGCTCCAACTTCACAACCCGTCCCTTGTCGGCATCGGGATTCATGCCGGGCACGGGCAGTGGTGCGCCTTGAGGCGGGGCTTTCGCGACAAGCATGGTCTGCGCCTTGCCTGGGGCGGACGATGCGGCGGCTGCACCTGCGGAAACGGGCTGGCCACTGGGGCTGGCGGCGTTCGGTTGCGTTGGACTTTGAGTTTCCGACTCAGTGGTTGGAGCTACGTTCGGCGTAGAACTTGGCGGGACGTTTGCCTCCCATGGAGCTAGAAAATATGCCGCGCTACCAACGAGGAATAGCGATGCGATAAAGGCCACCCGTTTTTGGGAAGCGCTCCAGCTCTGCGGATGATTTTGAGGGTTCATGGATTTTGCGGGGGAAATTCACCTCGAATAGAGCAAAAAGCGTTCCACGCAAGTTTTTTCCTGCGCCCCAGCACCGCCTTGAAATCTGACAGCTTGAAAGCGTCAGGCTTCAGGTGTCGGCCTCCATCAAAAAAACGCATTTGGAGTTCAGCTTGGAGGGGTTCCATCCACCACTTTGGGTGACGCGGCAGAGGCTAAAATTAATCCAGCAAGGACAAGGCGAGCGATCACTTCGAGGATTGCGATGCCGCGGGTTTGGAACCAGGCACGGCGGGCAGAACAGGCGACGTCTTTAGATCCAAAGGTTCCAAAAGCAGGTAATCGAGACCGATCTTGTTATCAGAGGCCGCAGGATTCTTGCCTGTCAACTCAAGCTCCAGTACGGCAGTTCCCGGCTTGGCGAATTCAACAACCCCAATAGGCAGGGCTTCCGTATTGGTCACCTTCGAGAGTCCGGGCTCCGAGGCGAGGAGATCCACGGAAAACCCATCTGGGAATGTCATTTTTGAGACGGCCTCCTTTGGGGAAAGGAGCGGTCCGGGTTCCAGCGCCGTGCCCCTGCAAGAGAGCGCGACGAGAAGGACAAGCGATGCAAAAATACGACGGAGCAGGAG
>CALQFT020000269.1 GCA_943329925.2 Opitutus sp. GAS368
CGGCGACGTTGTCTTCAAGTGCCTCGGTCGCAGTCCGCGCGGAAGCGTTTCGTCGACAGAAACAAAAACCGCCCCGACGCTTTCCCAGGCCCTGCACTTCTCCGTCGGAGACACCGTCAATCCGCGGCTCAGTTGCGCGGGTGCGCTAGAGGCGTACGTGAAGGACAAGGCACAGCCCGCCTCGGTCATTGAGGAGCTTTTCATCCGGTGCCTGAGCCGCAGTCCCTCAAGCGGAGAGCTTTCCGGTTTTCAGGAACTGATCCCCGTCCCGCCCGTTAACGTCGGTCCGTATGAGGACGTGGTTTGGGCTCTTCTCAACTCCACGGAATTTATGTTCAACCATTAAAGGCAGGCCTCATTAAGAGAGGGGCAATTCAGGTGCAATGCCGACTTTTGAGGCGGTAAAAAACTGCAACTGAGGCTCTCTAAATTCTGACATTCCACGGCGATCCCATGGGCGCGAAATCTGGCTTTGGCTTCTTTTTGGGCAGTTGCACTAGAATCCTCGCCGCGCCCCGACGAAACCTGTCATCAGGAAATCACTTCACTGCCCGGCCCACTGGAACAACGCTGGTGCTCAAATGCGCCGAGATCTCGTCGTGCTCGCGGTAGGTTGATTCGATCCCCAGTTCAGGCACTTCGATATGCGCGGACCAAACTAGCGCGTTGAGTACGAGTTTTCTGAAGTCGTCATTCTTCCAATTGTCGTAAAAATGGCCGCACGTCGTCCCGAATCCGCGCCCGCCATCCTCGCGTTCGCGCGCCCAAGCCACACAGCGTCCGTCCGGTTCGCGTCCGGAAAGCGCAGGCACCGCAAGGAGAGGTGAGAGAGACTTGTCGCTGGCAGAGAACCTAAGGTTGTAGTAAAATTCTTCTTTCATCCGGAACGGTTTTACGCCGCGTGAGATGGCGTGCCTCGGTGAGGGAAGGGATAGTTCCGTGTCCAGAACCTTGATTGCGGAATACCACTTCCGTTCCCCGTCTGTTTCCCATTGGAAGTAACCTCCACTCCAGCGCAAAATCTGATCCCGATACACTTCGGGGGCAAAGGTCGAAAAGTGTATGACACCGAAGCCGCACCCTCTCTTCATCAGGCGCTCCATGAAGGAAATTCGCTCAGCGTTCTCCAAATGCGGCGCTTCTGAAAACAAGTTTCCATCCCGCCCGTCGGAGAGGATGAAAACCGTATCGGCGTCTTCGATCGGCTTCTCATTTTTTGGCCAACCGTCAAAATAAGTTTCAACGCTCACCTTCTCCCGCACATCGGACTGTTCAAGCAGCACCTTCAATAGCTTTACAGACCACGGATAGTCGTGAATGCGGTTCCCCTCTGGCCCGTGGCTTTTTTTCCCCGCGATCAGCACGATCTTTTTCGCCGTGTTCGTGACAGCCGGAGAAATCGTACCATCCGCCGCGAGAACATTCATGGTAAGAAGGGCGAAGCACGCCGCGGTACGGAGAATGGAACCCACTTGATTTAAATTCTTCATAAACAATGAGACGATATGAGGTTGTATAGAAACGAGAGATTTAACGATCATAAAAGCGATGAACAAACCCACCCCATTTTGAGCATTCGTGTCCGATGACTCGATGTAGGTGGGCGCCACGCCACAACTTTTTCCGGAGAATTCAGTTTTCACTCCATTTTCGCAGCCCGCGCAGGATTGTTGTGGGGCGGGCTAAAAATCGGGAGTGGGAATTTGGATACTGCGTCGGGCGAGCGAACCTTACTTCTTAGCTGACATTAGAGATATCGATGAGGTGCAATTGCCGGCCCTGGCCTGTGTGTGGTGAGTCAATACACACCAGACGTTCGTCGCGACTCAGGCGAGGGTGTGTGTCTACTCGCCATTCACCCTTGTATGCCGGATGCAGCGTGAAAAAGCCAAGATCAATACGGCGGTTTTCTTTGATCTTGTATAAATGAGGGGTCTGGAGGCGCTGGTCGCCCTTTGGATAAGTGTCGTTGAGGATCCAGGCGTTGTTGCGCAGGTAGCTGAAATGGCCGCCGGGATCGAGTACGCCTTTGCCCACCTCCTCGATGATTCCCGCATCTTTGTCTTCGAATAGAAAGTCGCCCCATCCTGGGTTTTCCAGCCAGCCCTTGGACTGGGATAGAATGTGGGTTGCATCCCGCCAGATGAAGTGGGAAACGAAGCCGTTGGGGATTACGATGCGCAGGTCGCTACCGTCCATGGCCGCCGTGAACAACCGCGAGAGTTGGCCACCGCCGGGTTGCGTCCAACGGTGCAGGAAGATGAAGCGCTTGCCATCGGGCCCGCAGAGCAGGTGATAGGTATGATGCTTGGAGTCGGGAAGGTTCTGGGGGATTTCGCCCCTCTTTGCGATCTGCTCGTGAGTGATGATGAGCGTCTCTCGGCCGGTGGACAGATTGACGTGTGTGATGCCGCTGCCTGCGGGAGCCATCGCGTGGAAAAAGCGGTCGCGGATGCCTGCATAGCCGTAGCCTGGGCGACAGTCGGCGACTCGCGCGAAGTCACAGGAAACGGCTTCTTTACCATCTGGACTGAGCGCGTAAACGGGGCTGGGAATGGTGCGTTTTTCTCCCGTTTTGACGTTGAGAATGTGGCTCACAAAACGATCCTGTTCCCGGTCGTTCCAAATCACCTCGAAGGCGCTTCCTGGAAGCCATTGCAGCATACAGCCCTGTTGCCAGCACCAGGCGCGCGAGGTGCCTAGCGGAATCCATTTATCTTTGTCCTGCAAATCAACCATGCCGACCTCAATGACGTCATCCGCCTTGGGAGAGCGGTGTTCAAAGTTGACCTTGTGGCTGAGCACAAAGCGGTTGTCAGAAGAGAACTGCAGCTTGTCGTAGTAGGCAAACCAGTGGAATCCCGGGCCTTGAGTGATTTGACGCACCGGTGGAAATTTCTTGGCTTCTTGGGCACTCAGCCGGGTCCTGACGGAGGCTGCGGCTAGCGTAGCCAGGAACTGACGGCGGCTTACGGCTAAGGGAGACGAAGGCGTACTCATAGGCGGTGGTTTACAGTAAATATTCCAATGGCGCCGTGCAGGGTGAGGAGCCACGGCTTTATCGGCATTACACTTGCCGAAATGAAGAGGCCGAGCAAGCGCGCTGGAGGACTTCGGGCGTCCTTAGCGCTCCGGCCTACTGCCCGCAGAAGCACACGCGCCAAGCAAATCACCACGGTGCCACAAGACCATGCAGTCGCTACCTCCAGTCTCGCCTCCGACAATGCCGATCCAACCGTGCGCCTGCATCTACGCAGGTCACCAAAGCCGTGTTGCGCCCAAAGGCAACTGCCACGGCACCGTCTACAGAGCGTTCCGAGCCCGTTTACTCCGATCGCCTGGCCCGGGCGATTCGGCAGATTGCTGTGCAAGTACAGTCGAAGTAGGGTCGAAAAAAAGGTGGTCGCCACGAAATCAACATTGAGGACGCACGACGTGTGGCGAGAGGGCAGCGGGGTCTTCACGCCTAACCCTACTTTGCGAACTGGCGGGGTGAAAAATATCTAACAGCCTCATGTTCAGCAGTCATTCTAAAAAGGTTGGCACTACACGATTTTTCAATTCGAGCTTTTTGCAGGACTGTAGATTTTAGGAGGGGCTTGCTCCGGAAGCGTCAAATTCAATTGATCCAGTACAAGACAGACATCCCGCTCAGGCTGCGTGTAGCGGCTCAGTACGATTTCACGCTCATCTGTCGTTGGCAGGTGGACGTCTAGCATCTGGATGGCAGCG
Organism: Opitutus sp. GAS368; assembly: GCA_943329925.2. Classification (GTDB taxonomy): domain Bacteria; phylum Verrucomicrobiota; class Verrucomicrobiia; order Chthoniobacterales; family Chthoniobacteraceae; genus Chth-196. The sequence continues at coordinate 3,733 of CALQFT020000269.1, forward strand.
AACTTCTCGAGCACTGCGCGCGGTGTCAGTCCGCTGGCGCACCGCCGCAGCCGCGCTTTAAGCGTCACCTGCAAGCAGTAAGCTAAAACGAGACAAAAATGTGCGCTTGGATCCGGCTCTC
>CALQFT020000270.1 GCA_943329925.2 Opitutus sp. GAS368
GATGCAGGTGCTGGAGGAGTTGATCAAACTCGCGAAGGAGATGGATGCGGCGACAAAAAGAGGTGTGGATCTTGGCCTAACGGATGACGAGGTGGCTTTCTACGACGCACTGGCCGCAAACGAATCGGCCGTGATTGCGATGGGCGACGATAAACTGCGGGTGATCGCAGCGGAGTTGAGAGAAGTGCGTCGCACGTCGCACGCACGTCGCACGCCACACCTGTGCCACACCTGTGCCACAAATGTGCCCCCACATGGCCGCAATTTCGCCTCTCCAACTGTGGAGCGTTTTGGACAGGGTTAGAGGGGACGCTAGTCCAAAAGAATGCAATCTTTAAGGACAGTTTTTCCCGAAGGCATTTGCGTCAGTTTTCCTTGAATATTTATTTTCTGACCGACACTCCATTTTCTTGTAATTTGACTTCTTGAGCCGGATTTATTTATAAGCACTGCAGAGTCTCCCTGGTTTTGGATTTCGTAATGTTCTGAATTCCCGGACAAAAACTGATGAGCATCAACTTTGCAGGTAATTGTTTTTTCTAAAATAATAGTCACCTCTAAGGGATTACCTCCAACGCTCCGTTCAGCGCTGGAAATAATGCCGCAGATTTTCGGGTTGGCCGACATCCCAATTGCAGCCTTTACCGTTTGTACTGAAGTGGTTCCTGTCATGGGTTCGGTTGTGTCTTCTGTTTCTTGCGATGCTGTTTTTTTGGGGGGAGCTCCTCCTCCTGAGGCGTCGGGTAATGTAAAACTTGGGAAATGGGGGCCATCCATGAGTTTGCGTGTCAATGTGTCTCGTAAAGAGGTAAATAGTGAAATCACATGCTGAATAGGGGTGGGCTCAGCTGCAGTTTTTATTTGCGGATTTGGATGAGCTGAAAGTTCCCTGTTCACTTGCACGGCAAGGAGGTAGGGCCAAGCGGGATTCTGCAAATCGGCGGCGCCTTGAGTTTGGAGCTGTTTGGCCCGCGCCAAAAACAGGGAGTTAAATCGGGAACCTGCAACTCCCAAATCCGGAAATTCTCTTACAGATTGCGCCTTCCACGCCTCGCAGGTTGGGTCATAGTGCGCCAAAGCTGTCGTTGCTGGGACGGTTTTGGAAGAAATCAGCTCGTTGATTTGTCCCGATATGGAGAACGCGCTGGCTTGGTTGGCGCCTTCTTTTGGCTTGCAGGCCGGCAATGCGAGCGCAAGCGTGATGAATAATAAGAAAATTGACGGGGCGTTCACTGTGAACTGATTATCATTCAGGTCATGCGCTCGCAATCAATTTTAATTGAGTTCAATGAGCCTTATCACTGCTTCACTTGAAGCAGTCGCAGGAAGCGCTCAAAAAATGCCGCACCTTTTTCTAAGTCCTCAATCGAGATCCATTCGTCACAAGTGTGTGCTTGCGCGATGGAGCCGGGGCCCATCGCAATTGCGGCATTGCCTTGTTGGGCGAATACGGCAGCGTCGCAAAACCACGGGGCACCAATAGGCAGGGCCCCAAGGTGCTCTAGCTTTTGAAGCAGGGGGTGCGCCGTATCAGTTAGAAGGGGCAGGGAGCGCCGTACTTGGATCTCCACCTCGGGGCAGACGCTTCGTAACTTAGCAAAAAGCTCCGCTTCAAAGGTTTCGCCCTGTCCTGGTATTGTCCGGAGGTCCAGCGTGGCGTGGCAGAAGTCTGGAACGACGTTGGTCTTGCTGCCTCCATGGATGGTGCCTGCGCTGACGGTGGAGTGTCCGAGGATGGGATGCGTGAAGGTCTTCAGCCATGGAACAAGTTCTTTTTGAACCAGTTGAAGGATGTCCGTCATGGCATAAATGGCGTTGCGGCCTTTCTCCGGTTGGGCGGCGTGGACAGCCATACCACGGGTGGTCAGGGAGAGGAACATGCTGCCTTTGTGAGTGAAAACGGCATCCAATCCGGTGGGTTCGCCCGCAATAACGAGGTCGAAATGTTCTGTGGCGGCTAGAGCGTGGGCCCCGTACTGGCCTGTCTCTTCTCCCGCGAGGCCCGCGAACCAGATCTCATGGGAGAGGTGAGGCAGCACATCGCGCACGGAATGAAGGGCTGCGAGCATGGATGCCATGGGGCCCTTGGTGTCGCTTGCGCCCCGGCCATAGATTCTGTGGTCTCGAATTTCACCTCCAAACGGATCAATCGTCATGCCCACAATCGAAACCGTATCGGTGTGCGGCGCGAAAAGCAGACGCGGTTTGCCGGGAGCATCGGAGGGGAAGCGGGCCACTACATTGGGGCGCGTGGGAAGGACTTCTGGCGTCTCGACATGGACCCCCGGAAACTCAGTCTTAAGCCATTGCGCAATCCACTGGGCACAGTCGGCTTCGCCGGTTTGAGTGGTGCCTGGATTATCATCGGGATTGACACTGGGAATCCGAACTAGCGTCTGGCAGAGCGAGGCGGCAAGAGAAAGGGAGGAGGCCTGAGTTTCCATGACGGTTTAAGGCAGGAGTTGAGTTTGAAGGAACCATTCCACAAAGCGGGGAATGCCTTCGCTAATTTTGGTGTGCGGGTCGTAACCGAGCAAAGCCTTGGCTTTGGAAATGTCGGCGTATGTAAGCGGGACGTCCCCAGCTTGTTCCGGATAGATTTCGATGCGGGCCTCGCGCTGTAGCGCTTTTTGAATCGAGGCGATGAGTTCGGAGAGCGAGGTGGTTTCGCTCTCGCCGAGATTAAAGATGTCAAACAGCGGCCCTTGGTAGCTGAGCGCGGCGACGAGGCCCTGCAGGATGTCGTCGATGTAAGTGTAATCCCGGCGGGTGGATCCATCGCCGAATTGGCGGATGGCGCGCCCCTCCAGAATCGCCCGGGTAAAGGAGTGGATCGCCAGATCCGGGCGTTGCCGCGGGCCGTACACGGTGAAAAAGCGAAGGATTACACAGCGCATTCCATAGAGATGGGAGTAATTAGAGCAGAGTTGTTCCCCGGCGAGTTTGGAAGCGGCGTAGGGTGAGATGGTTTGGTTGAGGCACATGTCCTCGCGGAAAGGGACCGTTTTTAGGATGCCGTAAACTGATGAGCTAGAAGCGAATATAAATTTTGGAACATCTGCTCGGCGGGCGGCCTCCAACAGGTGGAAGGTGCCTTTTATGTTTGTATCCAAGTACAGCTCAGGCTCTTGGATGGATGGACGGACTCCTGCTCGGGCTCCAAAGTGGACTATGGCGTCGGGGCGGGCGGTCGCAACGATGCTCGTAACTCGGTCGCCATCGCGCAGATCGGCTTCCTCAATTTGGATGCGATTTGCAAATGGGTGAACGTTGGCACGCTTGATTGCGGGCGAATAAAAATCATTAAAATCATCAAGGACAACCACTTCGTGTCCGCCATTAAGGCAGCACTCGGCAAAATGAGAGCCTATGAATCCGGCGCCTCCGGTGACGAGTAGCTTCATAAAGGTTCAAGATAGCGGGGGCCAAAAGAGGCGGGCAAGGGGGAAGTCGCTTCAACACGCAGATGCGCTGGATGAACGGTTTGACAAACGGGTCGGAAGGATGCGACAAAAGAAGCGCTTGGCGCACCATATATGTCTGAGACACCCCCAACTTCTCCGGCTCCCGGCGTTCCCTCGCCGGAGGCAATTCGCATTACGCTCCCTCCCAAGCTGAAGGCTCCTATGCCACCGCTTGGTGCGGTCGCGTCGTTGCCCACTCCCCTTGGGGCGACTGTGGCAAGTGCAACGCCTTCCGCGCTGCGCCCTCCAATTGTGGCGGCTGCGCCAGCCTTAATTAGAGCGTTGCCCGTCGCTCCGACGCCTGCGAGTGGCTCTCCATCTAAGGTGACGGTGCGTTTAACCTCCGCTCAAGTGGTTCAGTCCGGCTCCCAACC
>CALQFT020000271.1 GCA_943329925.2 Opitutus sp. GAS368
ATTGCGGGCGCAACCCAATGCTCCGCCGCTCCCCGATAAATAAAGCGCGCACCGGCATCAAGCAAGGGGTAGCCAAGATTACAGTGGTAAAGCCAATGATGCGCCACGCGGGTATCACCGCGATTCGTCACTGCATCTTCAATGTGAATCTCAGGCACACCAAGCGTGCACCGAATGGTGCGGCGAATTTCAAATACCGGACCAAACATACGAGCGTCGCGCACCACGAGCCCGAGTTCCATTTCAAGGCAACCACGATGCGGATCGGGATTTCGAAGAGTCTCGATCTGTGCCGGCTGATTGGAGTAACGACCATGAAGTGAGGTGATTACACCATCCACTTCGCGCGGACCACCCATGTATTCCGGGCCGCATGTCGTTACCAAACCACCAGCCCAGCTACGCAACCACTCGGTGCCGGTGTGATACGCTGGGCTCGACGGCAGCAGGCCATTGGGAGTGAGGTAGGCGAGAGCGAATTGGTTGAAACTCGCGTCTACAATGTCCCCGCCACGGTCGAGCGCCACGGTGAAACGCAGGCCGGCGCCCGTGTCAAACAAGGCGACACGCGTCGCACCGCCGCCGCCAGCTCCCGGGGTATCCAACGAACCAGTGCGGATGCCACCCAGTTGGAGGATATTCTCAAATTTACAGAGATCAGGTTTCATCATTAAGTTTCATCGTGGATTCGCTTCACCAAGGAGGCAGCGCCATTGTGCCGCCATCAAGTACGATAGACGTACCATTGATGTAGCTCGCCCCGTCACTCAAAAGAAAGGCGGCCGTTTGTGCGATGTCGATGGGGTGGCCCAAACGCCGCACAGGAATGCGGCGCGCTATATCAGCGTAAAGCTCATCCACCGGCTTATCCCAACCCTCGCAGCTTGCCGCGAGCATCGGAGTGTCAATAGTACCTGGACAGATTCCTACAACGCGCACCTTACCCGCATGATCCACGGCAAGGCAGCGCACCAGCGATTCGAGCGCGGCTTTCGAGGCGCAGTATAGCGCGTGCGCTGGGAACCCGATAAATGCGGCAACCGAGGTCGTTATCAAAAAGACTCCGCTGCCCTGAGTCTCCATCACGGGCACAACGTGCTTCGCTGTCCAAAACACGCTCTTCACATTCACGCCCATAATTTTCTCCCATGCGGCGTCGGTGAACTCCGTGACCTTCCCCTTGCCCCATACGCCCGCATTGCAATGCACGCCGTCAATACGCCCATAGAGTTCGACCGCCCGCGCGACCATCGCGCAGACGTCCTTTTCACTGGAGACATCGGCGAAGATAAAGCGCACATCCATCGCCGCCTCCCGCAGTTCCTTTTCGAGTGATACACCACGCTCTTCTTGATTCGAGACGATGACAACACTCGCGCCAAGCGAGGCGAAATGCCTACTGCACGCCTCACCAATACCCGATGTACCTCCCGTCACGAGGATGACTTTGTTCTTAATATTCACAATATTATCTCCAGGGAAGGTCGCTTTCCTTCTCAAATTTCATCAACTCAATCACCGCCCCATCTTTTAAAATGAACGCCACAGTAAAATTTGGCGACGGCTCGAACGGCTCGATTAACACCTCCTCACCCACCAACTCCGCAGTGAGGTCATCCACGCGAAAGGCGACGTGCGGCAGGTCACGCACTGGTCCGGTGACAGGACTGTCGCGCTCAAAACGAAGATACTCGACGTGATAGGGATGCTTGCGCGGATCGGTCACCCACACTTTTGTTTCCTCAACGTAGAACTCACCAGACTGACAGTCGTCCGTCGGCATACCGATGTGATGGAATTGGCGCATGTTATTGCCTTTTTTCTGATTGGCGGGCGGCGATGGCGCGGTCAACCATACGGAAAAAATCATTCTCCGGGGCGTAGCCGAGCACAGCGCGGGCGCGGGTTATGTTAATCTCAAACGGATAATACTTCGGACTGGAAATCTCGAGCGTCGGAACTTCAAGCCGTTTTGAAATATGCTCCGCTGCAACACGATAATCGAATGGTTCAGGCGCTGCTATATTGAACGTCTGCCCGAGCGCAGATGGATTCCCGAGCATGAGATCGAAAGCCTGCATCACATCATCCACATGCACAATGTGCCGGCGCAGAGGTGAGCCGCCTGCATCTGTGAGAATAGGGATGCGCTCTTCCTGCGCGCGCACGAGAGCTAGAACCTCATCCGTGATCTCCCCAAAACCGTGCCCCGGCTCGACAGGGTTTACGTTGTGCAGCAGTGAAAAGTGATTAAGCAGATCGTCCTGCTCAAATACCCAGGAGGAACGCAACACGGTCACGGGCAAACCGTATTGAACCGTATACTGCCTCGCCATTGTCTCCTCCATGACTTTCGAGAAGGCATAATAGCCAGGATACGCTTTCAGGGGATGACTCTCATCCAGCGGCTCTGGCTGCGCGTAAAACCAGATACCCAACGCTGCGTCGCCGCCGAAAAGAATAAACTGCTTCACTCCATGCTTCCGGCAGGCTTCCAGAACATTGAAAGTGCCGCGCACGCTCACATCAAAAAACGTCCCTGCGTCCTCCTTTGTCGTAGCGAGTTGAACGACTATGTCCGCGCCACTCACGGTTTGCTCCACCGCCGCCGCATCGGTGATGCAGCCCGCCACAGACGTGACGTTATCCCCCATCACTGGGGTGCTATGCACTAATGCACGCACGGCGAAACCGCGCCGTGCCAACACCGTAAGCGAGTGTCGTCCAAGCTTTCCACTAGCGCCGAAAATCGCGACGGTTTTCATCGGTTCGAAGTATCTGCAAGTCAGTGCATGATTGCTTGGTCAGGAACGCCAAGTTTTGGTATTTTCCAGCCATGGACGAGATGCAGAAAGCCTTGCAGTTTCAGCGCAAGTTTCTCAAGCGCATGGGTACCGGCCTGCAGCTCGCAGGACTCTTTGGCACTTTGCCGATGATCGCCTTTCTCGCTAAAGATGAGCAAAGTCGCTTCGTATCAGCGAACACACGCACACTCAAAATTTTCAATCTCCAACATGAGTGGCAAATATTAGGGAAGATGGATCGGGACTTCTTCCCCCTAGAATTGAGCACCGGTTTTGTGGAGGAAGATCAGCGTGTCATGAGCACCGGAATGACGCGCACTTATTACGCCCAGATGGTGCCCGACATTAACGGCCCGTTGAACTGGTATGTCGTCTCCGTGGCCCCGCTGCGCGATGCTCAAGAACGGATCTGCGGAGTGGCGATCGTTCTCTATGACCTGCATGAAGTTGGCGGCGTGACGCAGCACTTCCAGCAGATGGAGCCCGCACTAAGACACCTTCACACCCGCTTCCGCGAGCCAATCGAGACGAACCATCTCGCGGCGCTCACGCACCTCTCGGAGAGGCAATTTACGCGCTTGTTCAACAAGCTCTTAGGCGAGACTCCAATGCGCTACCTCATTCGACAGCGTATCCGCGCCGCTTGTCAGGAGCTCATCGCCAGTACTCGCACTGTCGGCGCCATCGCGCTCGATTGTGGGTTCTACGACCAAAGTGCTTTTACACGCGCCTTCCGCGAACAGACGAGTCTCACACCAAACGCCTATCGCCAACGCCACCTCGGTGCGCTGAATCTGAATGGATCGTGAGATTCACTTTTTAAAATTCGAACCCGAGAGGATCCAATTGGCATTGAGCAGACGCACACCAAGCCCTCCCGCCGAACAAAAAAAGGCCGCCCCGTTCGGGCTTTCACCTGAACGGGGCGGGGATACTGGCGACGTCCTACTTTCGCACTACCTATAGAAGCACTATCATCGGGGCTGCA
>CALQFT020000272.1 GCA_943329925.2 Opitutus sp. GAS368
GCACCCCCAGGACAGGCCGCACCCCCAGGACCAAGCGCTGGACGAGTTGCTGGGGCGTGCAAGGTTGCCTATTTTACACGCCGGTTTTGCAAGTCGGGTCTTGCACTCCATAGTCTGCGAAGAGTCGACTACGCCGGTTCAGTACGAAACGACCGCCGCAAAACCACGACGTCCCCTTGCCTCTTGGACTGCGCGCCTCGCCTTGGTTGCCGCCTTGTTCGTTACGTGCGCCGGGGCGTTATTTTTCAACCAGCCCCAGCGGGGGACGGAATCACGCACCCCCTTGGATGAAACGGTTCTAATTCAAGCGCTACAATCCAACCCACTCACTGCGGATGATTTGGCGCTAGTCACCAAGCTTGGTGAAGTGTTGGAAGCCGAATTATCCGCTCACAACAGCTTATGGCCGGATTACGAATAAGACAGGCCCTACCGCACCGGCCGGCGCTCTATGCCGCGATGCTTTTTTTGACCTGTCAGGAGGCAGCCTCACTCAAGGCGCAGACCCAGAGCCCCCCGGCCGAGCCGCCTCCAGCAAAAGGCGCTGCGGCGACTCCCGGAGAGCATCCAAACCGCAAGGCGGTAGATCCCTTGGTTGAAATCATCCGCAGTCTGACTTCCGATCAGAAAAATCAGTTGATGGAAAACATCAAGGCCTGGCAGCAGATCAGCCCTGATCTCAAGCAAGCCCTCCGCAATAGAGATTCTCTCTTACGCAAAAAATTCAAAGACGAAGTCGATGCCGCGCTCGTAGACACCCCTGTTTCCCCCGAACAGCGAAGCGCCTTCGAAGAACGTTACCGTGAAGAACGCAAAAAAGTGGATTCGGGCCTGCGCGCCGAATTAGACGGCCGACGCAAGGCGGCGCTGGATGAGGTGGTGCAGCGGCTCAAAAAGACGCTCGCCGCCCCTGCCGCCCCCGGAGTATCGCCCGCGCCGGTGCCCGCACCATAAATAGCTGCGAAAAATCGACTGGCGAAAAATCGACTTGAGAGAGGGGCCAAACACAGCCCCTCTTTTTTATTCGTTGACGGCCCGCCCCATCGCTGGCGGATCCGATACATCCGGGAGCAAGTCCGCAGAGGCATCGTCGAAGGACACCGCCCCGGACTCAGACGCAAACACAGAGTCCTCCACCTCAGACTGCACCAACAGGCCATCTCCCACCTCCTTCTCGCTAAGGTGTGCGGAGGTGAGCAGGGAACTCTCCGATTGGGTAAAAGAAGAAACGGGCGGTAGCACGACGCGAAACCTGGGCAAGAGGTCCGGGCTGAGCGGACGCAACACGCTAATTTCCACAAAGTCGCCCATTAACCCAATGTGTTCAAAGTCCCTGATTTTTTTCAAAAGCACCCGCGTAATTAGGGTGCCCTCTGGAGCGATGAACATTTTGGTCGTAGTATGTAGTGGCTTGGCCAGCAAATCCAACAGTCCCAAATCCGGCAAAGGCACCACCCGATTAACCCGCTCAAACGGCCTCTGGGAAGGCGATCGCCAGCGGGATCGGCAGACCTTCAAAATCTCCGGATCGTAATAGCGCGAATCCAAGTCTAATTGAGCCAATGCTTTCAGCCTGTGCACACCCATCGCCTCCAAACGTAAAATATCCGACATCACCCGAATTAGGCGCGCACCAAAAGGAATTTCCTCACCCCGCAAAAGATCCGAGGGCGAGCCGCTGCCATCAAAACCCTTGTCCTGATATTGAATGATTTTAGCCACCCTCTCCAATCCAGGTATCTTCGATACCAACTGCGCCCCGGACTCGGGCATAGTCTCCACCAACCGGCTTTCCTCTAAACTCAATTCCCGCCCCGTTCTTGCCTTGTGCAATACCATTCCCGGCACAGCCAAACCGCCCACCGCACGAAACATTGCCGCCAACTCAACCTCTTCCGGGACGGGCAATGAGACATCCACCGCCCGGTAATACGAGCGCACATAATCCCGCAGAATTTGGGAGCGATCGAAGCTCATGGAGTCTGTAGATTTCATCAAATTCTTGAGCATCTGCAGACTACCGTCCAAATATTGATCCAAATGCGGTCTTTGCTCTCGGAGCGCCTCATGCCGCACACCGCAAAGTTCCAGCGTCTGAAGAAGGGCCTCCGAAGAAGTTGGTCTTACAATACAACGAAACGCGATGCCCTCCCGAACCGCCTCCAGCGCCTTGAGACGCTCGGGATGAGTGCAAAGCAAAACGCCGACGGCATCCGGATGCAGGCGGCGAGCTTCTCTCAAAAATGCAACACCACCGCCCTCAGGCAGGTCAAAATCTGCGACGATGGCCGTTAATGGCAAACCAGACACCCCGGACAAAACATCCTCCCAATACTCTGCCTGCGTGGAAATATCACCAACATACAGACTCCTTTTTCTGAGATCTGAGGCCGCCTCCGATCGCATCCTGCGCATGGCACAAATCCCCTCCCCGAAGCCGTATACGCTAACTGCGGCGTACTGGGTTCTCACATCCCGCTCGTGGCCGAGAGAGTGTATGGCGTCTTCACCTGCACAAAGAATTAGCTTTTTCATGGATCCTTCAGGCAAGGGACGCAGTAAAAGGTATGGCGCAAGGCGTTTTTTCAAAAATAAGACGAAACAAATCCTCCGCGCCTTCAATCCTCCCGCGCCGCACGACAGTGTCCCCATAACTGAGCCGAAGCGTCTCTGAGTGCCTCTTTTGAAATCAAGCAAGCCTCGCCATTGCGTTGTGCGAAACTCACCTTAATATACAGAGAAACACCCCATGAAATCTTCGTTTCGCGTACTGCTGCTTTCTCCTGCAACCTGCGCCCTCATTTTGACAATCGGCGCAATGCTCCCCGGTGCCCGCGCAGGCAGCGCGGATAAGCCCACCTCCGCCGCTTACATTGTGGTGGACCATCACAGCGGCCATGTGCTGGCGGAATGGAATGCCAACAAAAAGCTGCAAGTCGCTAGTTTGACAAAAATTGTGACCGCCACGGTGGTTTTGGACTGGGCCCACGCAAGTGGTCATAGCCTCGATCAAGTCGCCACGGTACCCCCGTTTAGGGAGGAGCTTCTCACCCCCGGCGGAGTGGCATGGAAAGACGGCGACAAGGCGACACTTAAAAATCTGCTCTACTGCACTTTGTTGCAATCCGACAACGTGGCCGCCCAGACGCTCGCGGAATTTGTCGGCCAGTCACTCTCGGGCGGGTCAGATCGCGAGCTTCACAATGTCAGCTTTGTGTCCCAAATGAACGCCTTCGCGCGGAAATTGGGAATGCTCGACACCAGATTCCTCAACCCGCACGGCTTGGAAACACTTGAGAGCAAGCGCCCCTATTCCACCGCCGAGGACATGGCCAAAGCCAGTGTCTATGCGATGAGCAATCCAGGCTTCCTTTTCTTCGTTTCGCAAAAGGAACGCACCATCAGCGTGCAACACTTTGACGGCGGAAAACTGGAATACAATCTGGTCAACACCAACAAACTTCTCGGATCCAACGCCATCGATGGAGTCAAAACGGGCACCACCAAGCGCGCCGGCGAATGTCTCGTGATTTCCGCGGCGCGCACTCCAGAAGTGCACAAAGATGGCGAAACTTTTTACGCGATCCCACGGCGACTGGAAGTGGTGGTTTTGGGTTCGCAAGACCGATTTAATGAGGCGCAAACCCTGCTGGAAAAAGGGTGGGCCGCCCATGCGACTTGGGTCGCGGCAGGCCGCCCTGAAAC
>CALQFT020000273.1 GCA_943329925.2 Opitutus sp. GAS368
CAGCACAACGCCCTCTACGCTGCGATGGTGAAAAGCCTCGATGACGGCGTCGGTCGGATCCTGCAGGCAATCGACGACGCAGGTATCGCCGACAACACGATCATCGTCTTCTACTCCGACAACGGCGGCTACGCTTACCCCCCCAGGAAGACCGAGCCGGAAGGTTACAGCGACATCCCGGCGACCAGCAATCTCCCGTTGCGCAGCGGCAAGGCCTCGCTCTACGAAGGGGGCACGCGCGAGCCGTTCATCTTCGCCTGGCCGGGCAAGGCCAAAGCCGCCGCCACCAGCGACATCCTTTTCCAGTCGGTCGACTTCTACCCGACGCTACTCTCATGCGTCGGCCTCAAGCCGCACGCCGATCTCAAGCTCGACGGCCTTGACCAATCCCAGGCTCTGCTGGGCGGCGATTCGGCCCGCGACCGCATCTTCTGTCATTTCCCGCACGGCGATGCCAAGCGCGACTCGGTCATGGACGGTTTCTACGCCGGCACCTACGTCCGCAAGGGCCACTGGAAGCTCATCCGGTTCTACGCACGTAATGACGACGGTTCTGACGACCTCGAACTCTACGACCTGAAGAACGATCTCGGCGAACGACATAATCTTGCGGCAGAAAAACCCGAACTCGTCCGTGAACTTAACGATCTCATCAGTGAGTTTCTCAAGGACACCGAAGCCGTGGTTCCAAAGCTGAACCCCAATCATGGCAAAGCTCCGGTCGCCAAAGACGAGCCGCTTGCGGGTTGGAAAAACCGCAACTGCGCTGCGGCCATTAAGGACGGAATTCTCACTGCCAACGGTACGGCAACTGCACCTTTTCTTGGCATTGGAGCAAATCTCAATGGCCCTGCGAAAATCAGCTTTCGGATGAAAGCCGCAAGCGGCGGGGAGGGCGCGATTGAACTTTTACCGAAGGCTAACGCCAAACCGGAGGAACTGCTTCAATTTGCCTACACCCTCAAAGGCGGTGACTGGCAGGACATCAACGTGGACCTCCCCAACAAAGGCGGAGCGGCTATACTGCGCATTTATTTGCCGCACGCGAGTGAGCCCGTGGATATTGACTGGATCAATGTGAAGCCTGAAACCGGCAAGTCCACTCGCTGGGATTTTTAAGCATCACCCTTCGTTGGCCACGCGCCCCGGAGAAGGGGCGGTAAGCCTGCTCGTATTCCTCTAAACCTTCCCCATGAGGAGACGCCTACTTCTTTCCCTTCGGGTCCAAATTCACGGTGAGGTCTTCAGGAGTCACTGTGGATGCGACTCCCTCGGCTGGCACCTCGCCCTTGGCGGTCCATAGGATTGCGTTAAGCATTAGCTTGCGCTGGTCGTGATTGCCCCAACCGGAATGGAAGTGCCCGCCGGTAAATCCGAATCCGCGGCCACCATCCTCCCGCTCCACGGCCCAGGCCACGGACTGCGGCAACTTGTCCGCCACCGCTTTGCGCACCGCCGGATTTCCTGAGCGCATCCCGTCGGGGCGGCTCATTGTCGACTCAGGCGGAACGGCTGAGAGCAAGGACGTCACGCCGCGCATGCCCTCCAAAAAGCGCATGTGGAAGTACCATTCATCCGTTGTTGAAAAGGGGCGCACCCCGCGACTGACCGGGTGGGTGGGGAACTCGGAGAAATCGGCGGTCCAATGCGGATTCACGCTCCAAGCGGGGTCACAATAGCCCCCGAGCCATTCCAGAAATTCGGCTCCGCCGCGATCTTGAGGGACTTCTGTTGCCCAATGGAGGCAAACCAGACCACAGCCGCGCTTCATCATGGCACGGACCTGCTCCAGGTGATTTTCCTGAAGAATCGGATGTCCGTTAAATCCATCCGCATAGACGACCAGTGTGTCGGCGCGGTCGAGTTCTTCCTGCGCAGGCCAGCCTCCGTTGAGATGCAGGCGCATTTCTACCTGTGCGCCCACGCCTTCTCTGAGGCATTTGCTCAAGAGCAACACACCCGCATTATGCTCGTGCGCTCCAGGCCCGTGGCTCGGTTTCCCAGCCACCATGACAATGTTTTTGCGGTTCGCTGCCGGAGGACGCGCTGCTTCTGGTTTGGCCGCTGGCGCCGCTGGTTTTGATACGGGCGCAGCAGGCGCAAGTGCCGCACCTTTCGCATCCACAGCTTCCAAAAGCAGATAGTCAATGCCTGCGCCAAAGTTTGAGGACGCCGCGTTTTTACCCCTCAGCTCAAGCTCCAATACTGCGGTTCCAGGGCCAGCAATTTCAGCAACGCCAAGCACCAGCGCCTCGGTATTGGACACCTTTGATCCAAACAAATCCACCTCGCCTTGCTCCATCTCGCGCCCCGCAAACCGCGCACGAATGATCCCGTAATCAGGCGCACGGCAGAACGCGGCGCGCACGCGGAATTTGCCCGCCGCTTTGATTGGCACTTCCAACTTCAAAACGTCGCCAACTTTCGCCCGGCGCCAGAATAGCTGCGAATCGCCGGAAAATACCCCATCCCTAAACCCGCCCATTGCCTGCACCGTGGCCACGCCCGGCGCCTGCAATATTTTGAACGTCTCCGCCTCCAATGCCCCGTCCACGCGATATCCCGTCCCTGCAGGCTTTTGCGCTTCGCCCGCAAGCGAGACCTGTTGCGGAACTTTCAGATAACCTACCAGATCCCGCATTTGCTCCTTGGACAAAGCGCCGAAAAGCCCCTCCGGCATCATGGAAATCCCCGGTTTTTCCTCCGAACGCACGTCCGACTTACGCACCCGTTCCTCGCCCGTGGGGGACTGAACCGTGATGAGTTGATCGTCCTCGGCGCGCACCATGCCGCTTGCCATGCGGCCGTCCTTGAGCGTGAAGATGTGCAATTCGTAGTCTTTTCCGATGACTGCACTCGGATTCGTGACGTTCTCTAAAATGTAGTCCAAATCAGCGCGGTTAGACCCGGTCAGGTCTGGACCGATTTTTCCACCCTCCCCAAAGAGTTGATGGCATTGCCCGCAGATGCTTTGAAACAAGACGCGCCCCTTTTGGAGGTCCGCCGTTTTTACGTAATTGGGAGTAAGGATCGCCTTCAAGCGCGCATGCTCTTTCGCCGCCGCCGCCGCCTTCTCTCCGGTATTGGCAACGTCCACCTTACCCCAAAGCTTTTCCATCCGCCGAGAAAGCGCTTCATCCTTGAGGTTTACAATCTGGCGCGCGACAAACATCGAGAGGTCTCGAAAGGAAACCGTTTTCGTCTCCACGGCATCCATGAGCAAGTTGGCCGTTGCAATCCGCCCCGAATAAATCTGAAGAGCCGCGGATTTTTCTTTCGGATTAAGCGACGGGTATTGGTCTAAGACCGCTTTAAAGAAAGCCGGCAACGCTTTGGGTTCTGTTGCACTGCCCACGGACAACGTTGCCCCTGCACGCAGGACTTCCATGCGCATGGATGCATCTCCTAGCAAGCGAAGTAACAGCTCGCCCAGTGCCGCATCACCACCAGAGGCCAGCGTTTGCAAGGCCCTCTGACGACGCCCCAAACCAGCCTTCGGATCTTCAGCGAGCGTACGCAGCTCTTGCAAGGCCTTCGCATCATTCAATGCCGCCCCGACGGCGGTACGCGCATCGAGCAAACCCTCGCGGACTTCACTCTCCTGCACATTCGCAACCAAGACGCCAATCTGCTCATACGCCGCTAACCAGGTCTGA
>CALQFT020000274.1 GCA_943329925.2 Opitutus sp. GAS368
CGCCGCTGGGTCCGCCATCAGACTCTGTGTCTCCAAGGCGTGCAACCTCAAGGTTCCGTTTTTGCGCCCCGGCCGAAACTCGGCTAAAGACACGGTTTGGGAGCCTACGTTAAGGGTAAAAATCCTTTTGGGAGTAGACATCAGTGCTGGATAATTAAAAGGGCTCGATGGGAGTAATTAAGAGATGCACAACGATGTTGGGCAGCAGTTCGCGCACCAACGTATCGCTGCAATTGGGCTGATTCTTTAAGAAACTTTCCTAAACTAACGTGAAGAAGGTTTGACTGCCTCATAATAGTCCCAAAACAACGGAGCAAAAGGCGTCTGGCTCTTGTTCAACATGGCATCGCTAACTTTTTCCAGCTTGTCCTTCTCTTTGGTAAAGGTGTCAGCCGTGATTCCCGCCGATGATTTGAAATTCGCCCCGATAAGCTCCCCTTGTGCACTGAGTTCAACCAAAACAGCCTTCACCATGGTCATTGTAAACGGCTTGTTTTCTGAAAGTCTGTTCAATGTCTTGGGTGCAATGTACATGACTGCATGACGGTCCTTGCCTTTCGCAACGTCCACCAGACTCACTTCCCCCTCTACCAGCTTCATTCCCTTGACCAGTTGCAACAGCAGAGAGCACTTAAATGTTAACTCCGGGAACTCATCAGCAGAGTCAAAGTCGGCCTCAATCTCCAGCCAGAACGGAGCTGGTTCGCCTGGCCCCGCCAATCTTTGTTTCTTTGGCTGACCGCCCGCTACGGTCGCCATAATTATAGGCGAGCCAATTAAGTTAACTTTCGGCTGTACATTTTCGATACGCCGACCAGCGGCATGTGCCGTTTGCAGGCTTAGGGCTGTGAACGCAAGTCCGGCAGCGATTGCGAGGCGTGGGATGTTTTTCATGTTTCGGGGGAAATCAGGTTTAACGCTATAATGATTTGTGGAGGTATTTTTGGAGGAGTCTCTGGCGCAATGAATTACACTGTGGGAGTGGCGGGCTTAACCTTCCGTCACACCCGTGCAGCCTCTGAAGAATTCTATGGTGTGCCGGATTCCGTCTTCAAAGTCCACTTTCGGTTCCCAATTCAGCACACTTTTCGCCCGGCCAATGTCTGGCTGCCGAACTTTGGGGTCGTCCACGGGTAAGGCGTGGTACTCCAGTTTCGAGGTTGACCCCGTGATGCGTAAAATATGCTCTCCAAACTCTTTAATCGTCATTTCCCGAGGGTTGCCGATGTTCACTGGTTCGTGAAAATCACTCAGCGCGAGTTTGAAAATTCCGTCCACGAGGTCGCTCACGTAACAAAATGATCGGGTTTGCGATCCATCTCCAAACACTGTCAACGCCTCGTTGGTCAATGCCTGACTAATAAAGGCCGGCACCACCCGCCCGTCTCGCAGCCGCATCCGGGGGCCGTAAGTGTTGAAAATGCGCACTATCTTGGTATCCACACCGTGAAACCGGTGGTAGGCCATCGTGAGGGCTTCTGCAAACCGTTTGGCTTCATCATAAACCCCGCGCGGCCCAATCGGATTGACATTGCCCCAGTAGTCTTCCTTTTGCGGATGCACCAAGGGATCCCCGTAGGTTTCGCTTGTGGACGCCAGCAGGAATGTCGCTCCCTTGGCCTTCGCCAAGCCCAAGGCGTTATGCGTCCCCAGCGCCCCCACTTTCATTGTCGGGATCGGATGCTCGAGATAATCTATTGGGCTGGCTGGCGACGCCAGATGAAAGATGTAATCCACATCGTCTGAGAGAAATATGTAGTTTGAAACGTCGTGCCGTATAAATCGGTAGTTAGGGTTCCCTGCAAGATGACCTATGTTTTTTGCATTTCCGGTCAGGAAGTTATCCATCCCGATCACTCGGTGCCCCTCGGCTAGAAGCCTGTCCGTTAAGTGTGATCCCAAAAAGCCCGCCCCGCCTGTGACCACAGAGATTGGCCCGTCGGCTTCTGGGGTTGGTGTGGAATGGGTTTTTATTTCCTTTGAGTGGGACTTGGCGCCTGAACTGCGAGTGAACATGGCTGGAAATTGCACGGAAAGGTGCGCCTCAGCAATAAGGAAGAACCCTGAGAGAGGCTCAGCTTAATGCTTAGGGGGGCTTCAATCGCACTTTGTTCTAAGAAAGCGTTTCTTGCTCGTGAATCCTGATTCTTGCAGATATTCTTCTTGTGGTATGAACTCCTCCCAGCGTCGTATATTATCAAAGCCAGCCACTTCAGGGTTTACCCTCATAGAGCTTCTGGTGGTTATCACCATTCTCGGCATCCTTATGAGCCTCGCCTTTACGGGTTCTGGTGCCATTCGCAATCAGGCTCGATCTGCGCAAGCCCGCAACGATTGTGCATCCGTTAGCATCGCGATTAAATCCTTTTATACGGACTATTCGCGTTACCCTGTCTCTGCGACGAAGGCTGATGATGCGCCCTTCGAGCCGGATACCGCCCAGGCCGCCAACAGCGAGGTCATGGACGCCCTTACCGCTTTTTCATCAGACATAAATCCGCGGGGAGTAAAATATTACGATGGCAAGGCCGCAAAGAAAAACTCGGCTGGATTGTATGCTGGTGGTCTGTACCCATTCTCCAGCACTGCAGTAAGCGGCGGGCTCTTTGATCCGTGGGGGTACACCTACGGAATCTGCCTTGACGGCGACAATGACGGCACATTGAAATATTCTGGCACCAAGCTAAAGTTTTATCAGGCCAAACTTGGTGATATTGAAGACGCAGTTTGGCAGGCAATTCCTGGCAACGTGGGCGTTTTTTCGCTTGGAAAAGATCAGTGTTCGAGCGATAAGAGTGCCCCTGGGATACTCTCTTGGTATTAAAGCCGAGTCTGTAAGCTGGGGAGGGTAAATATACTCGCAACTGGGGCTGAATTAGCCTATATGCTGAGAAAGTTTTTTGGTTTAGGACACGATGTTATTTCATCGCACGCGGGTGTAGTTCAATGGCAGAACGGCAGCTTCCCAAGCTGCATACGAGGGTTCGATTCCCTTCACCCGCTCCACTTTTTAAAAGCGGAAAAAGCCTCTGTAAAACCTAGAAATCAACGGTTTGCAGAACGACTCTTAAAATGTCTGTTGTTGCGTGGAGTGTCCCAGAGTTACGTGAAGTTTGTCAGGAATTGTCAGGAAAATGCCGGTGCCTCAACCCATCCCCCAAGAGCCCAAGTGGTTTCATAGTGTCCTTATGGGGTCCACTCGGTGCCGTGCCCAGAGCGTGGCCGCCGACATCCGCTCCATCTTCAACTCCCACGATCTTGCCTCCGCACAAGCTCGCCTTAAAACCCTGATGGATGGGGTCTACTCCCGGCTACCAAATAAGTGAAAAAGTTAGGGTCTACGCGCTCACTTGGAGAGGTATGTCTCGTCATATTGTTGTTCATTTAGGCTGGAACTTAGCCGCAAAAATTGTGGGTAATTGAAAGGGGCAGGCGAATGCGATAGAGCAGACATTATAAACCTACCAAGACGCCGGCTCTTGAGGTCTGCGCGGTCTCGTGTGCTTGAACGCTGGCTTTTTGGCCGGCGATGATGTCCCCAACGCGAAGCGCCAAAGCGGCGATGGTCAGGCC
>CALQFT020000275.1 GCA_943329925.2 Opitutus sp. GAS368
GTGCCACCTGCAGCAAGGGCTGGTTCTTTTTTGCTGCCGCTGCCACGTCGTCGGGAATGACAAACCCATCCGCCGCCAATTTCAAAGACGCCCCCTCCGCACCAACAGGCAGGTATTCCGGCGATCCTTTACCGTCCGGAAAGTAATAATTCCAGGCGAACAGTTTCGGGTATCCAAACCGCGTAAACCACGTCAGAAAACCATCCGGCAGTTTGTCTCCGGTATTGAAAACCGTCGTCGTCCCGGCGCGGCAGGCATACTCCCACTCCGCCTCGGTCGGCAGGCGGTAGGCCTTGCCTTCCTTCTTCGAGAGCCATTGGCAGAACTCGACCGCTTTGTGCCAACTGATCCCGTTGGCCGCCTCGTCGGGCAAGCCCTTGCCTTTGCGATACTCCGGATCGAATTGCCGATATTGCTCTACCGTCACCTCGGTGGCCCCGATGTGGAACGGCCTGGAGATGTTCACCTGGTGCACGGGCTTCTCATCCCAGTCCGCTCGGTCCGACTCCTCGGGATGTTTTTTCATTTCATAGTCCGTCTGCGGTCCCTCCTGGCCCATCATGAACGTTCCGGGCTGGATGGGCATGAGTTTCATGCCGATGGAGTTGGTGATGGGCTCGGCGGCATGGCCCTCGAAATGCAAGGAAGATACGGAAAGGAGGAGCGGAATGAGAAAGAGGAGGATGTTTTTCTTGAGGTTCATTTCGGGTCATCTTGTTCAGGGCACCACGCGCACGCTCAACGAGGTGAGCGTCACAGTTGCTGGTGAGGTGAAGGTGAAGTCGTTGGTGCCCCGTTTGAGTGCTTGTTTCAACGCGGTGGAAGAAAGAGTGAGCGTGAGGTCGAATTTGCTGCGCGTGGATTTCAGCTCGTGGAACGGCTGACCATTGAGTGTCGTCACAGGTGGCTCGAACTCGCCTTCGGCTTTGAAAACGATTTCGAGGCTGGTTTCCGTGGCCATTGCTGGATCATCCGCAATGAACAAGTGTGTGGTGGCGGGGATGCTGGCCTTAAGGTCCAATGGCAAGGGCGTCTTGCTCACGGTGCCGTTGTTGGTGACGCTGTACGCATCAACGAAAAATTCTTTCGGCAAGTGCGCGAGCCTCGCTGGGTCGGATAGCTCGGCGAGGAGCGGGTATTCGGCGGTGTTGTAGAAATTGAAGGTGTAAAGACCATCCGCTCCCCGCGCCCAAAGCGTGGCGGCGGCGGCACGCAGCGTTTCCGGCGAGCCGTAGCGGGCGAAGCCGCGCGGCATCCGCTCGATCACTCCATAAACGGGCACGCGATGCCGGTGCGCGAGGGTGACCCACTCGTCGAGTGCGTTTGAACCAAAGGTAAAGCCGTTACCAGCGATGACGGCGTCGATCCATCCGGCCTTTAGCCAGGCCTCGACATCGAGACCGAGTTCCGTCGTGCGTGTGGGGCTATCGGGGACGCGGGTGACGAGGCGCAGCGCGTGCCCGCGACGTTTCGCGGCTTCATCGAGGATGCTGCGCGCGTCGCGGACAAACTCCGTGAGGACGGCGGCATTGACCTCACCATCTCGGAAGAACTTCGGATAGCGCAGCCAGTCTAGCTCCACGCCGTCGAGGTCGTAGCGTCGGCAGGCCTCGCGCAGGATCGCGAGATAGTGGCTGCGGACTTCCTCCTTGGAGTAGTCGTAGAGCAGCTTCTCGCCGTTCGCCTCGCGGTTTGGACCCGCTCGCAGAGCCTCAGGCTGTGTTTGCACTTTTGCCCACATTTCTTGTGGACCAGGTCGGGCCGGGTCATTCAGCCAGGGGAGGACTTCGTCCTTCCACTCGGCATCCGAGGGTGGCTGAAGAAACCAATACCGGTGCGTGCGCCGGAAATCATCCCAAAGATGCGCCCAGTTGAAGTAGGCGTGATGCTTGTCGTTCATGCGCATCGAAAAGAAAAAAGTGCGTCCATCACGCTTCCAGAACTGGAGGATCGGTTGAAGCGGATCGTCCCCAAGTGCGGCAATGGGGTCGCGTTTCATTTCCCAGATGGGCAGGCCGAAGTTGCCGCAATAGGCGAGCCCGGCAACCTCGGTCTTCTTTGCGAGCGGTCCAATGCGCAGCGCAAGGTAGTCCTCGGGAGTGCGGATGGATGGTAAAGGAATCGGTTTGCCCGCAGGCACCCAGACGCTGTCGTGATGCTGCGGGTAGGCGGGCCACTTCAAGTCATCACTGTCGTTGTTGAACAGGATTCGCGGCAGCCCGCGACTTTCGAGGGTGGCGTCAGAACTGGTGCCAGCAGCGTGAATCGCAGCCAGGAGCGCGAACAGCAGCGGGGAAAAGAAAAGGAGGTTATGTTTCATCATTTCCTTTGTTGCGAAGCCAAAAACTTGCAGCGCTCAGCGTCAGCGCAGCCGCGTGTGAGCCTGACGCGGCGTTGCCTCACAGACCGCGCCTAAGATCGTCAAGGGTCTGAGTTGTGTGCGGAACATCATAACAAGTGGTTTCAACAAATAACCCCGCCGACTACGCGAGGATCTCACTAAGCGGACCCCTGTGCATATGAGGATCAAGATTTGGATCGAGCCGTCCAAAGTCGTCACGGGGACTTCCGCTGGCGTGAAGGAGCGTGTTGTAAAGGGTGTTGATGGTTTTGTGCCCGGGCTTGCCGTAGTCCGGGTAATGCACGATCCGCCCGCCGCGCTGCAGACGTGCCTCGGGCCCTCCAAACAGCACAAAAGGCCATTCATAGCAGGTGCTGTGGTGCGTCTCCGCGTTGTCGCTGAGATACAGGATGACCGTGCGGTCGAGCATTGTGCCGTTTCCTTCGGGCACATTCGCGAGGGCCCGCATCGTGCGGGCGATGAGGCTGAAGTGGAACGCGCGGATCTTTTCAGACATCTCCCAGCGCGTGTGATCGTCCGCAAGATAAAGCGCGTGCCCGATGACATGCTTGGATTCCTGAATCCCAAGTCCACCAAACGTCACGTTGAAGTTTGGTGTACCCACTCCTGATGCGATCGTGGCGCTGTTGGTAATCCCGCCAATCAACGCTGCGGTTGCCAACTCAAACTGTGCATCCAGACGGTCGGTTTCTACTTTTGACTGATATTTGTCTGCTGCGGCAGGGGCGATGGCACCCAGGGATTCGCGGGCTTCCACCAACCGGTTCGAGGTGCGTGCAATCGACTCAAATGCCCCAAGGTATGCATCGAGTTTCTCCTTTTCGATCGCACCGAGTTCCTTCCTAGCACTCCGGATTTCAGCCTGCATGTGGTCGAGCAGTCTGCTCTGGGCCTGAAAAGACGCTCCCGCCTCATTTCGGGAAACCACACCGAACAGTTTACGGTACGCAATCGCCGGGTGCAGGATGGTCGCGAGGCTTTGTCCCGGCTTGAGCGCAGTGCAGTTGAAGTCGATGGCCTTGTCCACTTCACTGGAGATTCCGAGGGCGATGTTTTGA
>CALQFT020000276.1 GCA_943329925.2 Opitutus sp. GAS368
CACCGGCCTGTGCCGCTGTTTCCTCGGCGTTGGCCACCATCTGCTGGCTGTTTGCGGAAAGTTCTTCCGAAGCGGAGGACAGCGTCTGTGCGTTGTCTGAAACTTCTTTGAGCACATGTCCTAAAGTGATGCGCTGATTGACTGCGGCAGTCACGTTCGTGGCGATCTTGACCACCTTCACAACGCGCCCGGTTTCATCGGTGACCGGCGAATACACGGCCTGAACCCAGAGTTCCTTGCCAGAGCGTGTGATCCGCTTGAATTCACCCTCCTTGGATTTGCCTGCCTTCAGGTCGGGCCAGAATTGGGCGTATTCCGCCGAATTGGCGGTGGCGTTGTCGCAGAATGTCCTGTGGTGCTTGCCCTTCAGGGAATCCAGCGAATACTCCATAATTGTTTGGAAGATCTGATTCGCGGTGAGAATGTTTCCTTCGGTATCGAATTCGATGTAAGCGAAGGCACCGTCAATCGCGCGGAAAATACCCCGCATGTTCTGGCGCTCTGTTTCCATCTCGGTGATGTCGTAGCGAACGCCGAGATATTTTTTGGGTTTTCCATTGTCACCCATGATCGGGGCAATGACCGCGTCCACGTAATAGGGAGTTCCGTCCTTGGCGCGGTTTTTGATGACCCCGCGGAAGGGGGAGCCGCGGCCGATGGTCGCCCACAATTCTTTGAACACTTCCTTGGGCATGTCGGGATGCCGGGTGGTGTTATGAGGTTTGCCGATAAGTTCTTCTTTAGAGTACTTGGAGACCTCGCAAAACTTTTCGTTAATAGACAGAATGTCACCGCGCAGATCGGATTCCGAGACAATGCTCGTCATGTTCATGATGTCTGTGCGCGCCTTTAGTTCGGCCTTGGAAACCGTGATGTCCGTTGCGAATTTGATCACCTTGTGCGGCTTGCCATCCTCGCCGAGGACGGGATTGTAAGAGGCAATGATCCACACTTCTCTGCCGCCTTTTCCGATGCGTTTGAATTCGCCGGGCTGGAATTCTCCGCGGTTGAGAGCCTGCCAGAAGCGCTTGTACTCGATGCTCTGGGAGTAGGCTGGTTCGCAGAACATTTCATGGTGGCGGCCTTCAATTTCGTCCAGAGCGTAACCCACCGTTTTAAGGAAGTTCTCGTTGGCCGAAAGGATGGTGCCGTCCAAAGCGAACTCGATGATGGCCTGCGAGCGGTTGATGGCGGCCACCTGTCCCCGGAGGTCTTCCAGATCGTGGTCCACGGCCTTGCGTTTGAGCGAAGCTGCCTTGGTCGCGGCCGCCTTAGGCGCGTCTACATGGAGCACTCCACCCCCGTTGCCCGCACCATTTTTGAGTCCACTGCGGCTGGATCCGTTGCGTCCTGTTTTGGGAGCGAGGATGGTTTTGGTCGTGGTTTTGCGCGTTTCTTCCATAGGGTAGTTCTCTTTCTGCTTTTCTGGGGGGGTCAGTTTTTGGCTGAAACCAAAGCCAAGGCTGAAGCCATGGGCAGGTTTGCCGCTTTTTCCGTGTCGAGAATTAAAAGGAGTCTGCCATCGAGTTTATAAACTCCAGTGACAAGGTCGCGCACCACACCCGTGACGGTTTCCGGGATGCGTTCAAAACTTTCATCGGCGATTTCCACGACGTCACCGATTTCGTCGACGAGCAGGCTCAGCGCCCCATCATCGGTGCGGACGACGACGTTCATTGGAAGCTGGTCTTCTGGGCGGGCTGGCAAATCCAAGCGCAGGCGCAAGTCGATTGCCGTGATGATTTGACCACGCAGGTTGATCAAGCCCTCCACCATTGCGGGTGCCGTCGGCACGCGTGTCATCGTTTGGTAACGAATGACCTCTTGAACCTTGAGGACGTCTACTCCTAGGAAAAGGGAGTTGAGCGTGAATGTTGCGAACTGTTTGCTAGGCGTCATTGGCAAGCGGGAAGATTTGACAGTTAAGCCGCAGCCGAGGGGGTTCCTCTGCCTGGATTAAAAGAGGGATCGGAAGCTCGGATCACTGAGTGGACGTCCAGCAGGTCTGTGACCTGATCCTGAACGACGATGGAGCCAAGAATGCCATTGCCATAGGCGTGGCGTTTTTCGGTGATCACTTCGCTCACAATGTCATCGATCCTGCTTACGACCAGACCCACGCTTTTCCCGTTCTCGGAGTAAACGACGACCTGCATTGGGGCGTCTTCGTCCTCGCCAACTTGCGCCCCAACTTGGGGAAGATATTGGGCGACTTTAATCAGCGGGAGGATCTGTCCCCGGTAACGGACCACGGGACGACCGCCAGAGTATTCGATGGAGGAGCGCGGGAACTCTTCGAGGCGTGCAACCATCGACAGAGGAATCGCCATGCGGGTGCCCTGCCCTGCGGAGAAGAGAAGCAGTGTCTGTTTGGCGTCCTGCTGCTTGCGGGATTCGGCTGCGATGTCCAGATGACTGTTGCGGTCGTGAATTTCGGCGACAACCCGGGATTGCTGAGCCAGTCCCAGCACATCGAGAATCAAAGCGACGCGGCCGTCCCCCATGATGGTGGCGCCGGCAAAACAGCCTACGCCTTTGAGCTGCTTGCCAAGGGGTTTGACCACAATTTCCTGAGTGTCGTTGATGTCGTCCACGACTAAGCCAAAAGGATGGCCGTCGGCCTGAACCACCACAATGTTGACCTCGCGCTCCTCCGGGGGAACGGCTCCCGCCTTGTTCAATTTGAGCTCGCGGTTGAGATAGACAAGCGGCAGCAATTTTCCACGCAGCCTGTACACCGGCGCGCCGTGAACATACTCGATTTGCTGGCTAACATTGGCGGCCTCTAGGCGGAGTAGTTCGAGTAGGCTGATTTGGGGGATCGCAAAGCGTTCGCCGCCGCTGGTGACGATAAGAGCGGGAATAATCGCGAGTGTGAGGGGGATCTTGATTTTGAGCGTGGTGCCTTTGCCCAACTGGCTTTGCAGATCAACCGTGCCGCCGATTTTTTCGATGTTGGTTTTGACCACATCCATTCCAACGCCACGACCGGACACGTTCGTGATCTTCTCTGCCGTGGAAAAGCCCGGCATGAAAATGAGGTGCAATCCCTCGTGGTCGCTCATGCGTGCTGCCTGCTCTGCACTGATGATGCCCCGCTGGATTGCCTTCTGCTTGACCCGGTCCAAATCAATGCCGCCGCCGTCATCAATGATTTCAATGTTGACCTGGCCCCCTTCGTGGAAGGCGCGCATTTTGAGACAGCCTTCTGCGGCTTTGCCCTGCTCCATTCGCACGTCGGGCGTTTCAATGCCGTGGTCGACGGAGTTGCGGACGATGTGAGTAAGCGGATCTTTGATCGCCTCGATAATCGTCTTGTCGAGTTCTGTGTCTTTGCCCTCCATCTCGAGCCGAATTTCCTTCCCGCAGCTCGCAGAGAGGTCGCGCACCACTCGGGGA
>CALQFT020000277.1 GCA_943329925.2 Opitutus sp. GAS368
ACTCCGAGTTCGGAGCTCAAATCTTTGGTTTTGACTTGAAGAAGGTCAGCAATGGCCCCCGTGTTCAAGTCCACCGAACGGATCCAACCGTCTTTTTCTAAGGTGAAAAAGAATCCCGCTTTTTGTAAAACAGGTTCTACGGCGGACCAGGCGGCATCACCCTTGGCCTGAACGCTTGTGACTCCAACATTCAGACGGTCATCCAAGTAGTGCCAGTTGTGCTCGCGCAACTCCTCGGGAACGGCCTGCAAAGAACGCCTGACCTCAGAGGTGTTGAGTTCGCGTTCTGCGATTTCCGCCATTGCCAGCTGGGCGTCAGCCGCCGAACGGCGGGCCGCCGTCTTCTCCATGAGTGCCTGCTGGGCATTTTGTTGTGCCTCAATGGCCCGGAGGCGGGAGAGCTTTTCACTCTGCGCCAACTGCACGGTAAAGCCTGCGGCAACAAAGAGCAAAGCAGCCACCAACCCGGACGCGAGGCGGTTTCTGCGAATCAAAAGCGCCAACTGACGCAGCAATCCAGCCTGCTCCGCACCGGTGGCAAACCCGGCTTGATACGCCTGGACGTCTGCCACAAGGGCTCCCACGCTTTCATATCGATTCGCCCTAAACAGCGCCATCGCCTTCAATGTCACCGCCTCTAAAGCCTCAGGAATAGCCTCGTGTAAGAGCGCTGAATCCCCGCCACTCCCAGCTCCGTTGCCCGCGTTCATCGGATTCAGTTCACCCTTGGCAACCTTCGACAACACCTCTTCCACCGTCGCCCCGTCCACTGGAGGACGCAAAGTGAGCATCGAATAAAGAATTCCCCCAAGCGAATAAATATCCGAACGCTCATCGAATTTTGCAGTATCTCCCTCCGTCTGTTCAGGAGACATGTACTGAGGAGTACCCTCAACGCATATGGGAGCATCCCCATCCCGCGGCTGGTTTTTGTGCGTTGGGGGCGCCTTCCACTCTTTGGCCAGCCCCCAATCCATCACGAGAACCTCCCCATACTCGCCCACCATCACGTTCTCCGGCTTGAGGTCCAAATGAATGAACCCTTCCGCATGAGCAAACGCCATGGCATCGCAGACTTTTTGAAAAATGTTTAATAAGCGATCCCTTGAATACTGTTGGCAGGTGGATTTGTCGCCAGCACTCAACTTTAAGATGACGTCCTTAAGCGTGCGTCCCTTAATTAACTTCATCGCATAAAAAGGCCGCCCATACTTTTCGATCCCGAGATCGTAAATAGGCACAATATTCGGGTGGGCAAGCCTCGCTAACACTTTGGCTTCCTTCCAGAAAACCGAACCCCCATCAGCGTCCGCCGTGAGGCTCAGTTTGAAGGCAACTTGTCTTTCAAGTTCAGAATCTCTCGCATGAAAGATTCGCCCCATTCCTCCCCGCGCGATTTCTCCCTCAATAAGGTAGTCCTTATACACCTGCGCGTTTTTCTCCACCTCGACTTCCGGGATTTCAGCACCCGAATCAAATGCCATGGTCACGCCAAAATCATCGTTGGAGTCAAAAGCATGTGCCTCAAGTTCCGGAGCCTTCTCACTCAGCCTCGCAGCTGAATCCGCTTGTTGTGAGAATTGCTCCAGCACCAACTTCAAATTGGCAAACTCAATGGATGAAGGAAGTTCCACTTCAAGCCTAGCCTTAATTGGAGCTCCGTTCACGAGACACTCCGTGTCGTTACTCAAACACTCCAACTGAAGACGCCCATTCATCAGACGTAACCAAAGATGACGCGGGGCAATACCTGCACCCTCTATCTGTAATACATCTTCTGCGGATTCGGATCCCAAAACCAGCTCACCCTCATCCAACTCAACAGTGTCTAACTGTCCTGAAGGAGAATGAATAGTAAGCTTATAAGGCACGAGTTTTCTGGGGGTTAAGTTGCACTGGGGGATGCTGTAACTAACTGGGAGCCTTTGCGTGCCAAACGGAGCGTTAGGTACCAAATAACACTTTATAAATTCACCGGCTAACTACGAAAAACAAATAACCAAAAATCTTTTTCCCCACCATCCCGAGCGTGCTTGCTCTCCGAGAAGTGCGGCAAAGGGTCACGAAGAGAAGTGAACCCTGGACTGGGGTGGCATTTTGCACATAACGACTAAGGAATCCCACTTTGAAGGCTATCGATGAACCCTACCGATCCCAACACTTTTTCCACTTCCAATGATATACCGGAGGATCGAGAATCATCGTCGAACTTCTCACTTCGTTGTCCTTCCACACATGCAACTGGTTCTCAAACCGACCTCCCTATGAAACATAGCCGTTCCTTCCTTACCCTGCTTCTATCTGCGGCACTCCTATGTGTACTTACCCCAAAAGCGCCTATTCTTGCCGCCTCCACGGCCACAACGGCCTCTCGGGAATACTACGAACTGCGCACCTATACGCTCAAACCGGAGAAGCTCCCGCTCTTGGATGAGTATCTCGAAAAGGCCTTCATCCCCGCGCTCAAACGCCTCGGCATCGGACCCGTCGGCGCTTTCAGTGAAAGCATTTCCCCCGAAAAAACGGCGCTCACACTCCTCATCGTCTTCCAATCCGCCGATCAACCCCTGACCCTCGCACAGAGACTGACCCAAGACCCGGCCTATCTTTCCGCCGCCGCGCCCTATCTCAACGCTGTTGCGGCAGATCCTGTCTATGAACGCATTGAAAGCAATATCCTGGGAGCCATCTCCGGAATGCCTTCCTTCGCCGCCCCAGACACCTCCAAACCAAGACTCCTGAACCTGCGCATTTACGAAAGCCACAACGAACGCGCTGCGCTTAAGAAGCAGGAAATGTTCAACACCGCTGAAATTGCGATTTTCCGTAAAGTCGGCCTCACTCCAGTCCTTTTTGGGGAATCTCTTACGGGAAGCAGCCGCCCTAATCTCACTTACATGCTTGTATTTAACGACGAAGAGGCACGGAAGACAGCGTGGAACACCTTCCGCACCAACCCAGACTGGCTCACGATCAAGGCCAATCCCGAATACGCAGACAAGGAAATCGTTTCCAAAATCACCAACAAGATTCTACTTCCAAGACCCTACTCAGGCCTCTAATCCTTCGCCGTTAAGCTAAAGAAGCGTGGGACCCGCGTTTTGAATGGTGAGTTTTTCTCGCACTTTCACCCCGCTTAGCAACGCGACTTCTGTCTTGGCTTGGAGCGCCATCGCCGCGGCACAACCGGCAGCCTCGCCCATCGCCATCGCGGTAACCGTCACGCGTGTGGAGGCATGCGCCCCACGCGTCGCCGAATGACAGCGCCCCGCCACCAGCAAGTTTTCAACCTTCTGCGGCACCAGCGAACGATACGGGATGTCGTAGGGCTCAGGCT
>CALQFT020000278.1 GCA_943329925.2 Opitutus sp. GAS368
AAACCATCCTCACTGAAGGTTAGCACACAGACATAGTCCTTGGTGTCAGTCGCCTTAATCTGAAGGTAGCTCTTGGGAAGGCCGGGTGCCGTTGCTGCCTCCAGCCTCATTTCGCATTGTATGACTGCATCTTTAAACTGAAGACCATAGGACGCAGTGGCGGGATGATGGGCCTCGGGGTTCTCGAAGCCCCGGAAGGCGCCGTCGCGCAGTTCCCAGTGCCCAGATCGCCCTACGGCGCGCGCGCTGGTGTAGCGCCAACCGCTGAAGCCGCTGGCAAAGCCTAGGGGCTTGCCAACAAGAGGGGCCAGGGGATTGTCAAAATTTTCACTCACCAAAAGTTTGCCGCGCTTTGCCAGGACTGTTTCGGGCAGGGAATCATCCGCGTTCGCGATGAGCCCAAACATTAGCAGAGTTGTAAGGCGCAGAGATTGTTTCATTTGAAGGTTCTTTGGGATTTGGTTGTTGGCTTGAAATGAAGGGGATAGGAGGACACTCCGAACGCCGGCGGCTTGGGGTTCGCGGCGCCCTGCAATCGACGTATTAGTGGCAGCCGCTACAGGATCTCGTCGATTGGGACGGATCATGGAACCTTTTGGAGTTCCTCTTGGAGCCAGGCCTCTCGTCGGCCCATGGTGGTTGCGCGGATGGCCTTGATGGTGTCGGGTTCCACCGGCGTGGCGTTGTGTTCCCACTCTCCTCGGATGTAGGTGAGGATGCCCGCGACCTGCTCGTCGCTGAACATCCCGAAAGCTGGCATATCAAGACGGTAGGAACGGCCTTTAACAGACAGCGGGCCGGTGAGCCCGTGCAACAAGATGCGACCGAGCCTTTGCTCAGAGCCCAGAACCCATTCGGAATCAACGAGTGGTGGGGCAACGCCTCCAAGGCCCAGTCCGTGCGGTTGATGGCACGCCGCGCAGACGCCACTGAACAAAACTTTCCCCAACTCATAGCGGGCCTGCTGCGTATTCGTCAGCTGGATAATTGGTGGCTCGGGCTTTGCTCCCGGCTTGCCCGGCCAAGTAATTAAGGCGGCGATGGCTGAGCTGTTGAGTTGTTTCAACACGGCTGGCTCGCCAAGGAATTTCACCGGCTTCTTTCCCGTTATCGTCGCCTTAGTTTCCAAAATGCCAGCCACCAAAACCTTCTCATACTCGGGATGCGAGATAAGCAGTCCCAGGAGTTGCTCGACTTGCGTACTGTTGCGCGCCCCAAACACACACCGCGCAAGAGCACTGAGAAAGTTCTCCGGAGAAGGCGATCCTTTTTGCGTGAGCAAGTGAGCAAGCAAATCCAACTCACGACCGGCTAGCCCGCTCAATGCTGCGTCTTGGATGAAGGCGGTGCTTGCGGCTTTGCGGACCAGTTCGGCAATCGCGTGGTCTGTAACCTTATCCGCGTCTTCACTCAGTGTGAGAACGAGCTGCTGCTGAACCAAGGGAGCGCTCTCATTTATCATCGCGATAAGATGCGGTAGCACCTTTGCGCGGTGTTCTCTTTTTAAAAAACCTTCACACACACGCACGGCTGCAGCGCGAACATGCGTGCTGTCATCCTTGAGTGCCGCCAGAGCGATATCCGGCTCGAGGCGGTTCATTCCGTCGAGCGTCCACAGCGCATGCATCCGGCCGAGTGCCGATTCGCCATGCAACGCGACGGCTTGCAGAGCGGGCACCACCGCGGTGTCATTGCGTTCAACAAGCAGTCGCTGCGCGGTCTCACGCCACCAGCTGTTCGTGTGCGAGAGATGCGCCACCCATTGAGCGGGGTTCTGCCGGTGCAATTGCGGCTTCACCCCCAGGGACTTGCTCTCCGGAACGATGCGCCAGATGCGACCGAGGTGCTGTGGTTTGTCAAGTCCGCGCTCTTCGATGTATTGGCGCAGATACGTGGTGAAGGATTCACGATGCTGCAGCACGCCGTGATAGAGGTCGGTGACGTAGAGTGCCCCGTCAGGCCCGGTGTAAAGGTTTACGGGACGGAACCGCTCATCCGTGGAGGCCAAAAATTCGTGCTGATCGTAGGCCTCATTGCACACCATGGTGCCATTTTTTTCGGTGATGATCTCGCGCTTGATCAGATTGCCAGCCGGTTCACAAATGAAGGCGTTGCCATCAAACTCGGCGGGAAATAAACCGCCTCGATAAATGCAGGGCGCACAGGCGGCAGTGAATTCTTTGAGTCGATAGTTCTCCCGCAAAATACCATCGCGATAGCCTCGATTCACACCTGGATTCACGCGGGTGGGCCAGACTAGCTGATCCGTATAGACCTGCACATTCACGCCCTCACATCGCGGATGATTTGGATTCCTGCCAGTGTAGTGCGAGGGAAGAATATCAACGCGAAGCGGATCTTGATTTGAGTTGTAGAATAAGCGCCCATCGTTGTCCTGCGAAAGGCCCCACTGCCCGCGAAAAGTCGCGTTGCCGCTAGTCCACTGGCCGCCGCTAAAGCGGAACTTGCGCGTCCAATGCGCGGCATAAATCCAATTGTCGCTGCCCCACAGCAGCGAGTTTGGAGCCTGCTCAGGGTTTGCCACTTCAGGCCGTATGGGATCACTTTGCATGCCGAAGTTATTTGCGAGTTCCTGCTTCTCATCGGCCACGCCATCCCCATTGTTGTCGCGACAAAACCACAGATGAGGCGGGGCGCCGATGAGTACGCCATCGCCCACCAGCATAAGCGCCCGAGGCATGACGAGGCCCGCTTGGAACACTGTGCGTTTGTCCATAATACCGTCGCCATCTGTGTCCTCCAGCACTACAACATCACCGACTGGTTCGGCCTCTTTGACGCCATCCAAGTCGGCCATAAATCCGCGCATTTCCACCACCCAGATCCGACCGTCCGGTCCTATCTGCATCGCCACGGGGTCCTGTACCAAGGGGTCGCCAGCAACGAGCTCGACGCGGAAGCCAGGCGCAACTTGAAAGGACTTTAGCTCTTCCTGCGCCGTGCGCGGGGCCGCCGATGGAATCAATTCACGCGGCACCAGCAGACGTTGTACTTCACCTGACTTATCCTTTTTGTCGCCGAATTCACCAATCTTCTTAAGCCGTAAATTACGAAATCTGACGCTCAATGAAGGGTTGGTTGTGGGGTTTCCGTGTGCCTGCAGACCGATAAATCCGGATTGCGTCATGCCGTCCTTGGCGTCGGCTGCCGGAACGCCGTTCACCCATGTTTTGAATGTGTCTGCTCGGCACTCGATTCGCATCT
>CALQFT020000279.1 GCA_943329925.2 Opitutus sp. GAS368
AACGCGTTACGCTGCACCGTTGTTCTTTCTTCCAGAAAGCCCTGAACGCTTCCACCTGCAAACGACAACCTCGGACGCCTCGGACGCAATTTCGCAACTCCATCCAGCCCACGGCAGGGCAAAGACCCACATGGAGGGCTCTCTCCCCTTCCTTCATTACGCTTTATCCCATTAGACTGAAAAAATAGCGTCCGAGACGTCCGAACTTCCCACTCCGGTCTGGATGACCAAACGGAGTCCTATGCGCTTCTCCCCCGTCACGAATTCTTCAGCCTGGACGCGGGAGCGTTAATTTCCAGGGATTGGAAAATTGCGGGACGACGACACCCAATAGTTGGAAATGACGAATCAAATGAAAACGAAAGAAACACCCAGGAAACAAACTCTCACCCTGCTCACCGCCCTGCTGCTGACTCCGCTGGTTGTTGCAGCCCAAGAGCAACCGGTGGCGAACCGCCTGTCGGCGTGGGTGCCGACTACGCACCCGGACTGGGTGCCTTTGCCGGAGGTGGGGGGCGGGAAGGTGACGTTTCGATTAAAAGCACCAAGGGCCAGTGACGTGAGAGTGTCGGGGGATTTTCCCGGCGGCAAATCCCTTCCGCTGATCAAAGATGAGAAGGGCGTCTGGACGGTGACGGCGAGCGCGGAACCCGGATTATACACTTACAGGCTGATTCTCGATGGCGTTCCGGTCCTTGATCCTGGGAATCCACGTTTGCAACTCAGCCCCACCGGTCATTTGAACGCATTTGAAATGCAGGGACCGCAGTCGACGTTTTTTGACGTGCAGAAGGTGCCGCACGGCGTGCTGTCCACCCTCACGTATGAATCAAAAGTGACGGGGGATCCGAGGCAGGTGGTGGTGTATACGCCACCGGGGTGTGGCACTGACGCATCGGTGCAATTTCCGGTGCTCTACTTGCTACACGGCTATGGCGATGATGAGGGCGCATGGTCCCAGTTTGGTTTTGCGCATCGCATTGCCGATAACTTGCTGGCGAATGGAAAGATGAAACCAATGATCATCGTCATGCCGAACGGGCACGCCACCAAGCGGGGGGATGATGCATCCAAGGCGGAATTGCTGGAGGAGATCATTCCGCTCGTTGAACAGAACTATCGGGTGAAGGCAGGGGCGAAGAATCGGGCGATTGCGGGTCTGTCGATGGGCGGTGCACGTTCACTGATGATTGGGCTGAACAATCTCGACAAATTCAGTTGGGTGGCAGTGTTCAGCGCGAGTCTGCCAACGAATAGATTTTCGGCATTCATGGCTGATCCCAAGGCGGCTAATCCTAAAAACGGCAATGGGGGAGCGATCCGCGACTCGAGGAGGGCAGCGGGATGGTAAATTTTACGCTCCGGAACACACGAGCTTAGCCCGATAAAAGCGCCTGAGCGTTTGGAGGGAGTTCCCAAAGCCATTTTCCGCCAAGCCAACGGCGCAATACATAGGTCAACAGCACTCCCCAGCGTTGTTGCCGAGTCCATTCCTCCGCAATGGCTTCAAACTCATGTAAAAACCTGCTGACCTTCAGGATGCCGGCTTCAATCACATCGGATTTATCATGCTGCAAACTCACCCGCACGGTGCGTTGTCCGGAATGTCTGAGCAACCGCGCAGTTCCTCCAAGCAGAGCGGGTCGACTGGTGATGGCCTCCCTATGCCGATTTGCGTCATGCATTCGCACGTACATGTGCCACCAATTGTAAACCACCGCCACAAGTAGCGCTGCGATTCTGCATGGCCCGAGACGTTTGCTCGTGTATCCTCCCCAGCCCCATTGGTTTTTGAGCTCGTCATACACATTTTCCGCATCACCTCGTTCCCTATAAAGACGCGCCATACACAGCGCAGGAAACGCCACCTCATTCAGACTCGTTACCAAGACGGCTATTTTTCCAGACCATGGAGCGGGAGTTTCGCTCCATAACTCGCTGCCCTTAAGCCCCTCGAAGAAAACATCTTTCTTGCGACGACCGTTTCCACTCACCGGAGCAACGGCAGGCACTTCACGCACCAGCACCACGCGGCGCTTTCGCGTCCACCCGCTTAACTGCAACTCGGCTTCAATTACTTCCCAGCCATCGCCCGCATCCACCCATTGCGAGGTGCGCTGCAACATCTTGATTATCAATTTCTGCACCAGCTTTGTTTGCCGAAGTTTAAACAGGTACGGCAGCCCGCGTTCTTCTGCCTCATGGAGAATGACTTCGTTCCCATAGCCGCAATCGCCTCGCACAAATGTCGGCCAGTGCGTTCGGGGAAACTTCTCCAAGATCGACCATAGACCAGGCATGCCATGTTTTCCGGCATTCTGTTTGCCATCATGGACTTCCACTCCAAGACACAGGCGGGTGTTAGCCATGAAATAACTGTGGTACGTGTGACTTGGACGGCCTGGTTTATGAGGGTTATATCCAATGGCTGCGCCCTCTTGATGGCCGTAAATAGGCTTCACCGTGCAGTCTACATCCAAGATCCATTGATGGCTAAGAACGGGCGCAAGCGAGTCCTGAAGTTCCTCCGAAAGCCAGTTCAGCGCTTCAGGCTCATCCATTTTCTTAAACGCATCGCGCACCGTATCCTCACTGACAGTCTTGTTCATTCCCAAGAGCGCAGGGTTTAGTAGATCACCACGCACTGCGTTAATGTGGGCGTATCTCCAATGGCCGCAGAGAATAGAGAGAAAAATGGTGCCGATTACATCTACGATCGCACTACCTCGGTTGCCAGAATACGTGAGCGGACAGGATTTAAGAAAGTGTGCCCAGCGTTCTCCGGCTTTAAGAAACTGGGCGAAGAAAATTAACTGCCCTTCGCGAGTGGTAGGTGTGCTGTGGTCAAATTCGGCATAGTACCGGCCGCCAGGAGTGTCAACGGGCCAAGCAGGAGTGCGAGAAGGGGCCGGAAAATTGGGCTCACCCACTGGGTGAGTCTGGAGCGAGGTGTTTTCAAGCGGCATCTCCCATTTTAACAGAGAGTTGCATCAAATCCACCCAACTCTCATTGCCGCATTTAGGATAAAAGAGTAAGCGGGGCGAGCAGGAAACACAGCAAGCGTTTCATGATTTCAACGCTTCGCGTTGGTTTCGTGGAAGGTCAGACGCAGATTGGCTGGCTCAATTAACGTGGCGTTCAGCCAAAACACGCGGCCGTCCCAGGCGTAGTCG
>CALQFT020000280.1 GCA_943329925.2 Opitutus sp. GAS368
CTCAGAAATAAGGCCCCGCGCCACAACCGCTTGATTTGTAACAAGCACTAGGGCATATCCCGCAGCTTTCAACAGGATCAAGGCTTCGGCGATTCCAATAAGCGGGATCAGGTCGCGCTCGGTCAATGCACATCCGTTGTCCTCAAGGAGCACGCCGTCGCGATCCAGAAAAATTGCTCTGTCATAATCCATAACTCAAAGATACTCACCTGCTGATTGGTTCGATTCAGGGTGCTCCTGAAAATCTACAATGTCGTCCGGTTGGATAGAACTTACGATTGCAATGGAATGGCTTTTCCGTCAATGCGGCCTTCGTAAAAATCGAGTAGATCTTCGAAAGACTATACTTTGCAGGGCATAACGACTGCCTGCCGCCGCAGTAAAGTATTCGCCTAGCAAACGGCATCTTACTGGGCGCCGAGGGCTGTGACATTGTGGGCCGGTGCGCCACACGAGCATTCTCAAACACAGCCCAATCGCCGCCGAACCAGAAGCGGCTCCCCAACTCAAAGCGATAGGGTAACCCAAAAAACTAACGCCAACGTTTGCTCCAGAGCTGGAATATTCCACTCCTCGTTCCGAGCAGGGATCACAATCGAAACAAGAGGAGTTCTGTCATGTTTACTCCCCAGATGGGTTCAGCGCGGACTCCACTTCACTAGCGGCATGAACCAACGCAGTCTC
This sequence comes from Opitutus sp. GAS368, assembly GCA_943329925.2. Classification (GTDB taxonomy): domain Bacteria; phylum Verrucomicrobiota; class Verrucomicrobiia; order Chthoniobacterales; family Chthoniobacteraceae; genus Chth-196. The sequence goes on from CALQFT020000280.1 coordinate 685, forward strand.
TGCGTTCCGAATAAAGCTCAAATATTGCTGTCCCCTTCCCCAAAGCTTCCGAAATTTACTGAGCTCATTAAATCGCCCATTAGCGGTGCAATTCACGAAGTCTTTTAGCGCAGCAAGCGTTTCAGAATGTCCACCCTCCAGACACTCTATTACACGCTCCAGGTCTTGGATAAGGGCAGCCGGCAAATACGGCTCTATTCCGCGTTCAGAAGCGAACTGTTTCGAATAGATCGCATCACAAACCTCCACCAGTTTCGCATTTTCCCCAGCATCTCGGCTGCCAGTTGCATAGCGATAATCAACAAAGTTATGAGCATTCCCAAAATAACTTTCCGCGCCCGATTGGTTAAAGGCAAATCCGGCACCATGTAGATCCTTATACCAACGCCAATCGTTGACAAACCGGGGCGACGAACCGTGCACTTCATAGTCAGCCTCGAGTGCGGCAATCGCCTCGGGCATTGAAAGAAGAGGTCCCGACCAAGGATGTAAAATCTGGTCAATGACCCAGTCCTCGTGTCGCCTCGACATCCCTGCAAGCGAACTCAGGTCTGGCTTGAAAAACTCCACAAGCATTTTGAGCTTTTTATCAAACTCCATGATCCCCTCGGTTACCTGCGCGGCGGCATACCGGCGAAGAATTTCCGGAAGGACAGAAATTGCGTCCATACAGGTCATCACGACGAGCCCCCCCGGAGAAGCAAACGAAGCAATATGCTGCAAAAACGCTCCTGGATTTTTCTGAGTGGGGATCACGCCCTCACACACCACAAGGTCAAAACGCTCTTCGGTTTGAAAATGCAGTATATCCGACGCCACAATCTCGTACTTCGCCTCGGGAAAATACTTATCCAACTGATTACGAGTCCCATCGAGACTTGCTGGCGTAGCATCCACAAGGACATACCGGGCCGGTTTACAGGAGGCCCAAAAGATCGCGTTATGACCGCTTCCGGGACCAAACTCCACCAAGGAGGCGTTTTTGAGTAGTCCGGTCGGAATGCCAAGCTGCCGATGCAGGGCTTCCCTGCGCTGGAAATGCCGCTTCAAATCCGAGACATCCTGCCGAGTCGGAGTCAGCCCGTGGGCGGAGTAAAAATCAACAAATGGGCGTTCTGTGATCATAACGTAAGAATCAGTGAAATGTGGAGGCCGGCACATGGTAGCGCCCGGGACCGCACGAAAGACGATCCGCAATCTTGCGAGCTAAGACGGATGGCTGCCCGACAAAAACATCACTCTCTACAGGCACCGTAGCCGAGCCGAGAATGGGCGCTCCATTGTACGTGCGACCAATCCGGTTAGGATCCTCGTCCACGTAAAAGTCCGGAACTCGACCGAGCTCGGAGGTCAACCAAGCGGACGCAATCGAGGTTCCCAAAATCCCGAAGCTTTTGGAGGAAGCTGCAATCTCGCGCATCTGTTGGGAGGTCTCAAGTAGCCAGGAAATCGTCGCTTCCACATCGCTCCCGTCTCCAAGCGAAAGAAGGGCGGCGGCGGGTGTCTGCGAAGGAACGGCAATGAGGCTCAGTTCTTTTGCCACCCAATCCGAACATGCATGAAGGATATCGAACCCAGCTTGGGTTAACATTCGGGAGGCGCTCTCCAGCGTAAAATGAGTCGCGTGATCCGCAATCAACAATTCAAAGGGGGTTCCGTGATAGGTTGGTAACTCCACAAAAAGAAGCCCGCCGTTGGAGATTTTCCGCTTCACCTCCGCTAGGAACGACAGCGGTTTTTCAATGTGCTCGAGCACATGGATAAGGGAGACAAAATCAAACCCATCTGGAATGGTTTCCAATCCACCAACAAACATCCCTTGTACCCCTGGCATGGACTCGACTAACTCCTTGTATTTCGCGTCGAATTCCGTCCCAAAAAGGCTCCATTTCGGATGCTTGGAGCCAAACGCCTTCAGGAATCGTCCGTTGCCGCACCCAATATCCAGTGCTCGACCGGTCTGGGCGAGCGTGGTGTGCGAAGCAATCCGATCCAAAAGCCACTCGGAACGAGGACGGGACTCGGCTGTTGCCGAATTGAAGACCTTTTGCTCCTCGCCGCCGCCTTGATAGTAAATGGTGTAATTGTCGTAGATCGATTGGATCGACGCCTGCCAGGAATCATCACAGACAACCTGCGTACAACCACAGCTTAGACAGGTCTGAAGCCTGCCGCCGGATGGCCAAGTTTTGCAATCGGAAGTAATTCTCTGAAGCGCCCGGTAACGCTCGTGTAACCTAACATCCTCGGATCCACACACATGGCAATTTTTTAGCATTATGAAAGCAACTTTCTAAAAACTACGCGCAGACTAGTCTCGGAGTGCAAGCAGGGAAAAGGGAATTCCCTTGGGTGACAAGGCAAGAGCCTTGAGTAAGCCGGAATAAACTCAATTCCTGCAACGTGACACCCACGCGCTCGAACCAACGAACTTGGAACCCCACTTTCCTCGGCCAACCAGCCGGCAGCTTGGGCATAACTCACA
>CALQFT020000281.1 GCA_943329925.2 Opitutus sp. GAS368
AGTCGGAGCAGTGACGATCCTGACGAATACTTCGGTGACCATCGACGAGTCATGTACCGTGGTGAAGGATTCCATTTCTTTAATGAAACAATTCAAAGCCACATTCGCCCCTGCCGCCAATGGCACTCCGGCGCTGCTCATTACGCTGGAATGGCCTCCCAACCATCCACCAACATCCTCTCCCGAAGGCAGTCTCAACGCTCTTATCCCGCTACCACTGCCGTGACAAAAGCTCCCGCTCATCTCGGACTCCCTCGCAGCAGGCCTCAACTCCGCAACCAAGGCTTCACGCTGGTTGAATTAATGGTTTCCATCACGGTTCTCGCCATGCTGGGCGGACTTGTCATGCAATTGATGGGGTCCGCATCCAAGCTCACCAGCACCTCCAAGCTAGCCTCCGACTGCGATACAGAGGCGCGCTACGCGCTAAACCAAATCGCGGCCGACCTCGCCCACAGAGTCCGGCGCCCTGATGTGGACGCATTCGTCGAAAAAGCCACCGGAAATGACCGGCTTTATTTTTTTTCCGAGACCCCAGGGTATCACCCTGAACTCAAGGCTACCGAGCGAAGCAATGTTTCGCTCGTAGGTTATCGTGTTAAAACAAGCAAAAACAGCTTTGGCAAAACAGTTTCTAAACTAGAACGTTACGCAAAGGCACTGCCGTGGACAACTGTAGCAAGCGGGTCTGGCATAGAAAACCCAATGCCTTTCGTCATCCTAGACTCCTCTGGAAAACCTGTCCCAAGCTCAACCCTTGCGGGCGGAGGTCTTGGAGCCGGTGGATCCTTCCCGAAAGTGATGATGAAAGATCCAACAGAGGAACTTTATTATCAGCCTATCGCGGAAAATGTGCTGCGCTTTGAAGTTTCGCTCCTCCGAGCTCCTGACAGCTCCAATCCAGCGAGTCTAATAGCCGCTCGTTTGCTAACCGATCTTGAAATCCCGCCGGAATTAAGCCGTTATGGTTTCAATAACGTCTCAGCCGTGGTAGCAACATTAGCCGTGCTAGACTCTCAAAACGCGATTAAGGTCGCCGAAGCAGATCTCACCAACCTGACATTTGACGACACCATCCCAAATGACTTCCCTAAATATCCGTTGGAGGCTTGGAGTGCGACCTTTATGAGTAATGTCAAAACATGGAGCAAGCCAATGACTAATGGCCTGCGCTTTTACCAGCGTGTGATCGGCCTTTGATGTCTAATCCACAGAACCCCCGCTCTTTCAGCACTTCAGCACTTCAGCACTCGAGAAACCAGAGCTAGCCGACCTTGACTCGGCAAATATCAATCCCCTTATCCGATTGACAATTCTTAACATTCCGACGACAATAATTGACCTACTATGAAGCGAGTACTCTCCCTCCTGCTCCTCGTTCCTTTTCTCATCACACAGGTACTGACCGTGGCACCCGCTTTCGCTCGGGGCGGGCCATATGACGACATGATGAGTAGAAGACAGTCTACACTGGCAGGCACTTACGGAGTCGCATTGACAGGATCCTATGCAGCGCCATCAGAGATTGATGCCTCTGCAGGAAAACTCAACTGGGAGAAAGGAACGCAGTTCACTCCCGATCCGACCAGTGACTCCAGCATCACTGGTGTATTGGCCTTCTCTATCCCTGCGCTTGGACTGGCCTCGGGACGGATGTTACTGTTTGATCGGGGGCTAATGTATCTTGGAACCGCCCAAGGCATGGCAGATTCGCGCGACGGGACGGTAACCTTGCTCGCTCAGCTGTCCCACTACTTTGTGCGATCCAATACTGATGGAGCCACCCAGCCCACGGATTCCTCTGCCGTGGACTCCATTTATAGCGGCCAAATCAAACTTTCACTCTCCTTGGATTATTTTACAGGCGTCATTCAAGCCTTTGGTGACGCCAAATTCACAGAGTACAGCCCCCTCACCGGCTCAGTTTCCGTCTCGACGACGACAAAAACAACCGATGACACGGGAAGTGGGCCCGGAATTAGTACGACCTCGACGACCTCCGATACTTCAGGCAGTACCAACACAGCCACCAGCACAGAGGCGGATGGATCCACTACTGCGCTCACAACAGGATCTACGAAAACCGACACGACAACCTCCACATCGGCTAATACCAAAACAACGACGATCAAAAGTTTCAACACTGATACTCAAGCAAGCACCGATGCAAAGAGGTATCAACTTGCATTGCAATTAACAGCTAGTGGGGTGCGACAGAGTACGACAGTCAGCAACATCGCGGCCTTCACTGTTCCCTCCGCCGCGACTTCCTTCCAAATTAATTCACCTACAGCGACTGCTGGCCCGTAAATGGTACATCCCCCTGAAATCTAGGGTCCGATTATGGAGTTCGATGACCGCACTAATGGGTTCACTCTGTTAGAAATCGCCTCGGTCATGGTAGTGATCGGGATTTTGGCCACATTGTCTGTCCCCATGTATTCCAACATCCGAGGGATGGTGGAAGCAAAACAGTGCGAGGCGAACCTCAAAGGATTGGGGGCAGGAATGAATGCCTACCTTGCAGACCATGGGGCCTGGCCACAGATCCCTCCTGACATCCGCCAAGCTCAGGGGGAAGCCATCGGCACCACGAAGGAGGCTCAAGCGAATTCGCCTGCTGGAAAATGGATCGCCGCCCTCACCGGTTACGGCGTCCCAGAAAAGACTTGGCATTGCCCCAGCATAACCCGCCAAATTGCATTAGGGAGCAATCCGGAAGCCACCAAATACAAGCGATTGGATTACATCCCGACAAACTTCCCCGCGCAGGACAATCCCCGAATGTGGCCCGAACATCCATGGTTTATCGAGCGGGGGTCCGCACACGGAAGAGGCCCAAACCTGCTACTCACCGATGGCACGGTCACCAACGTGGATAAGCTGTTCCAACGCACCAATCTCAGCGGCGGGGTGCCGAAGACGCAAAGTGCTCGCCCACCGCAGTGACCCGCCCGTCGCGTAAACGGACTTCCGTGAGCGCGATGCCCAGCTCCTCCTGATAACGACGCACCAGTCGCGTTTCAGGCTCCGTGAAAAGCGACACCGCAATGCCGCTGGCTCCCGCACGTGCCGTACGGCCGACGCGGTGGATGTATGCCTTGCTCTG
>CALQFT020000282.1 GCA_943329925.2 Opitutus sp. GAS368
CTAGCACAGTAAATAGGAGTGGATCTGAGAGCAAAGGCGCTAACTGGGGGAATTTCATAAAGTCTGAGGGACCTTCACCTGTACGATATCAAAAAAGAGTGAAGGTTTGGGAAAATATTAAGGGGACGCTCAGAAACGGAGGGGGGACTTAGAAAATTAGCAAATTTTTGTGGGTAATACAAAGCTTGAGCTGCACCAATTGAGTCAAATTAATGCAGGCCGACTTGGTGAGATCATTGTATCTCGATTTGGAACGCTTTTATATTCAGAGCCGAAGTTTTGGCCTGCGTTTTTGGTGGGGTGAAGTAGGGATTGGCGGACGTGAAGTTAAGGAGTTGAGTGAAAGCTGCTCGCAACTCGGCTAACTTTCTACAAAGCTGCGGAAACACTGCTTGAAGCGCCTAATCTCCAGTCTATTGACACCTGCCCCGCTTGGCGTGGAGCCGCTCATTATTGTTCTGCAATTAAGGCGGATAAGGGAGGTTGTTCTGACGTCTCCCGCGCTTCACCTGTTGCGCGAAGCTTGGCCAAAAGCAAAGATTACGCTCGTGATTGCAGATACTTGCGGGGAGCTGGCTCCAATGCTGCCGCGGATGGATGAAGTGTTGGTGTTTCATTCGAAGCTTAGGGCCAACCGCTCCCTGCTTAAGCGCCTCCTGACCGGGCGCTTTGACATCTGCTTAGATTTTACTGGGACAGACCGTTCTGCACTTTTTTCCATTGCTTCACGGGCTAGGCGACGGGTTGCTTTTGAGTGGGCTCGCAAAGGGCCTCTGCGGGCGTTAATTTATCAAAACTTTGTGCGAGTGGCGCTTCAACCAGTCCATGTGGTCGACCAACTTCTAGAGCTGCTTCGGCCTATTGGTGTTAACCTGCCTAGTTCAGAGATGTTGCCGATGCTTACAGTTCCGGCGTTTGCTGAACGGCGGGCGCAGATTCTGTTGAGGGAATGTGGAGTGAATGCTCGGTTTGCCTTGATTAATCCCGGAGCGTCAAAGTCCGAAAAGTACTGGCTTCCAGAGCGTTGGGCAGAGGTGATCCTACACCTTCAATATCACCACGGATTGCCGTGCATCCTAACTGGCGGCTCTGATCCAGAGGAGCAGACCCATTTGCGGGCTATCCAGACCGCTCTGGCGATGTTGGGTAACGGCCCTTTACCTTTGCCTTTGGTGACTCTTGCTGGGCAGCTGGATCTCACTCTGCTTACTGCTCTTACAGCTCACAGCGCAGTGGTCCTTACGACTGACTCGGCGGTGATGCATATTGCCTCGGCGTTTCGGATTCCTCAAATCAGCCTCTTTGGTCCGACCAATCCGTTCGAATGGCATCCGCGGCATCCGTTCTCCCGGGTGATTCACTCGCCTGTCCCCCTAGAGGTTAGCTTCGAATTCTTCCCAGAGGCGAAAGGTGCCCCAATGGGGGATATTCCCTCAGTGTCTGTGTGTCGTGCGTTAGACGGCCTTCTGCCCTCGCCCGTTTGTGTGGAGGTGTCTGATGTACAGCACGCTGCGTCGTTAGCTCTTAATATGTCTGAGTCCCTCCCAACCCATCCGCCTTCGCTTTGATGCCAGCTTGCGATACCTCTCACCTTTAACCTGTCTTTGGTTTTGAAACATCTCGTCTTTAGATTCTTTATCCTGCTTGCTTTCGCGCACCATTCCTTGGCGCAAGTCACTTATAATCAACCGACATCACGAGTAGTTCGTAACGCGGATGGTACCGTGCTTACGGTAAAAATAGATCCTCATCAACTGCGTGTGGAGGAAGTCCTGAGAGATTCCTCCGGTTCTGTAATTTCGCGATTATTGCGCGAACTTGACGAAGCATTTCATCCCAAGCGTGCTCTAAAATACGATGGCGCGAATCGACTCATCTCCAAGCACGAATACCTCTGTCTCAAGGGGCGAATTGAAGAGGAGGAGATTTTTGATGCCCGCGATAACCCTCTCGTTAAGTTGGTGTTCTATTACGACACTAAGAACCGTATGATCCGCATCGAACAGTTTAACCCTAAGGGCGTACTCATTTCTGTATCCCGATCCAGCGGGGGCGGGGCTGATCCAGTGGTAAAAGTCCTCCCAACCCAGCCAGTTTCCAAACAAGCTCCACGATGAAAACCACCCTGATTCTCTTCGATATAGACGGTACTATTTTAACCAGTGGTGGTGCCGGGGAATATGCTTTGCGGCTTGGATTTGAAGAGGAGTTTTCGCTGCAGGAGGACCTTTCTGGAATCGAAATTTCCGGGCGCACAGATTCTGGGATTGCGCGTCAGGTTTTCGCCAAGCACGGCTTGGCCGTGACCGAGGAAAACTTGCAGCGCTATTTCAGGGGGTATCTGCGCCATTTACAGCGGCAGATCCCTCAGCGTGTCGGACGGGTGCTGCCTGGAGTTGTTCCTCTTTTAGAGGCACTTGCGTTGATCCCGCACGTCAGCCTTGGGCTGCTTACTGGCAACTTAGAGCGCGGAGCACGTATAAAACTTCAGCATTACGGTGTAGACGAACACTTTGAATTCGGGGCTTTTGCCGACGATCATCATGATCGTAATGCTCTAGGAGCGTTTGCCTTAAAGCGCGCTAGTGAACGTCATTCGGTGAGCTTTGCCTCGGATCGCACTTACGTTATTGGGGACACGCCACACGACATCAGCTGTGCGAGGGCGTTCGGGGCCCGTTCAATTGCAGTGGCCACTGGCAGTTTTACTGTAGAGCAACTTGCTGTCCACGAGCCGGATGCTTTATTTGCTGACTTGGGCGATACTTCAGCGGTGCTGCGCGCAATGGGCGAGTTCGCGTGAGGGAAGTGGCTCTTAGTAAGTGGGGGTGTCGATGTGCAGCGCCACGGACGCCTGACCTTTTAGCGGTCCGCCGCGCTGTTCGATGATACCCTTGGCGAGTGCCAGTGCAATTTTCTCGCGGTATTGTGGTTGCGTGATGAGGCTGGCCTCGCGTCCGCTGGAGAGGTAGCCGCACTCCATAAGAACGGCCGGATTACGGTTGGTGCGTAGCACTCGGAATCTTGCAACGCGCGCTCCTCGATCTGGGGTACCGGTGGCGGCGGCGAAGATGTGGACCATTCGGTTGGCCATCTGCTTGGATTC
>CALQFT020000283.1 GCA_943329925.2 Opitutus sp. GAS368
CAGAGCAAGGCATACATCCACCGCGTCGGCCGTACGGCACGTGCGGGAGCCAGCGGCATTGCGGTGTCGCTTTTCACGGAGCCTGAAACGCGACTGGTGCGTCGTTATCAGGAGGAGCTGGGCATCGCGCTCACGGAAGTCCGTTTACGGGACGGACGGGTCACTGCGGTGGGCGAGTATTTTGCGTCCCAGCGCCGGTGAGGTTGGGCTTCAAAGCGATGGCCCCCTCGTGGCTAACGGTTTTTTTGAAACAACTTATCCACGTTGGTGACGGTTCCGTCGGCGAGTAGCAAGTTAGGGCCGCTGCCGTGGTAAGAGCCGCGCTCGATGAACCAAGGGTGTTCAGGCCACTGACGCGGATTTTCTTGGAGGCCAAAGTTGGTCGGTACGTAATCCAGTCGCTTGTACTTGCTCGCCTCCGGTTTGGCGCCGGTTAGGATCTGTCTGCTCACTGTAGGGCAACGCCAATTTTGCTCCGGCACGCCGTAGTCCTTGAGGGCGGCAATCCATTTTCCTGCCGGAGAGTTTTCCTGAGCTTGAGGAGAGGCCCCAGCCGCTTTACGGGCTTCGTTATTATCCGGTGGAATTTGTGGCCAGCCCGAGTGATCCGCCAAAAAAGCGCTCATTCCCGCCCCTAACCCCCTGAGATTGGTTTCGCACTGCTTTCCCTCCATCATTGCCCTGATATTTGAATACAAGGGGAAGGATAGTGTCGCCAAAATCCCAAGCACCACCATCGCGGATATGAGTTCAAGAAGAGTAAACCCTTTGAGGTGATGCGCGGGCTGAGAGACTAAGCAGCCATTCGAGAAGCGTTTTGTCACTGGGCTGCGGGGAAGCCAACTTGAAACGAAGTCGGCGCTGTGGGGATCGTAAAAGCGTTGATGGTTGTAACATCGGTACTCTGACGTACGCCATTGGCGGTCAGATACAGTCCCAATTGCTTTGCTGTATTCTTTGTGTCCCCACTCCTCTGCGTCGCATTGTTAAAAAAGGTTGAGTCTGTTTTATTTGTGGTAGTGACAGCCCCTGGGGTGACAAACGTGCTCCCACCATTTAAAGTGATTGCTGAAAGCGTTGAAGGGGAAATTTGATTTGAGAAGGACACCGTTCCTGGAGCGCCCAAATTTGTCGTTACAGTGCCAGTACTGCTTCCTGTCGTAGTTAACGACCCCGATGCGGTTAGTTTACTGGCTTCCGTGGCGGTTGCCGTGACCGCTGAATTCGGCATAGACACCCCGGGTCCAGGAATAACGGTCATGAATCCCTGTACGCCTGTTTGGTTGCTTGCTGTCTGGACGACAGATGCTCCAGTGCCCACACTGCCACCTGAAACCCCAGCTGAGCTGGTTGTCGTTGTTGTGCCACTTGTTGTAATATTTCCACTAATTATACCAGTTACGCCAGAAGCTGCTATGGTTGCACCAGCGCTCGGGGAATTAGTCGTTGTGGTGGTCTGGGTCGTCGTAGTTGTCGAGGACATGAGTGGATCGTATTCAGAGAAGCGAGCGTCACCGATGGCCTCGATGATTCCTGAAAAATAGTCGACCTTCAGCTCGAGATTTATTTGCCCGCTGTAAACGGAATCAATCACCATCAACTCCTTAGTTGCAGTGATGCCATCCGTTCCAGCTCTATAAAAGTAGTGGGATAATTGAGACAATAATTGAACTTTCCCAGAGCGAGGATCCGTTATCCCTTGGGCAATTCCCATGTACATCAAACCTTCCTTGAATAACAGGACTCTCGCCGATGCCATTCCAGTCGCCGGAAGGCTCATCGCCACGACCCCTGTGACGTTTGATGCATTTATATGCGCTTCATTCGTGGGGTTATCGGCTGATGTCTGCCAAGCGTATTCTCCCATTAATGCGACTCCGTAAGTACCCGCCAGTGCGGATGCGCTTTTGCTCAGCATATCGTCGTACGGACCTCCGCGAGCAAACGCTGGGGTCACTGTGAGAACTTGTGTGATGAGGAAAGGAACGAGAAGGAGGAGGGAGAGTACTCGGTTCATAAAATCGCTTTTAATAGTGTCTTGAATGGCGCTAATTGTCAACGTTGGGTATGGGGACCCTGGGCGGTAGCTCGGCTAATTCTTGAGGGCTAAGTTAAGGTTTTTTCTAAAAAAATCAGAGGCCAATGACCCGCTGATAAAATCGCAAGCCGTTGGTAATTGGCTTTTTCCATGTGCTGACATTGCTCATGAAAGTTGAATTCCAAGAGTCCAGCGGATATTTTGGGAAGTCATTTGCGACAGTGTCACCTAGTCCTAAGCTAGTAATGTCGGCTTCAGAAACTCTCTGCGCGTTTTGAGAGTCCAGTACAGCCAGCGTCACGACTACCGCTGCGATATTGGCGAACCCATAGCGGCTTAATTCGTTTTCATTTGGTGTTGCGGAATCTGCTGAATTTGTAAGCTTCGCATCCGGGAGTATCCAAGCAGGGGTAGAATTGGAGGAGGCGGGAATGGGTTTGTGAAGAAGCGAGACTTCAAAGCGCACCACGTTTTCCGCGATGGGCTGGTAGTATAAATCTTCGGATTTGTCTTGGGTGGTTACTTTTTCGAAGGAGCCGCCGGAGCCGCCCCCTGTTCCCACGAGAGTGGAGGCCGGAAGTGGCTTTCCTGAGGAATCAAGAATGACAAAAGGCATGGGATTGTCGGGGGACGCAGCAATCCATGGCAGCGCTCTTGCATAGCGCTCTAGCTTGTAAACTGTTCTTCCGTAACTTGTCGTGCTGCTTTTTGTGCGATAGCCCACGAGCGATACATCGCTGCGCTGTGTGGCGTTGAGGGTGGGGGAATAACCGGGAGTTTCCGAGAAAATATAGATTCGGTCATTTCCTGTGGCTTTATCGACAAGCGCGTCTACATCGGGGCGCCGGACTCTGTGGGCGAGGTCGGCCGCGATTTGGTTTAGCGCGTAGCGCGCCTCTGTATCGCAGTCGGAGGCTAGCTTGGAGGTGCTGGTGAGCTTGGATGCGGACCCCATCAATTGCATGACCAGTCCACCCAGCATGGCGAGAACCGTGATGGAAACCATTAATTCAACCAGCGTGAAGCCTTGGTTGGAGAGGCGCGGCCTGCTACGAGGAAGTCCGAAG
>CALQFT020000284.1 GCA_943329925.2 Opitutus sp. GAS368
CTCAAAAACAACCGACCAGTCCTTGCCAAAAACGACCCGCCAAGCCTAGAACACCAACGTCCCGGGGTGGTACATTTTGATTCGACCGCGGGTGGTACACTTTGAAGTGACCGGTGACAGACTACCCTATCTTTTTAAGCTTCGACAAACAAAGCGGGTGCAGAAATTGATAATCAAGATGTTGCAGCGCACCTCGCAATGGGTGGATGCGGGGGATGGCTGGGAAGTGATTGAGGCCCAGCTGCAGTTAAGTGGGTGGACACGAAAGCGCCGGGTCGTGCTGGCACGTGAAGTGCCTGCCGGTGCGCCGGTGCCCGAATATGGCCGTCGAAAGAAAGATGTTTTCTTTGAGGCCCTTAAGGGCAGCGAGCTATGGTGCGAGACTCCCGCTCCATGGTCTGGAAAAATAGCCGTCTTGGTGACAAGTCTGGATGAGGTGGCGTTTCCTCCGCAGTGTATGGCGCGGCTTTATAGGGAACGCGGGGATGCAGAGAATGTGTATGACGAGCTCAAAAACCAATGGGGATGGGGAGGATACACGAGCAAACGTCTCGGGCCTTGTAGAATCGCAGCGCTGCTTGTGGCGGTGGTTTACAATTGGTGGCACATGTACGTGAGAATGCATGATGCAAATCGGCATAGGGAGGCGATTACCAGTCGGCCAGCTCTGCTTGGAGGAACTGCGCGGTTGCTCAAGTATGCCGGACAACGCACCGTGAGAGTGAGTTTGCCGCATGATAAATCTGATGTGATTCAAGAAGGCATTCTGAAGGTCAGCAGGTTTTCACATCAGTTTGAAGCCATTGCAGAGGAATGGACTCGGGACCAACGCTGGGGAGTGCTGTTGACCTATGTGTTACGCCGTTGGCTGGGCGGAAAATGGCTTGGAGAACTCCCTCCGAGCGCTCAGGCGCTTTTCTCAGGCTAAGTTCGTCTCTTGCTGAGCACAATTTTACCTTCCCGCTGCCCTCGTCGAGGCGCGGTTCGCTCCTCCATTGCCGTTTTTAGAAGTGCGCCGGGGAAGTCGGAAACCACGCGGGTGAAAGTCCCGCCGGTCGAATTAGACGGTTCACGACCGAAAGCGATGCCCGGAATGAGGCCGTGAGGCCGAAGCCGCAAGCGGGGCATCGTCTGAACCAGCAGGCCATAATACACATGAACTCCAAATATGAGCGCCGAAACGGCAGAACCGGAGAGCCGAGCCACTTTCTAAATGGTGAAGGCTGTCAGGGGCAGACGGGAAAATCGTCACAGTCTGTCCATCGCTCCGGCGGTGTCAGCGGAGATGGCATGTTGGGAAGGGTGACCGGGATAACCCGGGAGGTCTGTCTGCATGGGGCGCAGGCCCCAACGGATGGCACAACTGCGGCAACGCAGGAGGTCGTCTCGGTGCAGGCAGAAGTCAGAGTCCCCCATAGTAGTCTTGAAGTCCCGGAAATCGGGATGGAGCGAAGGGGGGGCAGTTGTGCTCAAGAGTCTGAAGCAAAACGAGAACGGGGCGATGGCCCGGAAGGGATAACAACGCCTGCGTTGCCTGAAACGGCGACGGGAGTTCGGAAGTTGCAGAGGACGCTATACCGGCAAGCCAAAAGCAAACCGAAGTGGAAAGCGTGGAGCCTGTACGCGGACGCGTGCCGAAGGGATATCCTGGAAGCCGCCCTGCAACAGGTTATCAAAAACAAAGGGGCCCCCGGAGTGGATGGGGAACGCTGGGAGCCGCTGAAGGAAAACCGGGAGTTGCGCAAGCATTGGCTTGAGCAACTGGCGGGGGAACTGAAGGGGAAAACCTACCGTCCCAGTCCAGTGCGCCGGGTATATATCCTGAAGGAGAACGGGAAACAGAGACCGCTTGGGATACCAACGCTTAAAGACCGAGTGGTACAGACAGCAGTGGTACTGCTGCTGCTGCTCATCTTCGAAGCGGACTTCCACGAACACAGCTATGCGTACCGTCCGAAACGGCGGGCGCAGCAGGCCGTGGACGCAATCAAGAAAGCACTCCTAACGGGACGTCGGGAAGTAGTGGACGCGGATTTGAGCGGCTACTTCGACACGATCCCGCACATGGAATTGATGCGACTGGTGAAAGGCCGTGTCAGTGACGGCAGTATCCTGAAGCTGATCAAGGGATGGCTGAGGGCACCCGTAGTGGAAGAAGACCCCGAGAGCGGGGTGAAGCGCGTAGAGAAGAACCGGTGCGGCACGCCGCAAGGTGGAGTGATCTCGCCGTTACTTGCGAACCTGTATTTGGACGGCCTGGACAAGGCGGTCAATGAGGGAAAGCAACTGAAGGCGGTGATGGTCCGTTTTGCGGATGACTTCGTGGTGCTCTGTCGACGAGGACAGGGAGCGGAGATGCACCGGCGGTTGAAGAAGTGGCTGGAGGCAAGGAAACTGAAGCTGAACGAAGAGAAGACACGGATCGTGGACTTTGAACGGGAGAGCTTTGAGTTCCTTGGGTTCCGGCTGAGTTGGAGAAAGAGCCGAAAAGGAAAGAACTACCCGCACTGTGAGCCCAGCCCTAAAAGCTGTGGCAAACTACTGGCGGCAGTACGCGAAGAAACGGAACGGAACACGTTCTGGAAAGAACCTGAAACAGTCGTGGCCCGGATCAATGAGCGGGTACGCGGCTGGATCGGGTACTTTGACTACGCGCAAAGGGATGAGGTGTTTGGGAAGATGCAGATGCAGGTGTGTAATCGAGTCCGGAGATGGCTGTGGAAGAAACACGCCAAGAGCCGGGCGCATTACGGGCCGCATTATCGGAACGAACGCCTGCATGAGCAATACGACCTGACTCGTTTCCCCACGAACGCTACACGGCAATGCAAATGAAGCAAACCGGAGAACAGCCTCCGAGAGCCGGATGCGGGAAATCCGCCCGTCCGGTTCGATGAGGGGGAGATGAGGACAAGGAGTGGTTGTGGCCGCAAACCATCCTCGTCTCCCTACTCTATTAATCGAAGCGTTTCCGCCCCGAAGGGGCAGTCCACTCGCAGCCCATGGCAACGCCATGGGTTTGATCCGTTATAAAACCGAAAGCCCTGCAGGGGCGCCCCGTGATGACGCCACCATTTGGAATGGACCGAGCGACTGGAG
>CALQFT020000285.1 GCA_943329925.2 Opitutus sp. GAS368
ACGACCTGCTGGCCTTTTCGCGGATCAGCCGCCAACAAACCGAGCCGGTGTTAATCGACATGCACGCTGTGGCTCAAGACGTTTACGATGAGCTCATTAAATTCGAACCCGGACGCTCCGTGCAGCTCAGCCTGCAAGAACTGCCTGCGGCGGAGGGCACCCCGGCAATGATCCGGCAGGTGTGGGTCAACCTGATCAGTAACGCGCTCAAATTCACCAGAAAACGGCCGGTCGCCACGATCGAAATTGGGGCACAGGCGGATGCGCACGGCGAATGGGTTTATCACGTCAAAGACAACGGGGCGGGCTTCGACATGCGCTATGTGGGCAAGCTCTTCGGTGTGTTTCAACGCCTGCACAACCAGCCGGATTTTGAGGGCACGGGAGTCGGATTGGCCTTGGTGCAACGCATCCTGCAACGCCACGGCGGGCGCATATGGGCCGAGTCCGAGGTGGAGCAGGGCGCCTGTTTTTATTTCACCCTGCCATCGCCATCGACGGCATCGCCACCTTCGATGGCGATGGCAGGAGGCAGCAAGTAGTGGCTTGTTGGCGAGTTCAGGAGCGATGCCTCGTGGCCTTGAACGTGAGCTCAAGGTCGGAGGGATTCCCCGCCCTCCATCCCCGCCCGTCCAACCGGAGCCAAAAAAAGCCGACCGCACGTGACGTGCAGGCCGACAGACTTTTGACTGGCTATAAATGACCGAATCAGGAGGTCGTCTTGGGCGCGTCCTTTTTCTCGGGCTTGGCGCACGGGCCGTCGGTGCAGCCATCGTCCTTCGTGCATTTCTTTTCGTCTTTCTTTTCAGCAGAGCAGCCGCTGCAGGACGCGGAGTCTTTCTTTCCGCATTGGCCTTCGGCGCGAACCAGCGCAACGGAGGCAAAGGCAGCTAGGGTACAGGCAAGCAGGATGCGGAGGGATTTCATGTTTTGAGACGCTGCCACGGAAGAGTCAGCTGTATCTCGAACCCAGCGCTGAAGCGCAGCGCAAAGCCGATCTCGCTGAGGCCGATGGTTGATGTCACTGGCGAGGTTATGCATTTCGTCGGGATCGGCTTTGAGATCGTAGAGTTCCAGAGCGGGTACTTGGCCACCGAGACTTTGAGGGTCCATCTCGGCAAGGATGCGGAAGGGCTCGGGGAATCGATCCTTAACGCGCAGTGTCTCGGCATAGGTGCGGTTGCCCCAGGGGTTCCAATCCTTACTGTCGGCCTGCACTTGGCGCCATGGTGGGGTGTGCTTCTCTCGGTAAATCAGGTGCCAGCGACCATCGTAAATGCTGCGCTCCTGCATACCGTCATTAGGCAAAACGCCACGGTTCGAGATCTCGGCGAAAATGAAATCGTGCCCTTTCGCCCCAGGCGTCCCTTCGAGGATGGGCCGCAGCGAGATGCCGTGCGATTTCGGAAACGGCTCTAGCCCCAGCAAGTCGAGCAGCGTCGGCGCAAGATCGAGTTCGCTTGCGAGTAATTCGCTCGTTGCACTTCGCTGCAATCCGGGGCCGTTGATACTCAGTGTGACACGCAGACCTAAATCGTAGAGCGTCATCTTTCCATGCTGGAAAGCCGGGCCGTGATCGCCGCCAAAGCAGATGATGATGGTATTCTGCTCCTGGTTCGAAGCACGCAATGATTCGAGTGCTTCTCCCACCAATTTGTCGGCCTTTTCAACCGCTGCCAAGTATTCGCTCCAATCCTTGCGCGTATCGGGCGTATCCGGCAGAAACGCGGGCAGTTTCACCTCCTCCGGTTTGACTCGAATCTTTACTTTGTCGCTGTTCGGAAACGGCCGGTGGGAAACGCCGACGTTGAAGAAGAGATGCCACGGCTTACCCGTCTTTCCGGCACGCTCGATGAAGCCGGCGACCGCCTTGCCGTTCTCGCCAGCGATGAACTCGTCATAAGGAAAGCTCTCCACGGGGGCGACATGCAACTTGTGCATGACGCCTTGATAATAGCCCGCCTCCTTCAATCGCTCGACCAGCGTGGGTATACCTTCGTGGAGTCGATTGTTGCGATAGACCGCATTGTTCTTCTCCTCAGCGGTGAGTTGGTCCGCCGGCTTGTGATAATTCGGCGTGTTGTTGAGGATGCCATTCGTGTGATTGTGCAGCGATGTGTAAATGCACGCCTTCGATGGCGAGCACACGGGATAGCCAACGAAGAAGTTCCGAAAATAGACGCCAGACTTCGCGAGCGAATCCATGTTCGGCGTCTGCAAACCAGGAGTGCCAAGGTAGCTCAAATGTGCGCCTTGATCCTCTGTGAGGATGAAGAGGATGTTGGGCGGCTTGCTTGCGGGCTTCGTCGACTCGGCAGCGTGGGCGGCCAGCGGTGTCAGCAGCAAGGCGGCGAGGAGTAGGACGGGGGATGGCATGATTACTTCCCTTTTATGAAATTTCATCAAGCCGGCGAACGCCTACGTAATAGGCACCGCAGATCTCCTTGCCCTGATTCGCGCCGATGGGATTGAACTCAAAACCGAACCGCGTCTGAAAACGCCCCGTCATCAGCGCCGCACGCGAGGCCGCGCAAAACGGCGCGGTGACATAACCGCTCGTGAACCGCGCCCCACTCGCCGCGAGTGCATCGATCTGCGGTGTCGGGATGTCTTTCCCGCCATAGCAACCGAGTTCACCGTAACCGAGATCGTCCACGACGATGAAGATGACGTTGGGACGCTGCTCGGCCGGCGCGGAAACTCCTGCGTGTGCGCCTCCTGGAGTGTCTGTCCCCTGCGTCTCTTGCGGTGCGGTAACGTAACCGGCCGTCTGGCGCACGCCCTGCCAGGCGAGGAAATCAAGGTTTGGCGTTTTGATGTCGGGAACCTGGCGTTGGCAGGACAAGTCGGCATCGCCTTGATCATCCGTCAAAATAACGATGATGTTGGGCTTTCCTGCAGGCCTCGGTGCATCAGCAGCGTTCAGTGCAGCCAGCGGCGCCAGAAGCAAGGCGGTGACAGGAATGAGTGTATGTTTCATCTTATTTGCCAGTTTATATTTGATATTGCCTACATCGCGTCGCTGGCTTTTTCGATTTG
>CALQFT020000286.1 GCA_943329925.2 Opitutus sp. GAS368
CCTTGCGAAAGCTTCATTACCTGTCCCTTGAGAAAGTTAATGGAGGCAACCTTGCCTGCGCGGAACTCTTCGGCTGCCTTAGGGTTGGCTTGAATACACTGCGCACAAATCGCCTCGATAGCGCCCGAATCGCTCTCTTGCTTCAATCCTTTTTCTTCCACAATCACGGCCGCATCTTTGCCGGTGGCGAACATTTCCTGGAACACTTCCTTGCCCTGCCTCGCGTTAATCACGCCGCTCTCGATGATCCCGAGCAGTCCCGCGAGTTGCGACGCCCCGATTTTGCAGGCGCTGAGTGGTTCGTTGGCAGCGCCCAACGCGCTTAGTAAATCGTTGGAAATCCAGTTGGCGAGGACCTTCGGCTTGGGCGCCGTGGCTGCCGCCGCCTCGAAATAGTCCGCCAACGCCCGCTCCGAAGATAGCACCGAGGCATCGTAATCGGTTATCCCGTAGGTTTCTGTAAACCTCGCTTTTTTCTCCGCGGGCAGTTCGGGGCGTCGGCTGCGGACTTCGTCCATGAACACGCGCGTGTCCACGGGAAGGAGGTCTGGTTCTGGGAAATAGCGGTAGTCGTGAGCAGACTCTTTTATCCGCATCAGCGAGGTCTGCCCGAGGCCGTCGTCCCAGCGCCGGGTTTCCTGCGCGAGGGAGCCGCCTTTGCCCACGAACTCCGTCTGGCGCTCGATCTCGTAGGCAAGCGCGCGGCGCACCCCGGAGATGGAGTTCATGTTTTTGATTTCGATCTTCGTCCCCAACTCCGTGGTGCCTTCCGGGCGCACCGAGACGTTGCAATCGCAGCGCATCTGGCCCTTTTCCATATCCGCATCACTCACGCCTCCATAGACTAGGATCTGTTGGAGCGCGGTGAGAAAGGCGAACGCTTCTTCCGGGGAATCGAGATCGGGTTCGGAGACGATCTCCATGAGCGGGGTGCCGGCGCGGTTGAAGTCGATGCCGCTGGAGGCTTCGAAGTGGGCGCTTTTGGCGACGTCTTCTTCCAGATGGATGCGCACGAGTTTGACGATCTTGTTGGGGTTGGTGATCGTTTTCTGGGCGTCCTTGGGGTAGGCGAGTTCGTGGAGGGGCACACCGCCCTTGTCGCAAATCGGCTGGTCATACTGCGAGATCTGGTAATTCTTGGGCATGTCCGGATAGAAGTAGTTCTTCCGGTCAAACTTGCATATCTCAGCGACCTTGCAGTTGAGCATCAACCCCGTGAGGGCAGTCATGCGCAGCGCCGTCTCGTTCATCACTGGGAGGGCTCCGGGGTAACCGAGGCAAACCGGACACGTGTGGGCGTTGGGTTCCGCGCCGTATTCGACGGGGCAACCGCAGAACATCTTGCTGCGCGTCTTGAGTTGGACGTGAACTTCTAAACCGATGGTTGGGATGTAACGGGTAGCCATGGAGATGAGAGCGATAATGTGAAAGGCTGCGCGCTGCTTGGCCAGTCCGGACTCAACGGCGGGGAGCTGGGTGGAAGTGGAGTGGGTGCTAAAGCCCCATTGCCTTGAGGCGCTTCTGGATGGGACCCGGCAGTTCTAACATTGACTCATTTGGGATGCTGAAGACGTACTCACGAATGTCTTCGCCCAGCTGTAAATAACGCGGACGACGGGTGTTGGCATCCACGGCGACGACTTTGATATCGGGGCGCAGTGGCAGGCCGCCAATTGGGCCGGCGGGCCATTTCGGCGCGGGTGGGCGTGCTACGGGGGCCGTTGGACGACCTGCCACAGGTCGTGCTGCTGTGGCTGCGGCGAGACGCGCTGCGAGCATCTCCTCGGGCAAAAGCGCGTAAACGTGCAGGAGCTCGTTCCCCAGCTTGATGGTGCCCTGAAACAGGTCGGACTTTACCCAATCAAACTCCTTGAGCCCAACCCAGTCTTGAAATTCGGCGGCCACTTCTGGATCAGAGGGATTCGTTAAAACAGGCGCCGCGTCCGCTGGGGATGATGGCATAGGGCTGGAGCGCATTTCAAAACCGCCTGTCTCAGGATCAACCATGAAAGAATAGCCTTCAGCGGACCAAATATTGAATCCGATTTTCGCGTACCTGATAGTTTCCAGAGATCTTGTGCCCACGGCCATAACTGTAATCTTTACTGGGCGTTCTTCCTCAGCTGGAGGCTTGGGTGAGTTCGCGTAGCGAAAAGTAATGGTCCAGCCCATGGGGCGTTCTGGGCGGATCCATGCGGGGCCTTGGGGTGCCACGAGTTCTGGCGGGCTTTGCGCTGTGGACGTTGAGGGTAAAGCAATGACGCAAAGCCCCAAAAGAATAGCTAAGCGAAGATAGACACGCGTTAAATTCAAGCGGGTCATAAGATTGGCGAGAGAATGTGTCTGCATGTGATTGGACATTGGGATGAAGATGCCATGAGTGACTGGCCGATTGACTTTATAGCCGCCTATTGGCTATCGTCCACACTCTGATTTCTTCATCAGGTCCCGCACGGTTCAGGTGTGAATTCTCCCCAACTTTTATGAACAGATTTAGTCGCTCGAATCGCGAGCAAAGCGGCGCAGCTTTGATCTTAATTCTTGGTATCGTGGCACTGCTTTCCGTGATGGTGATCGCCTTTCTCGGCACATCTTCCAAACAGGTTGTCGCCACAGTCCAATCCCATTCGATACTTCAGGAACAACAACTCGCTGAACTCGCGACTTCCCAATTTCTTGCGGACATCAACACTGAAATCCGTGCCGGTTCCGTTACCCCTGCCTCTGCTGGCACGATAGCCGTGTATTACCCCGCCACCCCACTCAGCGCGGCGCCAGATCGCTACAGTGTCGGAGGCGGCGTTGCTAGCTCCACCTCACCGTCCACTCCTGTCGTGGCGCCGCCTAATCTGCTTAAAAAAAGCGCTTATAAACGTGAGTTTTACGACAAGAACCTCGGCGTGGATGCTATCGATGGGCTTGATAAGCAACTCGCTTTTCCGCAATTTGCAACTTACTCTGCAACCTTGCGCGCAAGTGCCGTTTCCTCGGGAACGGGCGCACTAAGCAGCGGGGCGGTTTCTGCGGCCCGCTGGAAC
>CALQFT020000287.1 GCA_943329925.2 Opitutus sp. GAS368
AAAACGTACTTGCCTCCGATGTGGAGATCAAAGGCTCCATCAAGTTCCAGAATGATCTAACCATCGACGGTAAAGTCGAAGGCGAAATCATCAGTCCCGGAATGCTCACTGTGGGAGAAAATGCCGAGATTCGCGGTGAAATTAAGACTAAAGGGGTGACCGTTTTCGGTAAGGTCCACGGCAATATCACGGTGGAAGAACGCTGCGAGCTCAAGAGCCACGCGGTGCTCAATGGCGATCTCAAGGCCGCTCGCCTTGTAATAGAAGACGGCGCGACCTTCGTTGGGAAGTCCGAGGTTACCCCCAACCGGATTGCCATGAAGACACCTGAAATCGTGCGCAGTCCCGATGCGCGTCCGGCCGTCGCCGTTGGTGGAGGAGTGCCTCCCCGGCCCTAAATAGTGCCGGTGGAACC
Organism: Opitutus sp. GAS368; assembly: GCA_943329925.2. Taxonomy (GTDB): domain Bacteria; phylum Verrucomicrobiota; class Verrucomicrobiia; order Chthoniobacterales; family Chthoniobacteraceae; genus Chth-196. The sequence goes on from CALQFT020000287.1 coordinate 416, forward strand.
CCTTTTCCCTCCACGTTTTCTCATGCAGAAGCCACTGGCTTCTGTTAACTTTTAGGCCCCCGTGGCCAACTCCCGCAAGCAAACGGCCGACAAGATCGGCGCCGATTGTCCGCAATGCGGATTCAGTCAACTCGAACCTGTTAGCGCCAGAAGCACGTTCTGTCGTCAGTGCGGTCAGCACTTTGCGATTGAAAAGCTTCTGGCTAAGGAGGCTGCCAGCCTCAAAGAACCTTCCTTCTTTGACAAGGTCTCCAAGTGGTTTTCACGGGATTCTGCCCGTGTGGTCACTTGCTTTAGCTGCCGGGAGACCCACGAAGTCTCTCCGGAAGCTCAGTCGAGTCTCTGTCCTCAATGCGGCTCTTACATCGACATCCGGGATTTCCGGATTGCCGGACCGTTTGCGCGCACTATTCAGACTCAGGGAACTGTGCATATTTCTCCGGACGCAGATATTGCGAGCAGTCGCATTCTGTGCGGTTCGGCGCGTATTGAAGGCCGTTTCCGGGGGCGAATCGTATGCACCAGCGAGGCTGCCGTTCGCGTTTTAGGTCAGTATGAGGGGGATATTGACGCGAAATCACTCGTGATCCATCCCAAGGCAAACGTGGAATTTGTTTCGCCAGCCTACGGCCATACTGTGGAGGTCAACGGGAAGGCTCGCGGTATTATCATTTGCGCAAGCAAGGTTGTGATTAACAAAAAAGGCGTGCTTGAGGGCACTGTCTACGCGCGGGCTATCACGGTGGAAAAAGGGGGGATTTTTTCGGGTACCCTAGTCATAGGGCGCCAGGTTTTACCGGCTGAATTAAAGCGTCAGGATGAACGCACTTGGTTTAAGGGCGGCGGGACCTCGGAGCTCGATTCCTTGCCTGCGACGGATTTCGGCGATATGCCGCCAATGTCCCTTGGCCAAGGATTCGACGAGGAGTTTTTGCACCATCCCCAACTGGAAATTCAGCCACGCCGGCCGCGCCGACGTCGTCCGTCGGAATAGTCAACTCCTTGCTCAGTAAGGCAGTTGGGAGATGCGGGGAATTTGCATTTTTGGACAGGGTGGCTTGCTCTCAAAGCTAGCGTAGGCCGTTCAAAATGCATCAGGCTGAGCGCAGGAATGAAAGGTCGGCGCGGGCCAATTTCCTGCACAATGGCAGTACGCAGCACCAAGCCAGAAGAAGGTGCAAGAGAACGAGTACGTCATAGGCGTAGCGTCCGCCGAGGAAGGCGGGCATTCCGGCCGTCTCGATGGCGCCCTTGATCCAGCCGCCGCAGAATGCACCCACCGCGCCGCCCAATCCCGCGAGGCTCCAGTGCAGTGCCATGGCCACAGTGCGCCCTTCATTGGGCATGTGCATTTGCGTGAGGCGAAATTGGCACAGCAGGGTGCCGACGTAGAGGCCGCCCTGAACGAGGCCCGTCACAGCCATCCATCCCACCGCCAGAGGAAAGCGGTGCCCGAAGCAAACGGCCTCACCAGGGACCGCTAACCACCAAGTCAGCAGGGAGATTGGCGCCCAAAACACCAACCGCTGCATCACTGCTCCAGCCCCTGCTTTGTCCATCCATGCGCCCAGTTTGTTGCTGAAAATAGCCGCGCCCAACGCTGCCGAAATGAAGAGGTAGGAGGCTTGCGAGTAATTGGCGCCGAAAGAGGAATGCAGGTGCACCATGCTAAAGAACCCCGGCAACGCCAGCGTGTATCCCACTAATGACTGCGCTCCGGTCCAAAACGCCATGGCCAGTGTGAGCGCCCCGAAGCCCGGTGTTTTGAAGGGGGCGCGCAATCGCTCGCGCAAGGGGATGCCGTCCGCGACTCGGGCCGGCGCCGGCTCATCAACCAACAAATGCACCAAAATGTCGGATATACCAAATAAAGCGCATAGCAGAAATACCCATTGAAACCCGCGCATGCTTTCTGGAGAAGTCTGGTGGTCAAGTATCCACCCATACCAGGCGGTTCCAACGATGAGTCCGGCGGAAACGGCTCGCTGTCGGAGGGACCAAAACGCGCCGGCTGTTTCTGCGGGGACTATGTCTGCCATCCAACTCGACCACGAGGCGGTGCCCAGGTTTGCAAAAACATTACTGAGTGAGAGCGAGGCTATTATCCAAAATGGCCATTGCGCGCGCTGCTCGGGAAGCAAAATGGGTATGAGCGCCGGAGCCCCCCAGAGAATTCGGTGAGGGATGCAGGCGGCCGCCCAAAAGAACTTACGCCGGCGCATGCGCTCGGAAATGAGAGCCGCTGGGATTTGCACCAACATGGCCGCCTGCCAGGAGGCTGAAAGCAGTCCCAATTGAGTGGACGAGGCCTCCACAACTTGCATGAGAAGCGGCAGAGGGGCGCCAATGGGCACGCACAGCCAAAGCATTCCCAAAAAGCCGGCCCCGATATTAAAACGCAAAGAACGGTTCACTGGCCCATTCTCGGAAGGCGGCGAGCGAATGGCGAGCCCTCGCTGGGGTTCTTGTGCACTTCAGGGGTTGGCTTGTGGTAAGTGGTCATTGCCTTCTGGAGGGCGGTTGATCGTGATAACTGATGAGTTGCGATGAGTCTTTCTTTGAGGTCTTCGGTGGATTTAATCAGG